>NZ_JAFKIC010000062.1 GCF_017306585.1 Mesorhizobium sp. | reverse complement strand
AGGGGCAGGCGAGACGAACAGCGCGTCGATATCCGCTGCCGAACCGCCGAGCGCCGGATAATAGTCCGCGCTAGAGGCGCCGACCTTGATGCCGGCGTCGAGCAATATGCGATCATTGCCGCTGCTGACGGCAACGCTGGTGCGGCCCTTTTCCCCAAAGCCGCCGAGCAGGTCCAGCATCATCACGATGCCGGCCCCGCCGCCGGGATCAGCCAGCCGGATTTCAAGCGCAACCGCGCCTCGGCTCCGCTCACCAGCGTGACCGGGTCCGGTTGCTCGAAATGCAGGGTGAGGTCAGGGCCGGCGGCGGGCGTGAATTCGATCCGCGCCGCGCCACCCTGATAGATCACGCGCTTGACCAGGCCATCGAACCCCGAACTGTCGGCCGAAACCTCGAGATCGGCGGACCGGCAGCAGATCTTCGCCCCGGCACGGGGCAGTTCGCCGGGCCGGCAGCGGACAACAAGCTCGGTTTCGAGCACCCTGACCTTGCAATGGCCAGCCTCTTCCGCGCTCAACACATCGGCCGGCAGCAGAATGCCTTGCGAGATGAAGGATGCCACCATTTCATTTGCCGGTTCATGATAGAGCTCGCGCGGTGTCGCAAGCTGCGCCAGCCGGCCGTGATCCATCACCGCGATGCGGTCGGCGAGTGCCATCGCCTCGGCCTGGTCGTGGGTGATGTAGACGATGGTGGTGCCCGAGCGCTTGTGGAAAGCGGCGAACTCATCCTCCATCGAGGCCCTCAGATGCACGTCGAGATTGGCCAAAGGTTCGTCGAACAGCACCAGCGAAGGCGCGGCGACGAGGCAGCGCGCCAGCGCGACCCGCTGGCGCTGGCCTCCGGAGAGATTGGCGGGCCTGCGATCGCCCAGTCCCTGCAGATTGACCAGGGCCAGCGCGTCCTCGACTTTCCGGCGTGCCACGGCCTTATCGAGTTTGGCCACCTTCAGCGAATAGCCGATGTTCTCGGCCACCGTCATATGCGGCCACAGCGCATAGTTCTGGAACACGATGCCGACCCGCCGCTTTTCCGGCGCGACGCTGCCGCCACTGTTCGAAACGACGTCGCTGCCGATGCGGATTTCGCCCGCGCTCACCTTTTCGAATCCGGCGACGAGCCGGAGCAAGGTCGTCTTGCCGCATCCGGAAGGGCCGAGCACCGCAAGGAATTCGCCATCGGCGACGTCGATCGAGACATCCTTGACCGCGTCGAAATCAGCGAAGCTCTTGGTCACATGGTCCAGTGTCAATCGCGCCATGGCAGGACTCCGCTCGGAAGATGAGGGGCAAGCAGATTGGTCACCAGCATCAGCACGAAGGTGACCGCGACGGTGATGACCGACATCGCCGCCGCATAGTTGGAATCGCCGCCCTGCTCGAAGGAGAACATCACCACGCCGATGGTCTCGGACCCCGAGGACCACAGCAGCGCCGAGACGGTGAGTTCGCTGAGCGCTGTCATGAAGATCAGCAGGCCACCGGCAATAGCCGCCGGCGCCACAAGCGGAAACACGATGGTGCGCAAGCGCGTGAACAGGCCGGCGCCCGCCACCTGTGCGGCTTCCTCCAGGGCCCGGTCGATCTGGTGGTAGCCGCTGATCGTCGGCCGCAGCGCCAGCACGAGGAAGCGGGCGAGATAGGCGTAGAGGATGATCCAGACCGTATTGTAAAGCTGGATGCCGGTGAACGGGATCGGTCGCAGGAAGATGAGCAGCGATGCGATCGCCAGCACCACCCCCGGCAAGGCATAGGGCAGTTCAACCGAAAGGTTGAGCAGCCGCACCCAGCGCTGCTTGCCCCAGGCGATCAGATAGCCCACAGGCACGGCGACGATGACGGCGAAGAAGGCCGCCGCGATCGACAGCCAGAAGCTGTTGAAGAAGGCGCGGTTGGCTGCATCGTGCTCGAACAGCACGAAGCGGTAATTGTCGAGCGTCGCCGTCTTGGCCGTCAGCGCGATGCCGTAGCCCGGCACCAGGGATGTAAGCACCAGCCCGAACAGCGGCAGCACCAAAACCAGAAGGATCAGCAGCCACAGGCTGGCCTGGATGACCGGCCGCCAGCGGCCGAGCTCATAGGGCTCGGCGGACAACGAGGTCGAGGAGATGCGATAGTCGCGCCGGCGGCTCATCACCTCCTGGGCAAGGATGCCGGCCATGGCGATGACACCGATCAGCACCGACAGGAACGCCGTCTCGCCGAGCACAGCCGGGCCGCCGCCTGCCAGCTTCTGGTAGATGAGCGTCGGCAGCACAAGATAATTGGCGGGAATGCCGAGGAAAGCCGGGATGCCGAAATTGCCGACGCAGGAGACGAAAGCCAATGCCGACGCCGCCATGATCGAAGGCGTCATCAGCGGCAGCACGATGGTGATGAGCACGGTGAACCAGTTCGCGCCTCCTGCACGCGCGGCTTCGACCAGTTCGCGCGGCAATTTGCGCAGGCCGGCCCGCACCAGCAGGAACACCAGCGGGCCATACTGCACGCCAAGCAGCAGGATGATGCCCGATGTCGAATAGAGCGGGTTTTTGGTGCCGAGCGGCGGCGCCGCCCCGAACAGCTTGAGAAACGGGCTTGCCGGTCCGAACAGTTGCAGCCAGGCCAGCGCCGTCACCTGCGGGGCAATCATCAGCGGCATGACGTAGCACAGCACCAGGGCGCTGCGGCCGCGTATGTCGGTGAGCGAGACCAGAACCGCCACCAGCGTTCCTGACAGCACCGCAAGCAGGGTGCCGCCTATGCCGACGACCAGCGTATGCCAGGTTGCAACCCAGGTCGCCGGGCTGCGCAAGCCGGTCTCGATGGCGATTGCCGACAGGGTGCCGCCGGGCGCCACGATCTCCTTGACGAGGCGCAGCATGGGCAGCAGCGAAAGCAGCACGATGACGACGGCCACCGCCGCCGTCAGGGCCATTTCCTGGCCCCGGCTTTCCCTGATGCGTGTCGGCATGATTGCGTTTTCCTGGATCGATGCGGGCGGATTTCGCCCGGGGGCGGTGGGGATGTCGGCGAACCGGCACCCCCCGCCGCGATTGCCGGCTCAGCCGCCGAACAGTTCCTGGAACTTCGCCTTGTCGGCGTCGGTCTTGGCCACGATCGCCTTGGTGTCGAACGGCATCACCTTGACCTTGACGCCTTCCGGCAACCAGTCGGGGCGGCCGACCGAGGCGCGCGCCGGCAGGTAGCCCATGGACAGAGCCAGCTTCTGGCCTTCATCGGAAAGAATGAAGTCGACGAACTTCTTGGCGCCTTCGACATTCTTGGCCGTCTTCATGATGGCGACGGGCTCCGTTACGGCCGGCACGCCTTCACTGGGGAATACGAACTCGACCGGCGAACCCTTCTTCTTGGCGTTCATCGCCATGAAGTCGACGAGAATGCCGTACGGCTTCTCGCCCGACGCGACCGACTTCAGCACCGCGCCATTGCCGCGCACGCTCACCGTGTTGTTGGTCTTCAGCTTCTGGAAGAAGTCCCAGCCGTAATTGCTGTCTCCGGCGAAGCCCGACAGCAGATAGGCGGCAGCACCCGAATAGAGCGGGCTCGGCATCACCAGGCCATCGGCATAGGCCGGCTTGGCGAGATCGGCCCAATGCTGCGGCTTCTCGGCCGCGGCCGTGTTGTAGACGATGCCGGTGGTGATCAGCTTGCTGCCGAAATAGGTCTTGCCGGCGTCATAGGCATCCGCCTCGATGCCGTCGAGCTTGGCCTCGGGATAGGCCATCAGCCGGTCGTCCTTCTTCAACAGCTCCATCGAGACCGCGTCGGCGATCAAAAGCACGTCGGGCTGCGGACTGCCGGCGGCGAACTCCGCCGCCATCTTGGTCAGGATGTCGCTGGTTCCGGAACGGTAGATGGTGACGTCGACGCCGGGCTGCGCCTTCTTGAAGGCTTCCACGGTCTTGGCCGCGTCGGCTTCCGGCTGGGATGTGTAGAGCGTCAGCGTTTCGGCGTTTGCCACGCCGGCAAACAAAGTCGCCGCGAGGGCCAGCTGGCTGGCCAGCAGCTTGATGAAATGCGTCTTCATGAGACCTCCTGTCTTGTCTGTGCACGACCGGTCCGGCCCCTGGCCAGTACCCCGTCCCGTCCTCCCTGCACGGCGCATATGACTGGTGGATGACACAGCGCGTGAAACCCACAAAATATGTTCATATGTTCAATGTCAATTACAAATGAACAGAGATGTGCGACAATCCGTCAGCCGCGAACCGGCGTCCGGTTGACACAAGACATGTGTTTCTCCGATGACGGTTCGCCCAGCCAAGGCTCATGAGGGATGAGAACCTATGCCCACGGAAAAGCCCGGACCAACCCGCCTGCCGATGGTTTCCTCCGACCTCAACGTAAAGACCGCCTGGCTCTATTATGTCGAAGGCCTCACGCAGGAGCAGATAGCCGAAAAGCTCGACGTCTCGAGGGTGAAGGTCATGCGGACGCTGGCCGCCTGCACCGCCGAAGGCATCGTCGTTACCATGATCAACGCGCCGACCGCCGAACAGGTGTCGCTCGAGCGGGACCTGGAAAGACGCTGGGGTCTCGATGCCGCGGTCGTCATCCCGACCCCTTCGGCGCACGAGCACCTGGAAAAGGCAATCGGCCATGCCGTGGCCGCCTATCTCGGCGAACAGATGCGCGACGGCATGACACTCGCCATCGGCGGCGGCGCGACGCTGCATTCCAGTCTCGGCTTCCTCGCCCGTCGCCAGTTGAAGCATGCGTCGGTCGTGGCGCTCGTCGGTAGCCTCCCGCATTCTCAGTGGATCAACCCCTCGATCGTCGCCGCCAAGGTCGCCGATGTCTTCGAGATCGACAGCTACCAGATCACGGCGCCGGTAACCGTGGACGATCCTGCACTGCGCGATCTGCTGTGGGCGCAACCGGCTCTGCAGGACGTGCGACGCCGCGCCGCCGCCGCCGACATCGCGCTGCTCACCGTCGGCGATATGTCGCCCGACGCCACGATCTTCCGGCACGGCATCGTGCCGTCATCGCTGATCGCACCGCTCAAGGCCAGGGGCGCGGTCGCCAACATGCTGTGCTATTTTGTCGATGCGGCAGGCCGGCTCGTCGACCATGAGGTCAACCGCCGCGTCATGGCCATCGATCTCGACGTCGTCGGCAACGTGCCCAATGTCGTGCTGGCCGCCGGCGGCAAACGCAAGGTGGCGGCGATCCTGGCGGCGCTGAAGGCCGTCAGCACCAATGTGCTGATCACCGACAGCGACACGGCCAAGGCGCTGCTGGCCAAAGGTGGCTGAGACTTAAGGTGTGTTGAAATTCAGGTCAGGCCGAGTCGAAAACGGTTGGTTCCGAGAACCGGAGCGGAGCGTACTTTCTGTACGTGAGCACCGGAAGCGCAGGAAGCTGCCGTTTGCAGACCGGCATCACCTGAATAGCCACACACCTTAAATCAGGCCGCGCTCGCGCAAGAAATCCTCGACGCCGACATGGGTCATGGATTCGAACTCGGCGATCGCCTCGGCCACGCGCTTGCGTTGCGCCGCCAGCAGGATGAACACCTGCTTCATCTCGCCGGAAACGCCAAAGCGGCTCCACCGCTCGGCGATATGCGCGGGCAGGCCGATATCCCTGCAGAACGCATCGAGGTTTTCATAGCCAAGGCTGGCGACGAGCTGCTTCGTCTCTTCCGCCGACATGCGCGGCTCGAAGGCGTGATCGTGCAGACGCTGCGCCACCAGCTTGATGTCGGATGGCGACGTGGCCATGACCTTGCCGAGCAAGGTCTTGACGTCAGATGGGTCGAATGCGGGCATGCTGGCCTCCCTTGGTCGCGCTCCATCCAGAACATGGGTCACGTGTCGGCGCCTGACAAGCCGTTTCTGTCGTGAGCCGGCGTATCATTGGCGCCGGCCCGCGTCCGAGGGCTAGACGAGCATGCCCATTGGATTCTCAATGAGGCTCTTGAAGGCGACCAGCAGTTCCGCCCCCAGCGCACCGTCGACGGCGCGATGGTCGGTCGAAAGCGTCACCGACATCACGGTGGCGATCTTGATCTCGCCGTTCTTGACCACCGCCCGCTCCTCGCCGGCGCCGACCGCCAGGATCGTCGCGTGCGGCGGGTTGATAACCGCGGCGAAATCCTTGATGCCGAACATGCCAAGGTTCGACACCGCCGTGGTGCCACCCTGATACTCTTCCGGCTTCAGCTTGCGGCTGCGCGCGCGGCTGGCAAGGTCCTTCATCTCGTTGGAGATGGTCGACAGCGTCTTTTCATCGGCATGCCGAATGATCGGCGTGATCAGCCCGCCCGGGATCGACACGGCGACGCCGACATCGGCATGCTTGTGCTTGACCATGGCGCTTTCTGTCCACGACGCATTGGCGTCCGGCACCGCCTTCAGCGCCATCGCCATCGCCTTGATGACCATGTCGTTGACCGACAGCTTGTAGACGGGCGCCTCGCCCTTGTCGGTCTTCTTCATCGGCGCCGCCGCGTTCAACTGCGAGCGCAGCGCCAGAAGCGCATCGAGTTCGCAGTCGAGCGTCAGGTAGAAGTGCGGGATGGTGGATTTCGCTTCGACAAGGCGGCGCGCGATGGTCTTGCGCATATTGTCATGCGGGATGAGCTCGTAGGAGCCTTCCTCGAACAACTTCAAGACCTGGTCGTCCGACATCGCCTTGGCAGGAGCGGGAGCGGCGGCCGCCGGCGCGGCAGCTGGCGCCTTGGCGGCCGGAGCGGCCTTCGCGCCACCACCAGCGATCGCGGCATCGACATCGGCCTTGACCACACGGCCATGCGGGCCGGT
>NZ_JAFKIC010000061.1 GCF_017306585.1 Mesorhizobium sp. | reverse complement strand
GTCCTGCCGGACATCTCCCCCTCAAGGGGGGAGATTGGCTGCGTGGCCCACGGCGCTCCTCTTGCAGCGATGGAGATTGGCGAAGGCCAAGGTGACGTCCAATCTCCCCCCTTGAGGGGGAGATGTCCGGCAGGACAGAGAGGGGGGCGAAGGAACTCAACTTTGATGGGCCCGATGAAGTTTGGTCGAGGCGCTCAGCCGCCCTGCTTGGTGGTGCCGGTACCGAAATCCACCTTCGGCGGCTGCATCTTGTCTTCGTCGACGGTGAAGTTGGCGAAAGGCTCGTTGCTGCGGAACCAGAACGTTGCCCAAAGCACCGACGGGAAGGTCTTCAGCGTCAGATTGTAGTCGCGAACCGCCTGGATATAGTCGCGCCGCGCCACCGCGATGCGGTTCTCGGTGCCTTCGAGCTGAGCCTGCAGCGCAAGGAAGTTCTGGTTGGCCTTGAGGTCGGGATAGGCCTCCGACACCGCGATCAGCCGCGACAGCGCGCTGGTCAGCCCGGCCTGTGCATCCTGGAATTTCTTCAGCGCGTCGGGATCCTTCAGCGTTTCGGGAGTCACGGTGATCTGCGTCGCCTTGGCGCGCGCCTCGACCACGGCGTCGAGCGTGTCCTTTTCATGCGAGGCATAGCCCTTCACCGTCTCGACCAGGTTGGGGATGAGGTCGGCGCGGCGCTGGTACTGGTTGAGCACCTCGCTCCAGGCCGCCTTGGCGTTCTCCTCCGCTGTCGGAATGGTGTTGTAGCCGCAGGCGGAAAGCAGCGGCAGCACGATTGCCATCATCAGGAAGGCGGGCAGCGTGCGGAATGTCGATGGTCGAGCAAGGCGCTGGGCAGGCATGATGAGGTCCCTCGGCATAAGTTGCATGCGAAGCATTACCACAATCGGCGCGCAAGAAAACGGCATCCCGCCGGCAACGGCCTGCCTGGACGCCTCGCGCCTCGCAAGACCCTGTGATTGGCCGCGCGAACGCGATAAGGTTCGGCCAAAACGGGACATCATCATGGCGCAACGCCAGGACAGCGAACGGGAATCGCGCCGTATCCTCGAACGCGTCGCGCAGGAGACCGATCCGGCCGGCGCTTCCTTCGTGGCGCGCAAAACCAGGGACATGCGCGACCATGTCGCCGCCACCGATGCCGACGGCTCGGATCCGATCGAGGTCTGGGGCACGCGCATTGGCAGGATACTCGGCCTGCTTCTGGCGCTGGGCCTGATGGTCTGGCTCGTGCTTTTCCTCACCCGGGGCAGTTAGGAATCAGGAACAATGAGCGCCGAAAAACCCGACGCGCCGCGTGCGGTCATCGTCATTTCCAGTCATGTCGCCCGTGGCTCGGTCGGCAACCGTGCCGCCGTCTTCGCGCTGGAGACTCTGGGCTTTCCGGTCTGGGCGGTGCCGACCGTCATCCTGCCCTGGCATCCCGGCCACGGACGGGCAACGCGCATCGTGCCGCCCCTCGACCAGTTCAAGGCGCTGATGGCCGACCTCGAGCGCGCGCCATGGCTGGGGGAGGTCGGCGCCGTGCTGTCGGGCTATCTCGGTGAGGCCGGCCAGGCCGAGGCGGTCGCCTCGCTGGTCGCCGCGGTCAAGGCGAGAACGCCCGATGCGGTTTATATCTGCGATCCGGTGATGGGCGATTCCGGCGGCCTCTACGTGCCCGAGCCCACCGCCGCTGCCATGCGCGACCGGCTGATGCCGATCGCCGACATCGCCACCCCCAACCGCTACGAGCTGGAATGGATGGCCGGCGCGCCGCTTCCGGATCTGAAATCGGTGATCGCGGCAGCACTTCATGCCGGACCGTCGACCATGCTGGTCACCTCGGCGCAGTCGATGATGACGGGCGGCACCGGCAACCTTCTGCTCGACGGCACTCACGCGCTTCTCGCCGAGCACCGCCTGATCGACAAGCCGCCGAACGGCCTGGGCGACCTGACGGCGGCCGTCTACCTGGCGCGAATCCTGTCCGGCCAGCCGGCGATCAAGGCGCTGCAGTCGACCACGGCTGCCGTCTATGAAATCCTGGCACGCACCGCCAAACGCGGCGGCGACGAACTGCAGCTGGAAACCGACGCGCAGAGCCTGTCGCACCCGATGGCCATGGTGCAGCTGCGCCACCTCACGCATCCGGGGCGGGACCGCCGGGCGTGACCCCGGCCGGGATCGTGCCCGGGGCAGTGCTCGTCGGCGCCGATGGCTGCAAGGCCGGCTGGATCGCCGTGCGGCGCAATCCGGGAGCGTCGCCGTCGGTCGAGGTCTTCGCCAGTTTCGCCGCGCTGCTTGCGGCGGTTTCAGGGGACGCGGTCATCGCCGTCGACATGCCGATCGGCCTGCCGGAGTTTTCGGCCAGGGGCGGGCGCGGGCCGGAGGCGCTGGTGCGGCCATTGCTCGGACCCCGTCAGTCCAGCGTCTTTTCCATCCCGTCCCGCGCGGCGCTCTATGCCGACACCAGCGACTTCACCACGATCGAGGCGTGGTACGACGCCCACCGCCGGGCAAGCGAAGTGGCCAGGGCCACATCCGATCCGCCTCGCGGCGTGTCGATCCAGGCCTTCGGCATCTTTTCCAAGATCCGCGAGATCGACGCGCTGCTCATCGCACGGCCCGACCTGCGTGGCCGCATCTTCGAATCGCATCCGGAAGTCGCCTTCTGCCGGCTGAACGGCGAAAAGGCGATGCAATTGCCGAAGAAGATCAAGGGCGCGGTCAATCCGGCCGGAATGGCCGAGCGCAAGGCGCTGCTCTGCCGGCACGGCTATGACTTCGCCTTCCTCGACCAGCCGCCGCCGCGCGGCGCCGCCGCCGACGATTTTCTGGACGCCGCCGCCATGATGCTGATCGCCGGCCGCATCGCCCGTGGCGAGGCGAGGCCGTCTCCCGATCCGCCGCCGGTTGACAGTTTTGGAATACCGGTCGCCATCTGGGCGTAAAGAGGATGGAGGACGGTTAATTGAACTCCGAGGTGATCCTCCCTTGAGCGACCTAAAGAGTCTCATCCCACGCAACAAGCATGACCTGGACGCTATCATTGCCATTCAAGAGGCCGGTTATCCTGCCATCGCGCCAATACTTGACGAATTGATGGAATGGACGGCAGACGGCAACTGGCCCGTCGCTGGCCCTCTGGCACGTTTTCTCTCGACGCTTGGAGAGCCAGTTGTCGACCCGATTCTCCGCGTACTTCGAGGAGACGATCCCACGTTCAAATATTCCTGCCTCGTGGGGATTGTCAGCGCTTTGCCAATCGAAACGCTGAGGGCTCTGGAGAGCGATCTGAGGAGACTTACGGTCAACCCGAGCCCCGAAAACAAGGCGGAGGCTGTGCATGAGGAAGCTGAAGCAGCATTGCTACGCTTGAGATCCTGATACTGGATCGAGCCTGCTGCATCAGCGAGCCATGCACCCTGGAAGGCTATTTATGACTAGCCCCCGCAATTCTGCATTGCTCGTAACGGGGTTTTGCCGTTAGAGCCTTTTCTCGACCGCAACGAGCTGCCGCCTCCAACCCCGGAAAGGCCTTAGCCGCCCATGCCACACCTTCCCGAACACCTCCTTGCCGGCTATCGCAACTTCATGAACGGCCGCTATCTCGCCGAGAGCGGACGCTACCGCGACCTGGCGCGCGAGGGCCAGTCGCCGGAGACCATGATCGTCGCCTGCTGCGATTCGCGCTCCGCCCCGGAGGCGATCTTCGACGCCGGCCCAGGCGAACTCTTCGTGGTGCGCAATGTGGCTAATCTGGTGCCGCCCTACGAACCGGACGGCGAGTTCCATTCGACCTCTGCCGCGCTAGAATTCGCCGTGCAGAGCCTCAAGGTCAAGAACATCGTGGTCATGGGCCATGGCCGCTGCGGCGGCATCCGCGCCGCGCTCGACACCACGTCCGCGCCGCTGTCGCCCGGCGATTTCATCGGCAAGTGGATGAGCCTGATCGCGCCGGCCGCCGAGACCGTGGCTGCCAGCACGATGATGACGGCGACGGAGCGGCAGACCGCCCTGGAGCGTATCTCGATCCGTTATTCCCTCGCCAATCTCAGGACCTTTCCCTGCGTGTCGATCCTGGAAGGCAAGGGACGGCTGTCCCTGCACGGCGCATGGTTCGACATTTCGACCGGCGAACTCTGGGTGATGAACAAGGATACCGGCGATTTCGAGCGGCCGGTGCTGGAATGAACGCCACGCTGCGCCAGGCGACGAACATCCGGCCGGTCTTCTTCGCGACGGCAGCGTTGCTGACGGCCATCGTTGTCGCGCGCGCCGATGACAGCGCCCTTATCAGCCGCTGGTATTCGGCGCTGCTGGTCGCCGACCGCACCGAACTTGCCGACCTGCTCGCCGACGACGTCCGCATCAAGCTCGACGACCTCGGGGTCATGCAGAGCAAGCAGGAATTCATCGCCTCGCTGGACGAATGGAAAGGCGCGGTCGCCGGCGCGCAGATCCGCCACCGTATCGCCAAAAGCGAAGGTGGCGTCACCACGGTCATCGCCTGCTACGATTTTCCCGGCAACGACATACTGATGCAGGAAACCTTCGCGGTGGCCGACAACCACATCACCGCCAGTTCGCAAGCCGCGATCGCCGAAAACTGCGACGATTTCTGAGGCGGACCACCTGCCATATTGCGGGTAAACCGGCCGCGCCCTACATCGGTGACACCCTTCCCTTGACGCCAGCGAAAGACCCTCAATGTCCTCCACGAAAGCCGTCGATCTCGCCGCCCATCCGTTGACCGCATGGCAAGGGCCGCTCGGCCTGCCCGATTTCGCCGGCATCGGCGACAGCGATTTTTCTCCCGTCTTCGACGCCGCGCTGAAGGCGCACGAAGCCGAGATCGAATCGATCGCCGGCAACAAGGATGCGCCGACCATCGAGAACACGCTTGCGGCACTGGAACTTGGCGGCGAGGCGCTCGATCATGTCTCGTCGATCTTCTGGTGCCGCGCCGGCGCCCACACCAACGACACGATCCAGGCGCTCGAACGCGACATCGCGCCGAAGATGTCGAGGCACTTCTCGGCGATCTCGATGAACGAGAGGCTGTTTGCCCGCATCGACGATCTCTACCAACGCCGCGAAAGCCTGAACCTCGACGCAGAGACGCTGCGCGTTTTGGAAAAGACCTGGAAAGGCTTCGTCCGTTCCGGCGCCAGGCTCGATGCCGACGGCAAGAAGCGGCTGGCCGCCATCAGCGAGGAACTCTCCTCGCTTGGGACCACGTTCGGCCAGAACGTGCTGGCAGACGAACGCGACTGGGCGCTGTTCCTCGATGAGGCAGATCTTGCCGGCTTGCCGGACTTCCTGAAGAGCGCGATGGCCGAAGCGGCGGAGATGCGCGGCCAGAAGGGCCGCTACGCCGTCACCCTGTCACGCTCGATCTATGAGCCGTTCACGACGTTCTCGGAACGCCGCGACCTGCGCGAGGTCGCCTTCCGGGCCTTCACCATGCGCGGCCAGAATGGCGGCGCCACCGACAATACGAGCGTTGTGCGCGACACACTGAGGCTGCGGGCCGAAAAGGCGAAGCTTCTGGGTTATGCGTCCTTTGCCGCGCTCAAGCTCGACGACACAATGGCCAAGACGCCGAAGGCGGTGCACGCCCTGCTCGATCCGGTCTGGGAAAAGGCGCTGGAGAAAGCCGCCGCCGACCAGAAGGAGCTGGAACGGTTGGCCGCCGAGGCCGGCAGCAACGAGAAGTTCGCCGCCTGGGACTGGCGCTTCTACCAGGAGAAACTTCGCGCGGAAAAATTCGCCTTCGATGAGGCGGAACTGAAGCCCTATCTGCAGCTCGACCGCGTCATCGACGCCTGCTTCGACGTGGCGACCCGCCTGTTCGGCATCACCTTCGAGGAAAAGAAGGGTATCGCCGCCTGGCATCCGGACGCGCGCGTCTTCGTGGTCCGAAATGCCGACGGCAGCGAGCGCGGCTTGTTCCTGGCCGACTATTTCGCGCGGCCCTCCAAACGCTCCGGCGCCTGGATGAGCGCGCTGAAGTCCGGTTACAAGCTTGGTCACGGCTCCAGGCCGGTGATCTACAACATCATGAACTTCGCCAAGCCGCCAGCCGGCGAAGCGGCGCTTCTGTCTGTCGATGAAGCAAAGACCCTGTTCCACGAATTCGGCCATGCGCTGCACGGAATGCTGACCGACGTCACCTGGCCATCGGTTTCCGGCACCTCGGTCAGCCGCGATTTCGTCGAACTGCCCTCGCAGCTTTACGAACACTGGCTGACCGTGCCGGCAGTGCTGGAAAAGCACGCACTGCATGTCAAGACCGGCAAGCCGATGCCCAAGGCGCTGCTCGACAAGATGCTGGCGACGCGCACGTTCGGCGCCGGCTTCGCCACCGTCGAATTCACCGCTTCGGCGCTCATCGACATGGCCTATCACGCCCGCCCGGATGCGCCGGAAGCGCCGCTTCGCTTCGAGGCCGAGACACTTGAGAAGCTGAACATGCCCGACACCATCGCCATGCGCCACCGCACGCCGCATTTCGGCCATGTCTTCTCGGGTGAAGGCTATTCAGCCGGCTACTATTCCTACATGTGGTCCGAAGTGCTCGATGCAGACGCCTTCGCCGCCTTCGAGGAAACCGGCGACCCCTTCAACCCGGCTCTGGCCGAGCGGCTGAGAAAGAACATCTACGCCGCCGGCGGGTCGAAGGACCCGGAAGAACTTTACACGGCATTTCGCGGCAAGATGCCATCGCCCGAAGCGATGATGGTGAAGCGCGGGCTGGTGTAGCGCCAGCCTTGCCCCTTGTGGGAGAAGGTGGATCGGCGCGTAGCGCCGAGACGGATGAGCAACTGTGTTTGTCAGGATGGTTTTGGATTCCAAGGTTTGTCGTTTCGGATCATTGCGCTGAGGATGGTCAGGATCTTTCGTGCGACGGCCACGAGGGCGACCTTGGGCGCC
>NZ_JAFKIC010000060.1 GCF_017306585.1 Mesorhizobium sp. | reverse complement strand
AGCCGACCCGCGTAGCCAGTCGTCGGGATGTCCAAATGGACGTCCATTTTGCCGTCTGCTCCCACTTGGACCCTCCGTCTCTAACGATCGGCGGACTCTTGCCACATTAACCTCATGCGCCGCACGAGGGGAGCGGCGTGGCGCTTACGTATCACCAACATCGCCGCTGGGCTCTTCGGCGAAGTGGTCGGTGTCGATGTTTCCAGATCCATGCTTGCCTGCGCCCAGGTTCCGGACAATGTGAGACTTCGACACATCGACATGACAACCGAGCCGCTCGACGAAACCTTCGACGTCGTGACGGCATTTCGTTTCTTTCTGAACGCCGAGGATCGGCTGAAGCGAGACGCGCTGAGGGCGATTAATCATCAGCTGAAGGCCGAAGGCAGACTCGTGTGCAACGTTCATATGAGTGCGACCTCGCCCATCGGTCTCGTCTGCCGGCTGCTCAACCGGTTGTTTGGCCGCACGATCCGCAACACGCTCAGCGAAGCGAGGTTTAGCGAACTCCTGGCGGCGTCGGGATTCGTCGTCGAGACCGTGATACCCTACGGCTATCTGCCCAGGCCCGGGAATCTGTTGCCTCGGCTCTGTGAAGCTTTGATGGGACCCTTTGAGAAGGCGTCGCGATCCCTTCGCGTCTCCGGTCGACTGGCACAGCATTTCCTGGTTGTCGCGAAGAAGCGCTGAAAGAGATACGCACTCCGATGGCTTCGCGAAACTGCCGGGAGGCGGAATCCGGTGACCTGCTCTAGGGGCGAATCACTCCCGCGAAGGACCGTGCAGCGTCGGCCCTACTCCCCTCGAACCACTCGACAACGAGAGCGGTCCCACCGTTTTCCCCTGATTTTGTCGCGCTGATTCCGGCTTTCTCGGAGCGGCGCCACGATTTTGCTACATTTTGCCAGAAGGCACGTATGTTAGTGGGGCGTAATATTAGAAAGCTAAGAGGGTACGCTCCTGAAAACCCAAAATTTGGCCATGGCTGTTGGAGCCAGTGAGCCGACGCGACGGTTTCTTGCCGGAGGGCGTCGGCCATGACCTCCGGAGCGAGACATTCGCCTGATCTGCGTGCCGCCATGCTTGGCTCCGCGCCGGGATTGGTTGGCGTTGGGGTGTTCTCGGCGGTCATCAACGTTCTCGCCCTGACCGGCTCCGTCTACATGCTGCAGATCTACGATCGCGTTCTGCCTTCGCAGAGCGTGCCGACCCTTGTCGGTTTCACGATCGGGATGCTGGGCCTCTACGCGGTTTATGGGTTGCTGGATTTCGTGCGGCTTCGTCTCCTGGTTCGCATTGGCAATCGTCTCCATAGAAGCTTGCAGCAAAGGGTCTTTGGCCTCTCGCTGTCCTTGCCGCTCATCGGCGGGCAGGATGCGAACCGGATACAGCCGCTCCGTGATCTGGATCAGTTGCGGGGCTTCCTTTCAGGATTGGGCCCGACCGTCATCTTCGACGCGCCGTGGATCCCGTTCTATCTGCTGGTCATCTATTTCCTGCATCCCGCGCTCGGCCTGCTGGCGACAAGCGGCGCGATTATTGTCGTCCTGCTCACGGTGATCGCGGAAGTCCTTGGCCGCACATCCGCGGCGCGTGCGTCCGAGACGCTGGTGTCGCAACGCAATCTCGCCGATTCCGGCCGCCGCAACGCAGAGGTCGTGCGCGCGATGGGCCTTTCCGGGCGGCTTGCCCGCCGCTGGAGCGAGATCAATCATGCATATCTGACGCACCAGGAGCGGCTTTCCGACATTGTCGGCGCCACGGGTGCGTTTTCGAGGGCGCTGCGGATGGCCTTGCAGTCCTGCGTTCTGGGGCTGGGCGCCTATCTCGTGATCGGGGGCGAAGCGTCGCCAGGCGTGATCATAGCATCCTCCATATTGCTGGGCCGATCGTTGGCTCCGGTTGACGCGGCGATCGCAAACTGGCGGGGGTTCGCGGCGTTCCGGCAAAGCTATTCCCAACTGGCAGCAGTGCTGGCCGCTTTCGATGGCCAGGACGAACCCATGGAACTGCCGCGCCCGCGGGCAATGCTCACGGTCGAGGAACTGACGATAGCTCCGCCGGGCCAGCAAAAGCCGACCGTGGCCAATGTCAGCTTCCGCCTTTCCGGGGGGGCGGGAATGGCGATTGTCGGCCCGAGCGGTTCCGGCAAGACGACACTTGTGCGCGCGCTGGTGGGCGTCTGGCAGCCGCTGCGCGGAACGGTGAGGCTGGACGAAGCCTCGCTCGACCAATGGGGCCAGGAACAGCTCGGCGCCCATATCGGCTACCTGCCGCAGGACGTCGAACTGTTTGATGGAACGGTCGCCGATAACATTTCGCGATTTGGCGGCAAGGGCGACGCCAAGGGCGTGCTGGCGGCTGCCAAGGCCGCCGGCGTCGACAAGATGATCATGCGATTGCCGAATGGTTTTCAGACCCGCGTGGGCGAGGGAGGGGCAGCCTTGTCGGCCGGACAGAGGCAACTCGTTGGCCTTGCCAGGGCACTTTACGGCGACCCGTTTCTTGTCGTCCTCGACGAGCCGAATTCGAACCTGGACGTCGATGGCGATGCGGCCCTGGCCGGCGCGATCCTGGGGGTGCGCCAGCGCGGAGGCATCGCCGTCGTTGTCGCGCACCGTCCTTCTGCCCTCACCAACATCGACAAGGTGCTCGTGATGTCGAACGGGATGCTTCACTCCTTTGGCTCGCGCGAAGAGGTCCTGGCTAACGTTGTCAGGCCCTTCCCTTCGCCTGCTGAACGGGCGGCGGTTGTCCCGATGCAGAAAGGGGTGAGCGGTCATGCATGAGGTGCAGTTCCATGTCTGACGCCACGATGGTTTCATATGTTCCGCTCGACAATGGGAGCCGTCGGGCCGGGGCGAATTCCCCCGACGCGCGGGACGATATCAGGGCCAACCTGATCCTGGGCGTGGCGGTTACGGCTATGTTGATTGCCGGCGGCGGGCTTTGGCTCGGTTTGACCAAGATCGCCGGGGCGGTGATTGCGCCTGCCACCGTGGTGGTCGAAAGCAGCATTAAGAAAGTCCAGCATCTGACCGGCGGCACGATCGGCGGCATCTTCGCGCAGGATGGCGACCATGTGCGGGCTGGCGACGTGGTGGCGAGGCTGGACGACACGCTGACGCGGGCCAACCTGCAAATAATCAGCCAGGATCTTGATCGCACGACCGTTCGTCTTGCGCGGCTGGAAGCCGAGCGGCAAGGTTTGGCGGAGATGCAGCTTCCAGCCAGCCTCCAGACGCGGATGGATGACCCGGGCCTGGCCGCGCTCGTCAACGGCGAGCGCGCGCTGTTCGAAACCCGCGCAGCGGCATTGACGGGGCAGAAGGCACAGTTGGAAAGCCGCTCGAAGCAACTCGAACGTCAGATCGAAGGCCTCAAGGCGCAGCAGACCGCGGAGGACCAGTCCGTGGTCCTGCTGGACGGGGATCTTGCCGATGTCCAGGCGCTTTATTCCAAGAAGCTGGTGTCCAAGGAGAGGCTGAGCAACATCCGGCTGGATGCTACCCGGGCCCACGGAGAGTCCGGACGCCTGGCGGCGGCGGTCGCGGAGGCGCAGGCCCGTGTCAGCGAGACCGAGCTGCAAATTCTTCAGCTCGACGAACAAAAGCGCAGCGAGGTAACGAGTGATCTGCGCGAAACGGAAGCCAAGCAGACCGAACTCGACGAGCGCAAGGTTGTGGCGCAAGACGAGTTGAGCAAAACCACCATCCGCGCTCCGCAATCCGGAACGGTGCAGGAATCCTCCATCCACACGATCGGCGGCGTGATCGCCCCCGGCGAGGTCCTGATGATGATTGTTCCTGATACGGACAATCTCGTCGTCGATGCGCTGATACCCCCATCACGCATAGATGACATTCGTCCGGGTCAGCGGGTCTCGATCCGGTTTCCGGCTTTCGACGCCGGCACCACGCCTGCCTGCCAGGGGTCGGTCAAGCGCATCTCGGCGGACCTTATCAAGGATCCACAACGCCAGCTCTCCTATTACTCGGCTCGCATCAATGTCGAGAACAAGGCGGCTTGCCTGACCGATGCCAAGGTGCTGAAAGCTGGCATGCCGGCAGAAGTTCACATCAGCACGGACGAGCGCAGCGTCTGGTCCTATCTGCTGAAACCCCTCACGGATCAGATGTCGAGGGCTTTCCGCCAGTGATGTGACGGCTTGCCGGAAGCAGGTCGCCAATAGAGGCGCCTCTTCCTCTTATGATGCGGTGAGCGCTCTCCGACGAACGCGGCGCATGGAGCGCGCTGTTCGCTCCGCCGCAACGGGAACCTTGGCGGCATCATCGCTCTTGTCCGGCAAGCCGTTCGCCGAGTTTGTCGCCGCATGGAGCCTTTCAAGCGGCAGGAGTTCCCGGATCCGGGCGTTGACCAATGCAATTTCGGCCCGCAGGTCTTCGCATTCCTGCCGGCGTATATCGGGCTGTATCTGGTCGGACGCCTGCTGCAGGGAAAGTTGTGAAAAATTGGCGGTTATCTTCGAAAGATTCAGCTTGTCGGCTTCAGCCTCCTTGGTGAGGGCAGCCAACCCTTCATCCGCGACCTGCTTCTCCGCCACCGCCTCGCTCCATTGAAGTCTGAGCCTGGCGAGCTCGTTCGAGGCCTCGCTGCTTGCGTTTGATGCGAATTCCAGCCGTGAATGGAGGTTCTGGACCTCGGAACGCGATCCTCGAAGCTCGGCACGGGATCGTTCTATCTCGGCGTTCTTCTCCGCCTCCATGATACGGGCGGCCTCCATCACCTCGGACAGTTTCGCCTGGGCGACCTCGAGCGACGTGTGGAGCCGTGTCGCTTCCTTTTCGCTCTTGCCGAGCGCAGCCAGCAATTCGGAATTTCGTGCCGCTTCGTTGGCATGGATCGTGGAAAACCCGTCGAGCCTGTGCCGCGCCTCGTCTTCCCGCTTCAGCGCCTTTTCCAGGTCGATCGACAGGCTGACATTCTTTTCCCGCAGCTGTTTGTTTTCGCGCGCGCGTCTGTCGGCCTCGACGGTTGCAGCCGCAAGTGCGTTGGTGAGGTCTCCAAATTCCGCTTCGGTTTTTGCGTTCGCGTTCACGGCCTCCACGAGTTCCAGCCTTGCCCCGGCCAATGCGCCGCGAAGCGCCTCGCTGTCTTGAACCAGACTGGCCTCGCGCTGCTGCAAGGCCGCCACGACGGCTTCCCGCTCATGCTGCCTTCGGTTGAGATCATTGAGCTTGTCCGACAGGGCCCTTTGGTCCGCGGTCAGGTTCAGATTTGCCAATTCCAGTTCGTTGGCCCGGAGGATGTCGGCGTGAAGAATATGGAACAATTCGCGGGTCAGGTGATGCGTGCTCGCGATCTCCGACAGTTTCGCGTTGATCTCCTCGAAATGGAGCTTGGCATCGCGAAACAGCCCGTCAAAGGAACTCAAGGCAGCCATTCGGCTCTGCGTATGCGTGGTCAGCCGCCGCGCTGGTTCCGCAATACCGGCGTCGTCTTCTGTTTGCGTGCTGCTCCCCTGTTCGCCATTGTCCTCCTGCATGGGCGTCTCGCCCGCGACAGCATCTCGTGCCTGCGCCGACATCTCATACAGACCAAGGCATTCCTCGACGGCGTCCGCCAAGTCGGCTTCGAGGTCCTCGAATGACTTCTCTGTGTTGTCGGCACGCCTGATCAGATCTCTGAACCTCATGCCCTACATCCCCCTTCAGCATGCTTGGATCGGGCAAGGCGAGGATTAAGCTTCCCTTTTGTATCGGCAGGCCGGTTCGGCGTCTTCGTGCAATCAGACGATACCGGACGGCGGCGATTTCAGCGCTGCGACGGCCAGAAGCCGTCGAGAACTGCAGGTGAGAAGCTGAAATTCGGTGTTCGTCCATCGCCTCCGTCAACCTCTTCCGGTCTATGCCGGGATGGGCTTTCTGCGTGTTGCGTGCGCTCGGTGCTGTTCACTCGCCGGCATGCACGCCATGCGGTCCGGAGGGCTTCGCTTGTAGCCTCCCGGAAATCGGGCGGCCCGACAGCCTCTTGGAGGGGGGCATCAGGCGGCCGGGCCTAACCGGCTGTTGGGTGTGTTTTGATTGCCGGCTGAGTCAAAAATGCGCCTCGGTTGAGGCAAGCGCATCATTCGAACGAACTGTTCGTTCAGGCGTCTCCACGCAAGCTCGGCCGCTGGATTCGCAGCCTCTTGGTGCATTCATGCATGACAGTTCACGTGTCGATTAAGTCCATGGGCTCCTTCAAATGAACGATCAACGCGTTATGGGGTCGGGATAACATGGCTCCTGTGCCCAATAGGGCTGAAATTCTGCAGGTTACGGGGGCAGGGCCATGTGCGGCATCGTCGGGATCGTCAGCCATTCGCAGGTTACTCCGCTTATCCTCTCTACACTGAAGCGGCTTGAATACCGCGGCTATGATTCGGCCGGTGTTGCCACCATCGAGAAGGGCGCGCTCGGCCGCCGCCGCGCGGAAGGCAAGCTCATCAACCTCGAACGGCGGCTCAGGGAAGACCCGCTCGACGGCACGATCGGCATCGGCCACACGCGCTGGGCAACGCATGGCGTGCCCAACGAGACCAATGCCCATCCGCATTTCTCCGACGGCGTCGCCATCGTCCACAACGGCATCATCGAGAATTTCGCCGAACTGCGCGATGAATTGACCCGCGACGGCTATGCGTTCTCCTCGCAGACCGACACCGAGGTCGTCGCTCATCTGGTGGCGCGCGAACTGGCCAGGGGGCTGAAGCCGGTCGAAGCCGCGCACGATGCGCTGAAGCGGCTCTCGGGCGCCTTTGCGCTGGCCATCATGTTCAAGGGCGACGAGGACCTGATCGTCGGCGCCCGCAACGGCCCGCCGCTGGCCGTCGGCCATGGCGACGGCGAGATGTTTTTGGGCTCGGACGCCATCGCGCTGGCGCCGTTCACCAATTCGATCACCTATCTCGAGGATGGCGACTGGGCGGTGGT
>NZ_JAFKIC010000109.1 GCF_017306585.1 Mesorhizobium sp. | reverse complement strand
CAGTTCGCCGAATTGTCGGCGGGAGCCGACCCGTCGGCCGGCGCGGCACCATCGGCAGGAGCCGCATTGTCGGCCGGGGCCGCCCCATCGGCGGGCGCCGGCGTGGCGGGGGCTGATGCCTTGGCAGCCGCGGCCAGTGTCTCGCCAACCTGCTGGGCGAGATCGCGTCCAACACCGTTCTGCCAGATATCGGCGGCCTTGACCAATTCACGGGTCACGGTCGGGCCGTTGTCGAGCAGCTTCTTGCCGGCATCGGAACTGTAGAAGGCGGCGATGTCATTGAGCTCCTTCTCGGAAAATACTTTCGCATAGGCGAGAGCGGCTTCCTTTTCGAGATCGGCACGGCGCGAGGCCAACCCAAGAGCCTTCTCGCTGATCGTCTTGCCGATCAGTTCCTGCATGTCGGGATTCTTCTGGATGAGCTGCGATTCAAGCGCGGCCGCCGCTTGTGGCAGGATGTTGTCGAACGGGTCGGTCGCGTGGATCGCCGCGACCGCCGCCCGGGCAGCCTTCAGATGCGATTCCGTTACGTCCTGCGAAAACGCCGGTGAGGAGAAGGCGAAAACAGCCGAAGCGGCCAGAACGGCGCAAAGGCTGCGAACCCGGTTATGCAACATCATGGTCGGTAGAACTCCCTGGTTTTCGGGCGGCATGGACGGTCTGGATACCGTCGCCGCCGGCGATGATGGCCACTGACGCCAGCCCGATGAAAAGACCATGCTCAACCACGCCTGGAATTGCGTGGAGAGCATTCGAAAGCGCTCTTGTATCCGGAATGCGGCCAAAAGATGCATCGAGGATAAAATGGCCGCCGTCTGTAACAAAAGGCTGGCCTCCCGTCATCCTCAATGTCACCGGGCCGGCTAGGCCGAGTTTTGCCGCCGCCACGGCGACGGCGATCTCGGTTGCACGCAGGCCGAACTGGTTGACTTCGATGGGAAGTGGAAAGCGGCCGAGCGTCTCGACCATTTTGGAGCGGTCGGCGATGACGATCATGCGCTGCGAGGCCGCCGCCACGATCTTCTCGCGCAGCAGCGCGCCACCGCCGCCCTTGATCAAGGTCAGTTCCGGATCGACCTCGTCGGCGCCGTCGACGGTGAGATCGAGCTCCGGGGTTTCTTCCAATGTCGACAGCGGCACGCCAAGTTCGCGGCAGAGCGAGGCGGTGCGTTCCGAGGTCGGCACGCCTGTTATGGTCATGCCGGTCGCGACCTTGTCGGCCAGCAGCCGCACGAACTCCTCGGCGGTGGTGCCGGTGCCGATGCCGAGCCGCATGCCATCGGTGACATGAGCAAGGGCGGCGCGCGCGGCCTCGACCTTCAACTGCCTTGCATCCATGCTGGTGTACCGCCCCGGAGACCTTGTGGTTTGGGCTCCTAGCATTTTTGCCGGCCGGGTCAAAGCTTTTGACCGTGGTCGAAGCCTTTCACCGGGGTCAAGGCCCTTGCCCGGCCGCCCGGGCGCGCTTGCCTAGACGAGCCGCAGCCGCTATCGCGTGACTAGCGTACAATTCTCCACAGGATGGATCATGACCCGCCCAATCATCGTGTTCGACCTTGATGGAACGCTGATCGACACGGCGCCCGATTTGCTCGACAGCCTCAATCACAGCCTTGCCGCCAGCGAACTCGCGGCTGTCGACGAAGCCGGCTTCAAGCGCTTCGTCGGCCATGGCGGCCGCGTCATGATCGAGCGGGCGCACGCCGCCCAGCAACGCTCGCTGGATGTCGCCGAACACGACCGGCTGCTGCAGCTGTTCCTTGATCACTACACCGACAATATTCCGGGCAAATCACGCCCCTACCCCGGTGTTATCGAGGCGATAGATCGCTTCGAAAAGGCCGGCTATCTCCTGGCCATCTGCACCAACAAATATGAAGCCAATTCGCTGGCGCTGATCGAGGCGCTCGGCCTGACGAGGCATTTCGCGGCCATCGCCGGACAGGACACGTTCGCCTTCCGCAAGCCCGATCCGCGCCATTTGATCGAAACGATCAGGCGGGCCGGCGGCGATCCGCACCGTGCGCTGATGGTCGGCGATTCGCAAACCGACATCGACACCGCCAAGGCCGCCGGCATACCTGTCGTGGCGGTCGATTTCGGTTACACAGACCGTCATGTGCGCGAATTCGAGCCGTCGGTCGTGATCTCGCATTTCGATGAACTGACGCCGGATCTGGCGCAAAGGCTGATTGCGGCTGCCGGGCATTGAACGACAGTGCCTGGCAGACTGTCCGAAGCGGCCCGAAATGATGGCAATCCGATCGTCATAAGAACGCCAAACAGCGCCTTGACTTAACCGGCACGCCTCCCTTATATCGCGGCTCGCTTGGCCTTCGGGCAACGAGCGGGCGATTAGCTCAGCGGGAGAGCACACCCTTCACACGGGTGGGGTCGCAGGTTCAATCCCTGCATCGCCCACCATCCCCTCGGTGGATGAAGACAGCGGCTTGCCACGCGGTTTGGCCTTTCCAGCCTGATACTCCATTGCACGATTATACGGCGGCGGCACATCCGCGACGTCCAGGGCGATGTCGAGGGCGCCCAGCACCGCGTGCAGCCTGATGTCGCGGGAGAAACACTGGCCGATCGTGCCGGCCGCGGCTTGGCCCATCGCCATCCAATGGCTCCGGCCGGCATCCTGAAGCTTGGTCAATTCGTCGGCCAGCAGTTCCGGGCCCGACATGTCGACAAGAATGCCGTTCCGACCGCTTTCGATCAATTCGCCGGTGCTCGACATCGGATGAGCCAGGCAGGCCAGCCCGCTCGACATGGCTTCCATGAGTGCGAGTGGAAATCCCTCCACCAGGCTCGGGAGGACAAACAGATCGAGCAACTCAAGAACATCGCGTGGATCTGTCTGCCAGCCGACAAACCGGACCTGATGATCTATCCCGGCCAGCCGCGCCTGTTCCTGCAGAGCGGCCCTGGACGAGCCCTCTCCGGCAATCATGAGCACGGAACTGGATTGCTCTTGCCGAGCGAGATGTTGCCGAAAGGCCTCGATGAGAACATCGACGCGCTTGTCCGCGCTCAAGCGGCCGAGATATCCGATGACCGTCGAATCCTGCGGCAGACCCAGCCGCTGGCGAGCCAGGCGTCTGCGGTCCTCGGAGACAGGGTGAAATCCCGGGTCGACCCAGTTGCGGCAGATGCACAGCTTGTCGGCGGATATCTGAAACTCGCGCGCCGCGATTTCCGCGATCTCGGCGGAGACGGTGATGACCCGGCGCAGGCATCGGCCCATGACGCGCCCATACCGGCGCTTCGACATCAGGAATGGCCATTCCGCCGCCGATGGCGAGTGTTCAATCGTATAGACCGTCCTGCCAAAGGCCCGTGCCAGAAGCATGTCCATGCCGGGGGTTTCGGCAAACCTGCCCCGACAGAAAACGACATCGTAGCCTTTGTGCCGGATCAGCGCGGATGCCAACGCGAAAGCTCTCATCGGAGCATTCAGGAGGGGCCGTTTGTGGAACCGGCCGACCGAGAGATGCCTGATCCTGCTGAATGGTATTTTGTCACGGGGAGTGATTTTCGCGAAATGGTCTCTTTCCGGACTGACCATCGCCACGCAATGTCCGAGTGCGGCAATAGCCTGCATCACATCGGCGGTGTGAATCTGCAAGCCGCCCGGCTCGGGGCTGCCGCCGACGAACAGAAGACGTCTCATTTCCGGTACTGGTCCCCACAATCCCCGCCAATATATTAGCGCATCCGGAATTGGAACGCATGGCCCTTTTTGGGGGCATCCGGCTGGCCTCGTGGCGGGAACAAACAGCCAGGTTCGAGCGTTTCCCAGCGTTCAAGTATGAGGGAAAATCCATGTCCAGATTGGTTCTCGTCGCGTGCGCGGCATCGTTGCTGGCGGCCGGCCCGGTTCTTGCGGCCGATGATGCGCCGCTGCCGCCGCCCAATGCCAAGAAACTGTCGGAGATCATCGCCAAGGTCGAGCAGCGCGACGGCTTCCGTTATGTGAAGGAAGTCGACTGGGACAACGGCGCCTATACCGTCACCTATTACACCTCGGACAAGGCGAAGGTCGAAGTCACCTACGATCCCGTAACGGGCGAAACGAAATAAAGATCGCAACGCCGCGCTTGCGGTTCTCGCAGGAGGCCCTTTCGGCTTGCCTGACAAACGGGCTCGCCTAAAAATGTCCATTCTTCGAGCATGATATGTCCGTCGGCGCGGGCCGCGCTTTGGGCAATCCTGTTGGCTTGGGGGCATGCATGCGATTTTCCGTTCGAACAAATGTCTTGCTCGCCCTCGCCGTCCTTCTGACCGGCGGCTTTCTTGCCGTTTCCCCTGCGCTGGCCAATGGGCCGTCCTTCGACTGCGCCAAGGCAAGCCTGCCGGCGGAGAAGGCGATCTGCGCCGACCCGCAATTGTCGGCTATCGATCTGTTGGTCGCCAAGGCCTACAAGGGGTTCGAGCCGGCCTTCGGCGGCGACAAGCACAAGATCGCGCGCGGGCTGATCGCCGATCGCAACGCCTGCAACAGCGATACGGCCTGCATCGTCAGCGCGCTCAACAACGCCTTGCAGACCTATGGCACTGCGCCGTCATGGGTAGAGGACTACAACATCGCGCTGATCGGCAAGAAGGCGCTGGACGCAGCCGCTCGCAATCCTGGCAACAGGGATGATCCCCTGCCCTCGGCGATCGGCCAATGCGCATCCACGCATATCAAGACTTTGACCGCCCGGCTTGGCGACGATCCGCTGGAAACAGCCACGCCGGATGCGGGCAGCGCCGCCACCTTCACCAATGGCGGCGGGGCTGTGTCCTACGACCGCGAGCCCGGACTGGTCGCTTCGAAGGTTGGCGAACCGGTGGTGATGTGCCTGATCTCGATTCCCAGGGATTGCCCAAAGGACGATGATCGCGGCCGCGTCTATTATTCCATCGACCTGGTCGCCAAAGGAAGTTGGACCCTGCCGGACTCGCAGCACATGTGCGGTGGCGCCTGAGCTCACGAAAGCGGCGCTGGCCACGCCTCCTCTTGCGTCGCACCGTCTTTGATGGCTGACTGGCGGGGTTGACTGCGCCGCATTGGGGGATGGGCATGGCGACGGCGAAGCATGTTTTGAAGCGCATCCTGATGATGCTTGCCGGCTATCTCGTCGCCGTGCTGGTCGGCCTGATCGCGGTGGTGGCGATCTATGCCGCGCTCAGTTCCCTGCCCGGCGCACCGGAGTATTTCGACGCCATGGGTGTCACGCCGATCGCGGTGTTGCTGGTGCCGCCGCTCGGCATGTTCGTCTATTTCCTGACGGTCGTGGTGACCGCGCTGCAGACGCTGATCTTCGCGCTGATTGCCGAGCTCTTCGCGCTGCGGAATTTTCTGCTGCACATGTTTTTCGGCGCCGCCGCTGCCGCCGGCGGTTTCTTCCTGCTTTGGCCGAGCGCGCCTGGGGACATGGACCCGGAGCGCTGGGCCGATATCGGCATCATTGCCGGCGCCGGCGTGGTTGCGGGGTTTGTCTACTGGCTGATCGCCGGAAGGGACGCCGGCTTCCGGCGTCCGATCTCGGAGCGTTGAGGATCAGCTCGACGGTGAGCGCACCGCCTCGGTGGCATCGAGCGCCTGCTTCAGCCGGCTGTCGCGGTCATAGACGTCGTTGAAATACTCGACCTTGCCGGACATGTCGGGCCAGGCGGTGAAGTAGGCGACATAGACCGGAATCTTGCGTGTCACATCCTCGGTCGAGTGTCCGTGCTTGAGCTTTTCGGCGACATAGTCGACCGACGTGCCGAGCACCGCGGCCGCCATGCCGCGCGGATCCTGCAGGCGCACGCAGCCGTGGCTCAGCGCGCGCATATCCTGCTTGAAGAAGGATTTCTGCGGCGTGTCGTGCATGTAGATCGCATGCTTGTTGGGGAACAGTATCTTCAGCTCACCCAGCGCATTGGCCTCGCTCGGCTGCTGGCGCACATTGTAGGGGATGTTGGCGCCGTAGGCGCCCCAATTGACCGCCGACGAGGGAATGCGCTTGCCGCGCGAATCCGTCACCTCGTAGCCGGCACGGTCGAGATAGCCGGGATCGCTGCGCAATCTGGGCAGCATCTCATTGACGATGATCGACTGCGGCACGCCCCAGTAGGGATGGAAGTCGACCTGCTTGATCTGGTCGTAGAAGAATGCCGTCTGGTTGGTGACGCGGCCAATGACGGCGCGCGTCTTCAACTGCTCCTGGCCATTGTCGATGTAGCTCGCTGTGAAGGCCGGCTGGTTGATGAAGACGCGGGGGCTGCCGAGATCGGAAGGCAGCCAGCGCAGTTCCTCCAGCGCAACCTCCACCTTCAGCAGCCTGTCGGCCTTCGACGTTCCCGCCAGCAAGGCCACCGTGCGCGGACCGATGACGCCGTCGCCCTTCATGCCTTCCTTCTGCTGGACCGCCTTGATCAGCGGAACGAGTTCGGGAACGTAGACCTCGCTGGTCACCAGCCGCGACAGCATCTCGCCATAGGTGCCGCCCATATCGTCGTCGAGGTTGCGTGCGATGAGCGAAAGCAGCTTCGGCAATTCGGGGCTGGTCTGCCCCGGCTTCAGCAGCAGCTTGGGGTCGACGACGATCTCGTTTTCAGCACTTGCCTGCAGCGATTCCAGTTCGACGCGCAGCGCCTGGTATTCCGCGTTCTGGGGATGGCGCGATTCGAGGTAGGTGCGAACCTCCTGCGTATGCGCCAGCGTCTTGAGCACGCCGGCCATGTCCAGGGGCTTCGCCGGAAAATCATAGTAACCGGTCATCCGGTTGGGATCGACACGGCCGCTCTGGGCGTCACGGGTGTAGCGCAGCACACGCGCCGACAGCGCCATCTCGAAGCGGACGAGCTCTTTCAGCTTGGCCGCGTCGTCCGCGGAGGAGGAACTCGCCGCCGGCACGTCGACCGTGTAATCGGCGGGCGTCAGGCCGTAACTCGCGGCCTCGCCCAGCACCCGCACGGCATCCTGCGCGCGATTGTTAAGACCGGTGCCGCTGACCCAGATGAAGTCCGGATTGGCCGAATAATAGGCGATCAACGCCTTGGCGATATCGGGTTCAGCGTAGAGTTCGTAATCGCTCAGGCCCGCGATGGCATCGTGGAAAGCCGCCCCGGTAGCGGACGGAACGAATGCGGCGTCCTGCGGTGTTGCGGGCTGGGGCGCTGCCGAAAGCGCCGAGAAGTCGACACGCACCAACTTGTCGGCCTTGTAAGTGTAATAGGAAGGGCTGCTGATCTTTACGCCGCCACCGCCGCCGGCCGGCGCCTTTGGCTTATGCTTTGGCGGGGGCGGAAACTCGCCTTGCGGCTGATGCTTGATGCCGCCGCCGAACAGCATGTCGAAGAGCCCCTGCGCGCCTGCCTGGGGCGCGCCTAGGGCGAGGGTTGCCGTGATCGCCATCACCGGCATCGCGGTTGCTTTGTTTCGGAGGAATTTCATGAATCACCCGCTCCGGCCGCAACCGGCTCCCGTTCCGCACGCTAAACCGTCCCGCTCACCGCATGGCGGATGTAAGGCGCGACTATACCGATTCATACCGATTTCGTTAAGCTTTCATAAATTTCCGAAAGCCTGTTGCAGAACGGTTTCACAACATCGTTACGGCCGGAGCGAACGGTGACTCCGCTCCAGCCCGGAGCACTTGAGGGATGTCAGGCGTTGGCGCCGCCATCGATGGTCAGCGCGGCACCAGTCACGAAACGCCCTTCCGGACCGGCAAGCCACGCGACCATGCCGGCGATGTCGTCAGCCTTGCCGAAGCGCGGCGTCGCCATCTTCCGGCGCTGATGTTCGGCATGCGGGCCATCGGCGGGGTTCATGTCGGTGTCGGTGGAACCGGGGTGAACGATGTTAGCAGTGATACCGCGCGCACCGAGGTCGCGCGCCAGCGCCTTGGTCAGGCCGACCAGCGCCGCCTTGCTGGTGGAGTAGGCGCCCAGACTGGTATCGGTGACCCGCTCGGCCAGATTGCTGCCGATCGAGATGATCCTGCCGCCCTCGCCCATATGCCGTGCCGCGGCTTTCGAGGCGATGAACGGAGCCCGCAGATTGACCGACATTGTCTCGTCGAAATCGGCAAGCGACAGCGTGTCGATGGGGGCCGCACGCCAGATGCCGGCGCTGTTGACCAGGATATCCAGCCTGCCGAAGGCCGCCGCCGTATCGTCGACAGCCTTTTCCATGGCCACCGCGTCGCGGTTATCGGCCTTGAGCGCGATGGCGTGGCCACCCCTGGCCTCTATCTCGGCGACGACCGACCGCGCCTGCTCCTCGCCATGAACGTAGGTCAGCGCGACATTGGCGCCATCGGCCGCGAGCCTTCGCGCAATCGCCGCTCCGATGCCGCGGCTGCCGCCCGTGACCAGCGCGGCCTTGCCGTTCAAATTCTTGGAAGACATTGGCTTCTCCATTTATGTAATGATCGACACATAAATACCTGGCAGGCTTGCCCAACCGCGTCAACTCATTTATGTATCGATCAACACAGAAAAGGACGCCATGTCGGAAAGAGGCCGCCCTCGGACTTTCGACCGAACCGCGGCGCTGCGGCGCGCGATGGACGTGTTTTGGGTCAAGGGGTACGAGGGGGCGTCCATCAGTGACCTGGCGACGGCCATGGGGATCAATTCGCCCAGCCTTTACGCCGCCTATGGCAGCAAGGAGGCCCTGTTCCTCGAAGCCACCGACTTCTATTCGCGCGTCGAGGGGCCAGATATCTGGCTGGCTCTCGAGGAGGCGCCGACGGCGCGTGAGGCGATCGAGCTGTTTCTGACCCGCACCGCGAAGGCCTATTCGCAGGCCGACCGGCCGCAGGGTTGCCTGATCACGCTTGGCGCGCTGCATCAGGATTCCACCAGCGGTCTCATCTGCGCCGATCTGCGCCGCCGCCGCGCTGAAAACCATTCCGCCCTGCAGAAACGCCTCGAGCGAGGTGTCGCAGAAGGCGAATTGCCAATCGACTTCGATTCCCGCGCCGCCGCGACCTTCTTCGCCACGGTACAGCACGGCATGTCGATCCAGGCGCGCGACGGTGCCTCGTGCACCGCGCTGATGGCGACGGTCGCGGGAGCAATGGCAGCCTGGCACACGCTCGCGGGCGTCGAGAAGGCGTGACAAACGCTGGCCATTGTGGTGGAAATTCAGACAGCCAGCCAATGCGCGGCGGGGAGGACTAGCCTGTGAAAAAGGGGTATCGCGAGCTGCTGGACGAGGCGAATGCCGAGATCGAAGTGGTTTCGCCGGAGGAAGCGGCAGGACTGCTCGAGGACGAAGGCACTATCTTCGTCGACCTGCGCGACCCCCGTGAGATTGAACGCGACGGCAGGATTCCCGGCGCCCAACATGTCACGCGCGGCATGCTGGAATTCTGGATCGATCCCGAAAGCCCCTACCACAAGCCGTTCTTTGCCTCGGGAAAAAGCTTCGTCTTCTTCTGCGCCGGCGGCTGGCGTTCGGCGCTGGCCACCAAGACGGCACAGGATATGGGCCTGTCGCCCGTCAAGCACATTCTTGGCGGCTATACCGCCTGGAAGGCGGCTGGACTGCCGGTCGAGCCTGGCGACAAGAAGAAATAGCCCAATGCATGTCGCCCAAAAGTGCGTAGCGGTTTTGGGACAACGACATGCATGAAACGAGTACCTCGGCTCAATGCAGCACTGACGGCTCGCGACGTTCAGCGACGAACGCAACGGCGCGTTCCACCACACCCTTGTCGGCAAGAATGCGGCGATGGCCGAGACCATCCGCCCAGTGAAGCCGCACATGGCCGCCGGCACCGGCGTAGCGCTTTGCGTGTTCGGCCGGCACCTCGCGATCGTCAGGCGCATGGATGACCAGGGTCGGCACGGGCGCCTGGGCGAGCTGCCGGTCGCCGGTGAATTCGTGCAACGGCCGGCCGGAAAGGTGTTCGACACGATCCGCCATGGCGATCTGCGAGCGGGGGCCGACATTGAGCATGCGGCTGAAGTCGGCAAAGATCGCTGGCAAGGAACTCGGGGCCGCGATCAGCACAAGGCTTGCAGCCGCCAGCGGCGGGACGTTCTTGACGGAGCCGGCGATGGCGTTGGCGGCAACGGCGCCGCCGAAGGAATGCCCGACCGCGGCGACAAACGGGCCGAACCATTCGCCGGCAACCCGCACCGCGTCGACGGCATTGACCATGTTGAGATGCCGGCCCTGTGAATGGCCATGGCCCGGCAGGTCGAGTGAGGCGACACGGTAGCCGGCCGCGCGATAGCCTTCGATCAAGGCACGCATATATTCGGTGCGCGAACGCCAGCCGTGAACGACAAGCACGGTGCCAGCGGGCGCCCTGCCCGGCTCCGGCCGGAATTCATGCACCATCACGCAGCCGGTCTTGGTCTTCAGCCGATGGTGGCGCGCTTCAGCCATGAAATCCGTCGCGCGGGCGATGGCGCGCCGCTCGCCATCGGTCAGCGTGCTGGCGCCGGGCGTGCGGCAGAACAATTCGAACGCTGCGCGCCCGGTGATGCGTGGCGCGATATGTTCGGCCGCACCAAACACGCCTCGGATGACCTTCAGCCCGAATGATGCCATAGTGAGAATCCATCCATACGTTCAAGCATGAACATAATAGTTCAAAGATGAACAATAAACAAGAGCTACCCTGGGACAACCCGCGTTTTCGCAACTGGGTCGCGGTGGCGCGCGCCTGCCATGTGCTGGAGCGCACGCTGGCGGTGAAGCTTGCGCCGCTTGACCTCAAGCCGGCACAGCTCGACGTGCTGATGAACCTCTATCGCCATCCCGGCATGTCGCAGCACGATCTTGCCCGCAAGCTGCTCGTCGGCCGCTCCAACATCACAATGCTGCTGCCGCAACTCGAAACACGCGGCCTTGTTCGCCGGGAAGCCGATGAGAAGGACAAACGCATCCTGCGGCTTGCCCTGACCGAAGCCGGCGAAGCGCTGCTGATGCAGGCGCTGAAAGTGCATATGGCGCTGATCGAGAAAGCGATGAGCCAGTCGACGCCGGAACAGTGCGACATGATCGGCGAGCAGATGCGCAAGATCTACGAGGTGCTGAAGGAAGCGTAATCCGCCCTTCGGCCTGTCACCACATCGACTTCTTTGCCCGCTCCGGCCATTCCTTGTCGTAGGTTTCGCCGTCGATGTTCCTGCGGCTGGTGATTTCGAGGATCTTTCCGGGCGTCGGCAGCGATTTCGGGTCGACATGCCTGGCCGGATTCCAGAGTTCCGACCGCACGATGGCGCGGGCGCACTGGAAGTAGACCGAATCGACATCGATGATGGTCACCGAACGGGCCGGCTTGCCGTCGACGGTGAACGACGCGCAAAGCGAGGCGTCGGTGGTCAGGTGAGCCCGGCCGTTGATGCGCAGCGTCGTGCCGGAGCCTGGCACCAGGAACAGCAGCCCGACGCGCGGATCCCGGATGATGTTTCTCAGCGAATCAGCACGGTTGTTGCCGCGCCGGTCCGGCATCATCAGCGTTTTCGGATCGACGATGCGCACGAAGCCGGCGAGATCGCCGCGCGGCGAACAATCCAACCCCTCCGGTCCGCTTGTGGCGAGAGCAACGAAAGGCGAGGCTTCGATGAAGGCTGCGTATTCAGGGATGACATGGTCGAGTTCCTTGACCAGCGAGGCTTCGCCAGGCAGGCCGTAAAGGGCCTCCAACTGCTCGACCGAGGTGATGACCGACATCCTTGCGTCCTCCGAACCTTTGCCGGCGCTACGCCATGTCCGTGACGATTAGACGACAGGTCTTCGGTTGAGACGAGTCTTCAGACACTGAAATCAACGGTCGCGGCTCAGGCCTTTTTCCGCAAGTTCCGCCAGGTAGGCGTTCCAGCGCTGATCCTTCTCATGGCCGAGCGTGTGCAGGTAATTCCAGGTGAAGATACCCGTGTCATGGAAATCATCGAAGGTGATGCGCACGGCATAGTTGCCGACCGGCTCGATCTTGAGGATGGCCACGTTTCGCTTGCCCGGAACCGTCACTCGCTGATCGGGCGAATGGCCCTGCACCTCGGCCGATGGCGAGGCAACGCGCAACAGCTCCGCCGGCAATTCGAATGGCTGGTGATTGGGAAAGGTGACCGACAGCAGCTTGCGGTCCCTGGAGACCCTGAGTTCCTTTGGCGCGGTCATATGATCTGATCCCGTATCGTTTTCCTCTCCCTACGCCGCTTCGCCGGATGGGAAAAGGCCCGATGGGACGACCGACACTTGGTGTCGGCTCCGGGATGTTACCAAAGATCGAGAAGCGGTATCTTGAATGGCCGCCCGCTTCGTATCACATAGCAGTATATAACGAAGCCGCTCACGGCCACGGGAAGCGCTTGAAGCATGGACATGATCGACCCCTTCGGTCGCACGATCAATTACCTGCGCGTGTCGGTCACCGACCGCTGCGATTTCCGTTGCACCTATTGCATGGCCGAGGACATGACCTTCCTGCCCAAGAAGGATCTGTTGTCGCTGGAGGAACTGGACCGGCTCTGCACCGTCTTCATCGAAAAGGGCGTCAGAAGGTTGCGTCTCACCGGCGGTGAGCCCCTGGTGCGCAAGAACATCATGCATCTGGTGCGCCAGCTGTCGCGCCACCTCGACAGCGGCGCGCTGGAGGAACTGACGCTCACCACCAATGGTTCGCAGCTGTCGCGTTTCGCCGCCGAGCTCGTCGATTGCGGCGTCAGGCGCATCAATGTCTCGCTCGACACGCTCAATGCCGACAAGTTTCACCAGATCACGCGCTGGGGCCATCTCGACAAGGTGATGGCGGGCATAGACGCTGCTCAGGCGGCCGGGCTGAAGGTCAAGCTCAACGCGGTGGCACTGCGCGATTTCAACGACGCCGAAATCCCCGACATGATGCGCTGGGCGCATGGCCGCGGCATGGACCTCACCGTCATCGAGACCATGCCGATGGGTGAGATCGACGCCGACCGCACCGACCAGTATTTGCCGCTGTCGCTGCTGCGGGCTTCGCTGGAGCGACAGTTCACGCTGAGCGATATCCCCTTCAAGACCGGTGGGCCGGCCCGTTATGTCCATGTCGCCGAGACCGGCGGGAAACTCGGCTTCATCACGCCGATGACGCATAATTTCTGCGAAAGCTGCAACCGGGTCAGGCTGACCTGCACGGGCACACTCTACATGTGCCTGGGCCAGGAGGATGCAGCCGACCTGCGCGCGCCGTTGCGCGCGTCCGAGGGCAATGACCTTCTCGCCAACGCGATCGACGAGGCCATCGGCCGCAAGCCGAAGGGGCATGATTTCGTTATCGACCGCCGCACCAGCCGACCCTCCGTTTCCAGGCATATGAGCGTCACGGGCGGCTGATTTCTGCGCCATTGTGGTGCAGGATGGCTTCCGGACATGGAGGCACGAATGAAGCGTCGTCAGGTAACCCTGGTGTTTTTGGCTGCGCTAACGGCTGTCCCGGCGATGGCCGCACCTTTTACCTATGTGAACGAACGCTTCGGCACCGTCTGCACCTTTCCCGATGAAATCTTCAACGATCGTCAGCCCGAGCCCGAGAACGGTGACGGACAGGTGTGGCTGAGCGCGGACGGCGCCAGCCTGACATGTTCGGGCATCTTCAACGTCGACAACGACACTCCGAAAGGCTTTGTCGCCGAAGAGAAGACAAGCAAGGAGCCCGGCTATGAGGTCACTTACAGCAAGACCGGCAAAGACTGGGCGGTGCTGTCGGGTTTGAAGGATGGAAAGATCTTTTACGAGCGGCGGCTGTTCGGCCGGGATGGCGTTATCCGCACGGTCTGGATCGATTACCCGCCCGCTCTGAAATCGAAATACGATCCGCTCGTCAGCGCCATTGCCGGCAGCCTCAAGGCACGGTGAGCATTTTGGGGGCAGTGAGTGTTTCGCGCCACATCCCAGAAAAAGTCTGGTTCGCGAACCGCTGCCCGATTTACGACCGCCTTGTTCCGGCCTAGCCTCGGCCCCCAAAGCGGCTCTTCGCTCATTGGGGGAACACGTCATGCGCAAACTCATTCTTTGTCTTGCGTTGCTCGGCTTCACGGCTCTGCCCGCGGCGGCTCAGTCGATCGGCGGCACCTATACCGTCGCCGGCACCAATTTCGATGGCTCGAAATATGGCGGCGAGGCGACGATCACGCTGACCAGCGAAACCACCTGCACGATCCATTGGGAGACCGGCGGTTCATCCTCCGACGGCATCTGCATGCGCAATGACGACGCCTTTTCCGCCGGCTACGTCATGGGCAAGGATATCGGCCTCGTCGTCTACAAGGTCGATGAGGATGGCTCGCTGCATGGCCTGTGGACCATCGCCGGCAAGGACGGTAACGGCACCGAGGTGCTGACGCCGAAGAAATAGCCATCCTTGCGGCCGGTTGGCTTTCGGGAGGCGTGGTCGCCTTCCGAAACGGGCGTACCTGATGCAAGACTGAATTCACGCCGGGGATGATACTACTTGGTGCTGGCACAGCTGTTTGCCATTGCTGTTTCGCAGCGGACTGTTACAGGCTTGCTTGCCTAGGCAACCGGTAGACATTGTGCCCCTTTCACCTAATCTTCGCGGCGCGTTGTTCATGATGGTGGCGATGGTTGGCTTCACGCTCAACGACGCCATCACCAAATACTCGTCGCATTCAATGAACATGGCGCAGGTCATGCTGATCAGGGGGGCATTTGCGTCGCTCTTTGTCGGCGTGCTCGCCTGGCAGCGTGGTGCGCTTTCGGAACTAGGCCGGATGCTGCAGCCGCTGGTGGCGCTGCGTGTGCTTGGCGAAGCCGGCGGCACGGTGTCGTTCCTGGTGGCGCTTGCCCATCTGCCGATCGGCAGTGTGTCTGCCGTTCTCCAGGCGCTGCCGCTGGCGGTGACGATGGGCGCCGCGCTGTTTTTCGGCGAAACGGTGGGCTGGCGTCGTTGGCTGGCGATCGCCACCGGCTTTGTCGGCGTGCTGGTCATTGTGCGGCCTGGCTTCGACGGGTTCAGCAGCTATTCTATCTGGGCCCTGGCCAGCGTCGCATGCTGCACCGTGCGCGATCTCGCCACCAAGCGCATCCCTCAAACCATACCGACCATGCTGGTCTCGACCGCCACCGCATTTGCCATGACCATCGTCGGCGCGGTGCTGTTGTCGCCGATGGGCGGCTGGACGCCCATGACAGGCCAAAGCACGGCGCTACTGGCGCTGGCGGCGGTGCTGGTTCTCATCGGCTACCAGTTCATCATCATGGCGATGCGCTCGGGCGAAATCTCCTTCATCGCGCCGTTCCGTTATACGGCGCTCCTCTGGTCCATCCTGCTTGGCCTCATCGTCTTCGGCGACTTCCCGGATATGCCGATGATCGCCGGCGCCACCATCGTCGTCGGCTCGGGCCTTTATGCGCTTTATCGCGAGCGGATTGTCGGCCGGCGCAGGATCGTCGCCGAGAGCACCGGCCCGGCAATGGCGCCGGACGGCATTTAGCCGCCCTCTTGAAGCGGCTTGCGATTTTCGCCCGTATGCGTACAGGCTCCGCCACATGAAGTCAGGCATAGCAGGCGTCATTCTGGCCGGCGGCCAGTCGAGGCGAATGGGCGGCGGCGACAAGAGCCTGCTGCCGCTCGGCAATGGTTGCGTGCTCGACCAGGTCCTGTCGCGTTTGGCTCCGCAGACCGAAACCCTGGCGCTGAACGCCAATGGTGACCCGTCACGGTTTTCCGCTTTCGGACTGCCCGTTCTCGCCGACATTGTCGAAGGTTTTGCCGGACCGCTTGCCGGCGTCCTGACCGGCCTCGAATGGGCCGCCGCCTACACGTCATGCAAGGCAATCGTCACGGCCGCCGGCGATACGCCTTTCCTGCCGCCGGAGCTTGTCTGCCGCCTGACCGCGGCAGCGGATAAGCAGCCCGGTGCGATCGCCGTCCCCTGCTCGGCCGGGCGGCAGCACCCCACCTTCGCGCTGTGGCCGGTCGGATGCCGCGAGGCTTTGCGGCGTTTCCTGGTCGATGAGGACAACAGGCGCGTCTCCGCCTTCATCGAGCGTCACGGTCACGTCGAGGTGGAATTTCCGCTCCGGCAAGCCGGGGAAAGTCAGATCGATCCATTCTTCAACATCAATTTGCCTGACGACCTTGCCCAAGCGGAACGCCTGTTGCAGAGCATGAGCCCATGAGCAGACCCGTCTTCGGCATCACCGGCTGGAAGAACTCCGGCAAGACAACACTGACCGAGAAGTTGGTCGCGGAGCTTGTGCGCCGCGGCCGGAAGGTCTCGACGATCAAGCATGCCCATCATGATTTCGACATCGACAAGCCGGGCGCGGACTCCTTTCGTCATCGTCAAGCGGGCGCCACCGAGGTCGCGATCGTGTCCGGCAATCGCTGGGCGCTGATGCACGAGTTGCGCGGCGAGGACGAGCCGCCGCTGGATGCCATCCTGTCACGGCTGGCACCTTGCGACATCGTGCTGGTGGAAGGCTACAAGCGCGAATCGCATCGCAAGATCGAAACCCGGCGGATGGACGCCAAGGACCAGACGCCGCTTTCGGCAAATGATCCCAATATTGTTGCCGTCGCCGCCGATTTCGCCGTCGCGGACGGGAGCCTGCCGGTGTTCGATCTCGACGACGCGAAATCGATAGTCGACTTCATCGAGCGCACGACCGGCCTCGTTGCTTGAGATGTAACGTAACGGCAGAACGTCATTACCGATTTTCGCGGTTTTGCAGTTGCTTTTTTCTTGGAAAGAGTGGGAGTATCGCGCCCAGCGGGCGGTCAAAAGCACCGCCCCACAGAGCCGTTTCGGAACGACGGCCGGGACCATAAAGAGAGGACTATCATGCGTATTGCACTGCGTATCGCGCTCGCCGCATCGGCCGCGCTGCTGACGCTCGGCGTAGCCCAAGCCCAGGAAAAGACCCTGAGGATCGGCACCGAGGGCGCCTACCCGCCCTTCAACAATCTGACCTCCGACGGCCAGCTCGTCGGCTTCGACATCGACATCGCCAAGGCGCTTTGTGATGAGATGAAGGTCAAGTGCACCTTCGTCGCGCAGGATTGGGACGGCATCATCCCGGCGCTGCAGGCCGGCAAGTTCGACGCCATCGTCGCCTCGATGTCGATCACGCCCGAGCGCAAGGAGAAGGTCGACTTCTCGAACAAGTACTACAACACGCCGTCGGCGATCGCCGTGCCGAAGGATTCCACGCTCAAGGGCGTGACCAAGGAAGATCTCGCCGGCAAGACGATCGGCGTCGCCACGACGACCACCCACTTCAACTATGCCTCGAAGACCTACACCGACAGCACGGTCAAGGGTTATCCGAGCAGCCCCGAGGAACAGGCCGATCTCGCCAACGGCCGTCTCGACGCCATCGAGGACGATATCGTGGTCCTGCAGCAGTGGCTGGATTCGCCTGATGGCGCCTGCTGCAAGATCCTCGGTCAGCCGAAGCCGCAACCGGTCGAAATCTTCGGACCGGGCGCCGGCATTGCCGTACGCAAGGGCGAGACCGACCTGGTCAACAAGCTCAATGCCGCCATCGACGCCATTCGGAAGAATGGAAAGTACAAGGAAATCAACGATAAGTACTTCAAGTTCGACGTCTACGGCAGCGAGTCCTGATCATTATGCCGAGGGCGGCGGGGGACACCCCGCCGCCCTTCGCTTATCTCTGACCATCGTGGAGACAAGACCCGTCAATGCCAGCCCAAAGCATATGGACACTGCTCAGTTGGGGACCCGATGGCTGGAGTGACGATATTGCCTATGGCGCCCTGGTCACCATCGCGCTCGCTCTGGCGACGCTGCCGATCGGCCTGACCATCGGCTTTTTCGTTGCCTGGGCCAAGCAGTCCGAAGAACCATCGCTGCGGCTTGCGGCCAACATCTACACCACTGTCTTTCGCGGCCTGCCGGAACTGGTGACACTTTTCCTGTTCTTCTTCGGCATGCCCATCCTGCTGCAATATGTGATCCGGCTGTTCAAGCCGGAGGCGACGATCGATGTCGACAGCTTCATTGCCGGCATGATCGTGCTGTCGCTGATCTTCTCGTCCTACAGCAGCGAGGTTTTCCTTTCCGCCTTTCGCGCCATTCCCAAGGGCCAGTATGAGGGCGGCTACGCCATTGGGTTGTCGAAATGGCAGACAATGCGCAAGGTTATCCTGCCGCAGCTGCTGCGCATCGCCTTTCCAGGCCTCGAGAATTGCTGGCTGAGCCTGCTCAAGGATACGGCCCTGGTCTCCGTCGTCAATCTTGCCGAGACCTTGCGCAATGCCGGCGTTGCGGCACGCGTCACCAAGCATGCCTTTCTCTTCTACAGTTTCGCGGCGCTGGTCTTTCTTGCCCTGGCCATCCTCTCGTCGATCGCCACCGGATTTATCCTGCGTTCGCTGGGACGGAGGGAGGCACGATGAGCGTCAGCCAAGCCATCGATGTCGACCGGCCTCCGCCACAGGCGCGCGGCTGGCCACGCGCGCGTATCATCGGCTATCTGCTCGTTGGTTTCTGGATCGCCTTCGGCTTCGGTATCATCGCCTATCTGATCGGCGCCTGGAACGGAGAGTTCTTCGCCAGATACGCGCCAGCCTATCTGCAGGGATTGGGAACCACGCTGGCGCTGGTGGTCATTTCGATGATTCTTGGGGCCATCCTTTCATTGCCCGTTACCTATTGCCGTATGTCCAGGAACCGGTTTTTGTCCGGGCTCGCCTACTGCTACGTCTATTTCTTCCGCGGCACGCCGCTGCTGGTCCAGGTCTATCTGATCTACTACGGGTTGGGTTCGTTCCGGGTGCAGCTCGAATCGGTGGGTCTGTGGTGGTTCTTCCGTGAGGCCTTCAACTGCGGCGTGTTTGCCTTCGCGCTCAACACGGCCGCCTATCAGGCCGAGATCCTGCGCGGCGCCATCGAGAGTGTGCCGAGGGGCCAGTGGGAGGGAGCGGCTTCGCTCGGCCTGCACAAATTGCAGACACTGCGCAAGGTGGTCCTGCCACAGGCGATCATCGTGGCGCTGCGGCCCTACGGCAATGAACTGGTGCTGATGATCAAGGCCTCGGCGATCGTGGCCATCATCACCGTCTACGACCTGATGGGGAACGCAAAGCTCGCCTATGCCAAGTCCTTCGATTTCCAGGCCTATGTCTGGGTCGCCATCGTCTATCTGGTGATGGTCGAGATTCTGCGCCATGGCGTCGAATGGATCGAGCGCCGGATCACAGTACATCTGCACCGCTGAGTTGCCGGGCCGGTCTGTGCCAGCCGATCGGGCGGTGCGTACCTTGACGTATCCGCCACAGGGCCTAGAGCTTCGCCAACTCAAATCCTGTTTCCCGGAAGGATGGACAATGGCATCGGTGGCATTTCTCGGTCTTGGCGTCATGGGTTATCCCATGGCCGCGCACCTGAAGAACAAGGGCGGCCACGACGTCACCGTCTACAACCGCACCCGCGCGAAAGCCGAACAGTGGGTTGCCCAACATGGCGGCAGTTCCGCCGCGACGCCGGCGCAAGCCGCCGAGGGCAAGGATTTCGTCTTTTCCTGCGTCGGCAATGACGACGATCTGCGTTCGGTCACGACAGGCCCGGAAGGCGCCTTCCAGGCGATGAAGAAGGGCTCCATCTTCATTGACAACACCACGGCTTCGGCCGAGGTCGCGCGTGAACTGGCTCAAGCCGCCCAGTCTGGCGGATTTTCCTTTCTCGACGCACCGGTTTCCGGCGGCCAGGCCGGGGCCGAGAACGGCGTGCTGACCGTCATGGTCGGCGGCGAGCAGGCTGCTTTCGACAAGGCCAGGCCGGTCATCGACGCCTATGCCCGCATGGTCGGGCTGATGGGGCCTGCGGGCGCCGGCCAGTTGACCAAGATGATCAACCAGATCTGCATCGCCGGACTTGTGCAGGGCCTTTCGGAAGGCATCCATTTCGGCAAGAAGGCCGGGCTCGACATCGAGAAGGTCATTGAGGTGATTTCCAAGGGCGCGGCCGGCTCCTGGCAGATGGAAAACCGGCACAAGACGATGAACGCCGGCAAATATGATTTCGGCTTTGCCGTCGACTGGATGCGCAAGGATCTCGGCATCTGCCTCGCGGAAGCAAACCGCAATGGCGCCAGCCTGCCGGTGACCGCGCTTGTCGACCAGTTCTACAAGGACGTGCAGGCCATGGGCGGCAAGCGCTGGGACACATCCTCGCTGCTGGCGCGGCTGGAGAAGTAGGCGGCGATGTCCCTGCCCGCCCCAGGCTGGACCGCGCAGGATATTGTCGACCATCTGCGCGCGATCGGCACCGAGGAGAACCGCTTGGGCATGACGCGGTTCGGCATCAATACGGCGACGGCGCTCGGTGTCGGCAATACGGACTTGCGTCCCCTGGCGCGCAAGGTGAAACGCAACCACGAGCGGTCGTTGGCGCTTTGGGACAGCGGCATTCGCGAAGCGCGACTGATGGCTGCGTTCACGGGTGAGCCGAAGAAGATCGCAATCGACGAATGCCGTCGCTGGGCTGGCGATTTCGATAGCTGGGAGATCGTCGATACTGTCTCGGACCTGTTCGTCGATACGCCGTTCTGGCACGAATTGATCAAGGAGTTCGCGCCAGATGACCGCGAATTCGTCCGCCGTACGGCGTTCGCCATGCTGGCATGGGCTGCCGTGCATCTGAAGAAGGAGCCGGACGCGACCTTCCTGTCGTATCTGCCCTTGATCGAGGCGCATGCGGGCGATGAACGCAATTTCGTCAGGAAGGCGGTCAACTGGGCGTTGCGGCAGATCGGCAAGCGGTCGGCCGGTTTGCATGCCCCTGCCCTCGGCCTGGCGCAGAAACTGGCAAGCTCCGCGAACAGGACGGAACGCTGGATCGGCAAGGACGCTGTCAAGGAATTGTCGGATGCCAAGACGATTGCGCGGATCGCAGCCAAAGGAAACTGACAAGGCAGTTTCCCGGCAACGGCCATGGCGGGCTCTCGCCGACATGTGATCCGGCCCGAGCATTGACGTCATCGGCCCCGGCGTCTTTACTCCCGGGCAAAGGAAGCGGCATGAGCATCCATCTCAAATCGATCCTGGCGCTCGCGGCCCTACTCTCGGCGCCCGCGGCCGGTGCCTCCGCCGAAACCATGCACATCTTCTGGAAGGATCTGCGCCCGGCAACCCAGGCGATCGCCGAAGACGCCGGCCTGCCCATGATCGCCGCGAAACTGCCGGATCACGGCGAGACACTGTCGGTCAATCTCGAGGATAAAACCGTTCAATTAGCCGGCTATGCACTGCCTGTGGATCGCGACGGGGATCTCGTCTATCAATTCCTGCTGGTGCCTTGGACCGGTGCGTGCAGCCATATGCCAACGCCGCCGCCCAACCAGATCGTTCTGGTAACGCCAGCCCATCCCTACAAAATGTCGGAAGCCTACGAACCTGTCGCCGTCACTGGCTCCCTGAAACCGGACATGGAGAAAAGTCAGCTGTTCATCCTCGATGGCGTCAGCGTCATCCAGTCCGGCTACAGCGTGCGCAAGGCGGAGGTGGCGAGCGTCGACACAGTGCCTGATACCATCACCTTGCCGGTGAACTCGCCCTGGAGTTTCCTCAACAAAAAGAAGAACTAACGAGCTCTGTCTCAGGCCGCGTTGGCGCCCGATTCCTTGTCCAGCACCATGTAGTCGAGGGGGATTTCGGTCGTGTACTTGATCTGCTCCATGGCGAAGGAAGACGACACGTCGCGAATCTCGATCTTGGCGATCAGCCGCTTGTAGAAAGCGTCGTACGCGGCAATGTCGGGCACCACGACGCGCAGGAGATAATCGACGTCGCCGCTCATGCGGTAGAATTCGACCACCTCGGGAAACTCCTGGATGACCTCGGAAAACCGCCGAAGCCATTCATGGCTGTGCGAATTGGTGCGGATCGACACGAAAACGGTGACACGCACATTGACCTTTTCATGGTCGAGGATGGCGACGCGCCGCTTGATGACGCCCTCCTCCTCGAGCTTCTGGATGCGGCGCCAGCACGGCGTGGTGGACAGGCCGACTTTCTTGGCGACATCGGCGACCGCGAGCGTCGCGTCCTCCTGCAGGAGGCGAAGAATTTTTCGGTCAAGGCGGTCCATCGGAAGCTCCTGAGGGAATAGTTTCCCCATATTCCCTCTTATTTCCGGCTTTAACAAGAAAGAAATTCTGCCGATCGTCGCAAATGCGAGTGATTTCTTGCTGAATGACTAACCAATGCGATAGCGGATTTCCGATCGCAGGAAAGGCAGCAAATCCATTTCAAACCACGGATTGCGCTTCAGCCACCCCGTGTTGCGCCAGGAGGGATGCGGCAGCGGCAGCACTTTGCGGCCGGCGGAATTCTCCCATATCGCACGCCAGTCCATCACCGTTTCCGTCAGGGAAGAGCGGCGCGCGGCGCCCATGTGCCAGCTCTGCGCGTAGATGCCGATTGTCAGCACCATGTCGATTGCCGGCATCAGGGCCATCAAGGGTGCGAGCCAAGTCGCAGCACATTCGCGCCTGGGCGGGAGGTCGCCGCCCTTGGCATCCTGGCCGGGAAAGCAGAAACCCATTGGCACGATGGCGAACTTTTCGGTGTCGTAGAACTCGTCCTTGGTCACATCAAGCCAGTCGCGCAAACGGTCGCCGGAAGCATCCGTGAACGGCATGCCAGACAGATGCACCTTGGTTCCGGGCGCCTGGCCGGCGATGAGAATGCGCGCGCTCGACGACGGCCGCAGCACCGGTCGCGGCTCGTGCGGCAAGGGCCGCCCGATCGGATGTTCGACGCAGACGCGGCAACTGCTGATTTTCGCCGCCAGGCTGTCCAGGTCAGCACTCAAGCGGCGGCACTCGGCCGGCTGGAAATCGCCTCATGCCAGCGTAACACATTGGTGCATTTCTCCGGCACCTTGATGCGTGCAGGCTTCATGAAATCGACAGCCACCAGACCGGTGATATCGGCAATCGAATAGGCATCACCGGCGACGAATTCGTGGTTCGCCAGTTCGCCATCGAGGAGCTTCAGGAACTCGACAGCCTTCGGCTTGTTGGCCTCGCCCCATTCGGGAATCTGCGGAATCTCCCACTCCTTCATCGCCGGATGGATGTGCCGAAAGGCCTGGGCGACGCAACTAAGCAGGTTGAACTCCATCCGCCTCTGCCACATCTCGACCCTGGCCTTGCCGAGCGCGCCCCGGCCGAACAGCGCGGGCTCCGGATGCAACTCCTCGAAATAGCGGCAGATGGCGACGGATTCCGTCAGGATGGTACCGTCGTCGAGTTCCAGCACCGGCAGGCGTTGCAAGGGGTTGCGCTCGCTGACCACCCGGTTCCTATGCTCCAGCGCCCCCATATCGATGGGCACCATCGGGACCGTGATTCCCTTCTCGGCGAGGAAAACACGAACCCGGCGCGGATTAGGCGCCCGCCCGCCATCGAAGAGCTTCATTTGATCCTCCTTTGTCATCGAAGCCGATACGCCTTACCAGAAACGAAAAATTTCGCGCACCGCGTCGCCGATCGACGCCAGCGTGCCGTGCTTTCGCTCGACGACCTGGCCGTGATGGCTGGCTCGCCAGTCCTTTGGCATGTCGAACGTACCCGCCCAGATGCCAGCCTTCGCGGCGCGAGCTGCGGCCTCCTCGCGCTCGAAATCGCCGTAGGCCACCGCCCAGCCCGCTTCGACCTGGGCGCGGTTAAGGTTGGTGTCGCCGGCCTTGCAGTCGCCGAGCAACCGGCCGTAGCGATCCTTCTGCCAGCCGCTGCAGGTGACTGGCCGCCCCGCGATCAGCCGTACCAGCGACTGTCGCGCCAGCGTGCCGCAGGGATAATCGGCGCCGTTCCTGCGGCAGGTCTGGGTGTACTCCGGCGCATCGATGCCGCGCATGCGGATACGCTCCGTGCCGAGCGTGATCGAATCGCCGTCATTGATGATTGCCGCACCTTGTGTGCTGCGCGTTTCCACCCGGTCGAGGCGGGCCGCCAGCAGGATCAGCAGCCCCAGAATAATGGCCGCCAGTCCATAATCCGCCAATCTGTGCCACAGGCTTCTCGGGCGCGGCGCCGCATACCGCCGGCGCGAGTTTGGCGACCGGTAAAAGCTCATATGGCAAACGGTTGGTTAATCATTCGAACGTAGCTTAACACTTGAAACCGCTGCACGCATAAATTGAAGTTTTTGATGCCCTTGCAACGCTCGAACACAGCGGACAAGTTCATTGTGGACCGCATGAAACGGCATCGCAACAGCGATGTCGCGCGCGCGGTCCGCAAGACGCGCGACCGTCTTTCGCAGCAGGCAGGCAATCCCGATTTCGACCGCGAACTTTTGAAGCTCCACGCCCGGGCGATGACGGGCGGCGCGGTGGTCATTCCGCTGCTTGTGCTGGCGATCGCGGCGGCGGGCCGGCTTGTCGGCGTCGGCAACGAGATCGGATTGTGGGCGCTGTTCACACTCACCTGCTATACGATCGTCGCCTTCATGGCGCGCAGGATCGAACGCACCGAAGCGTCCGGGCTCAACCCCCTGCAGGCGCGAAGGGAATTCCTCGTCGGTCACTTCCTCTGTGGCCTCGGCTGGGCCTGGTTCGTCCTGCTGGGCTGCGACGCCTGCGCTGTCGAGCAGTTCCAGGTGATCAAGGCGGTGGTGCTGCTGTTTGCCATGGCGGGCACCGCGGTCATGGCCTCGTCGCTGCGCGGCGCGCTGCTTGCGACCTTTGCCGTTCCGGTGGCGCTCTATGCCTATGCCGGCTACAGGCTGTGGATGCCGGTCGAGGGGATCATGGCCGCACTGCTCGTCCTGTCCCTGCCCTTCTTCGCCTACGTCGCCCGGCACCTGAACAGTTCCTCGCTGATGCTGTTGTCGTTCCGCTCCGAAAAGGACGCCCTGATCGCCGAACTGGAGACGGCCAAGTCGATGTCGGACGAGGCTCGGCGCCGCGCCGAGGACGCCAATCTGGCGAAGTCGCGCTTTCTCGCCTCGATGAGCCACGAATTGCGCACGCCGCTCAACGCCATCCTCGGCTTTTCCGAGGTGATGGCGAATGAGGTGCTCGGACCGATGAGCAACCCGACCTATCGCGACTACGCCCATGACGTGCATGATTCCGGCCAGCACCTGCTCGACCTGATCAATGAAATCCTCGACCTTTCGCGCATCGAAGCCGGCCGCTACCAGCTCAATGAGGAGCCGGTGATGCTGCTCAACATCGTCGAAGACTGCTGCCACATGATGGAGCTGAAGGCGCGCAACAAGGACATACGTGTCGTCCAGGATTTCGAGCAGACCCTGCCGCGACTGTTCGCCGACGAGCGCGCGGTACGCCAGATCACGCTCAACCTTCTGTCCAATGCCATAAAGTTCACCGCCACCGGCGGGGAAATCCGTGTCCGCGTCGGCTGGACCGCCGGCGGCGGCCAGTATATTTCGATCAGGGACAATGGTCCCGGCATTCCCGAGGACGAAATCCCGGTCGTGCTTTCGGCCTTCGGCCAGGGCTCGATCGCGATCAAGAGCGCCGAACAGGGCACCGGCCTTGGCCTGCCGATCGTGCAGGGATTGCTCGCCATGCATGGCGGCGAGTTCGAGCTTCACTCCAAGCTTCGCGAGGGTACGGAGGCGATCGCCATCTTCCCGCTGAGCCGGGTGATGGAAGAACTGCCGGCGCTGCCCACCGCCGCCGTCGCGGCCAGGCGGCGGTAGCGCCTTCGGCGTGCGCGCAACCCACAACGGAAACGCGATGACGACGGATTGGGACGCCAGCCTCGTTGAAATACGGTCGGAGCGGCTTCGCCTGAAGCTGTTTACGGCTGCCGATGCCGAAGAGGTCTTTACGGCCATCACCCCGGCGATAACCCGTTTCATGCAGTGGGAGGCGCCTCGATCGGCTGCGGAATTTGCGAAGGTATGGCGATCCTGGTTGGCGCCGATCGTCGATGGGTCGGATCTGCATTTCGTCGTGCGTTCGTTGGCGGATCATCGCTGTCTCGGGCTTGTCGGCCTTCACGCGGCGAAGACCCAATGCCCGGAGCTCGGCATCTGGATCAGGGAAGATTCTCAGGGAAGAGGCATCGGCGGAGAGGCTGTGGCCGCTGTTGCCGAATGGGCGATCGAACACCTCGACCCGGAGTGTTTTGAATATCCGGTCGCGGAAATGAATATCGCCAGCCGAAAAGTTGCCGAAAGCCTTGGAGGCTCGGTTGTCGGCAGCCGCTCCAATGCAAAATACACGGCCGTGGTCTACCGGATACCAAATCGCCTGCGTTGAAACCGCAACTCTTGCTGGGCTCTAGCCACGCACCGCCGCGGCCATGCCCGAGCTGGTAAGTGCCGCTGCCTTGACCAGGCCCGCGGCAAGAGCGGCCCCTGCTCCTTCGCCGTGGCTTATGCTGAGATCGAGCAGCGGGCGCAGCCCGAGGTGCTCGGCCGCCCGGCCATGCGCGGGCTCCGGCGACAGGCTGGCAAGCAGGCAATGATCGGTCGCAGCAGGATTCACGGCATGCAAAACCGCTGCGGCAGCCGTTGCCGCAAGGCCGTCGAGCAGCACAGGAATCTTCTGCATGCGCGCCGCGAGGATCGCGCCCGCGATCGCCGCGAATTCGCGCCCGCCGACGCGCCGCAGCACTTCGAGCGGATCGCCGAGGTGGCCGCGATGAAAAGCCAGCGCGGCATCGACCACATCGGCCTTGCGGGCTTGCATCGCCGCATCGGCGCCCGAGCCAGGCCCGACCCAGTCGGCGCCCGCGCCCCCGAACAGCGCGGCGAGCAAGGCAGCAGCGACAGTCGAATTGCCAACCCCGAGGTCGCCGAGACAAAGCAGGTCCGTGCCGCCGGCAATCGCCTCCATGCCGAAGGCCATGGTTGCCGCACAGCCGCGTTCATCGAGGGCGGCATCCTCGGTGATGTCGGCGGTCGGGATATGCAGTGCGAGGTCGAAGACTTTCAGCCCAAGATCGTTGGCGATGCAGATCTGGTTGATCGCGGCGCCACCGGCCGCGCAAAGCTCGACTTCATTGGCCGTCGCCGCCACCGGGCGGGGTGAAATGCCATGCCTGACAACACCGTGATTGCCGGCAAAGACCGCCATCAGGGGCTTTGTCACGGCGGGCGGAGCCCGGCCGGTCCAGGCAGCGAGCCAGGCAGCGACATCCTCGATACGGCCAAGTGAGCCTCGCGGCTTGTCGGCCTTGGCAAACAGCGTGCGCACCCGTGCCTCGGCCGTGGCGTCGGCTGCCGGAAGCTTGTCCAGCAGGTTACGAAAATCGTCGAAAGGCAGGGCACTGGTCATGTCGCGGGCAAATCATTCCTGGAACTGGTGAGCGGCATACCCGCCTTGTGTGATCGGCACAACCTCCCCTGACCGTCCTCCTCGATTGCCGCGAGGCCGACCGCGGGAGGCGCGATCGCGAGGGCTTGCATTGGCCTTAGCGTTGCACCATGTGGAGGTGGAAGAGCGGATTCCCGACCGGGTCCCTCGAGAGAAAGTGATGACGGCCATCGAATCCCCCTGCATCCTGGTCTGTTCCATCGACATGAAAACCGGCTTCTGCTTCGGTTGCGGTCGCACGCGTGAGGAAATCGGCGCCTGGATGGGGATGACACCGGAGACGCGCCGCAGCGTTATGGCCGAGCTGCCAGCCCGGCTTGAGACCGTCGAGCGCCGGCCGCGCCGCGAAACGCGCCGCACCCGCATGGCGCGCGAACGCGACGCACTCTAGCGAGGCACGTATGAGCAACCGGCTGTTCTGGGTACTGATGGCGGTGATCGGCGTGGGGGCAGCTCTGCTCATGCTCAACGATTCCGCCGGCAGCACGCTCGGCATTGAGAATTACGATTTCAGCCGCTTGATATGGTTCGGTGCCTTCGGCGCCCTTGTCGGCGCCGGCCTGCTCCGATCGACGCCGTTGGGAACCACGGTCCGCAACCTCGGCGCCTGGGCGGCCATCGTGCTGGCGCTGATTGCCGGCTACCAGTACCGCTATGAGTTGCAGGACGTCGCCAGCCGTGTGACCGCCGGCCTGGTTCCCGGCAGCCCACTGGCACTCGGTGTCGAGAACGGCCATGCAACCGTCACGCTCGACAAGGCGGACAATGGTCATTTCGAGGCACGCATCCTGGTCAACGGCAATCCGGTCAGGGCCGTCGTCGACACCGGCGCCACCAGCACGGTGCTGACATCGGAAGACGCACAGGCCGCGGGGTTCAATCCGGCGGCGCTCAACTACACGATCCCGGTTTCGACCGCCAACGGCATGGCGCGTGCCGCGGCCGTCAGGACCGACCAGGTGGCGATCGGCGGCATCGTGCGCAAGGACATGTCGGTGATGGTGGCCGCACCCGGCATGCTCAGCCAAAGCCTGCTCGGCATGAACTTCATCGGCTCGCTGTCGGGCTTCGATGTGCGCGGCGACCGGATGATCCTCAGGGACTGAGATTTGAGTCAGGCCGCTTCCGCCGCCCGATCAAGCTCGACGGCCGCGAACGCCGTCTTCAGCACGTCCGGACCTGCGCCAGGCCGAGTCGCGTCGGTGGAGAGTATCTGGCGGTAACGACGTGCGCCGGGCAACCCATGGAACAGCCCGACCATATGACGGGTGACATGACCAAGCCGGCCGCCCTGTTCGATGTGGCGCGCCGCGTATCGCGCCATCGCATCGATCAGCGATGCGAAGTCAAATGTCCCGGGCGTCGCGCCGTAGAAAGCAGCGTCGACGCCGGCGAGAATGCCCGGTGTGTGGTAGGCGGCGCGGCCAAGCATGGCGCCGTCGACATGGCCAAGATGCGCCCGCACCTCTTCAAGCGACTGAACGCCACCATTTATACCAATGAATTTATTTTGCTTTCTGCCCTTCAGCCGATAGACCCTATCATAGTCCAGCGGCGGGATGTCGCGGTTTTCCTTGGGGCTCAGCCCTTCCAGCCATGCCTTGCGCGCATGCACCCACAAGGCATCGGCGCCGGCATCGAAAACGCCGTCGGCCAACGCATCGAGCGCTGGTTCCGGATCCTGTTCGTCGACACCGATCCGGCATTTGACGGTAACCGGGATATTGACCGCCGCCTTCATCGCCGCCACGCAGTCGGCGACGAGGTCGGGCACTTTCATCAGGCAGGCGCCGAACATGCCCGACTGGACGCGATCGGACGGACAGCCCACGTTGAGGTTAATTTCGTCATAGCCGAAGGCCTCGCCGATGCGGGCCGCCTCGGCGAGCTTTGCCGGATCGGAGCCCCCGAGCTGCAGCGCGACCGGATGCTCGACCCCGTCGAAAGCGAGGAGCTTCTCGCGCGCGCCATGAATGATTGCGTCAGCCACCACCATTTCGGTGTAGAGCAGCGCGCGCGTCGTCAGCTGGCGATGGAAGAACCGGCAATGGCGGTCCGTCCAGTCCATCATGGGGGCGACGGCTACTCTATGGTCTTGATTTTTCAACATTTTTCGTCTAACAGCAAAATCTTGGAGCCTACCAAGTTCACACGAATTTACGCCAGAATACGACCTTTTTCAGCTCTCGTTCGGGTCCTGACCTGTCCAAATCCATCGCAAAGGTCAGCGAGACCTTCCTGCGCTATGACGACAAACCGCGTTGGGCGACCGAAACGGAGCCCCAAGCCGATCGCGGGGAGACGCCGGCCGAGTCCCGTATAGCGCGTTTGAAAACCTTCGGGGAACTTATCGTAGGCAAGCCATCGGCGGCATGACGGCCGTCCTCTTTCGCCATGTCTATAACGACATAAGCATCTCTTTATATCTTTCTTGACATCGATGCTGCGCTGGCCGAATATGCGCCCGTCGTGGTTCTCCAATCGTATTAGAGCGACTGGAGCTAAGAGGGAATCCGGTGAGCATGGCCTTGGCCACAGCGATACCGGAGCTGCCCCCGCAACTGTGAGCGGCGAGCCGCTGTCCAACAAGTCACTGAGGCGTTCGGCCTGGGAAGACGGACAGGGGCGACGACCCGCGAGCCAGGAGACCTGCCCCGACGAATTGAACGTCCACGGGCGGGGTGTCCCGGTGGTAGCATGCAGATGGCAGCTTCGGCCGCCTTCCCTTGCACGCATCCGCTTGACCCATGCCCCCAACCAAATGGGGTATGCCATGTCTATTCCTACAGTTCCGGTCGCCACTCTTGGCGTTCCTCGCATCGGCCGTCGCCGCGAGCTCAAGGCTGCGCTGGAGAGCTATTGGTCCGGGAAAACCTCGGCCGCCGACCTGCTCGAAGCGGCCAAGAAACTCCGCGCCGCAAATTGGATCGAGCAGCGGGATCGCGGCATCACGAAAATCCCGTCAAACGATTTTTCGCTTTACGATCATGTCCTCGACACGGCCGTCATGGTCGGCGCGATCCCGAAAGAATATGGCTGGACCGGCGGCGAGGTTCCGCTCGATGTCTATTTCGCGATGGCCCGAGGCAATCAGGGCGATCATGACTCCGCTGCCTGCAATCATGGCCCTCATGCCAACGGTGTCGCAGCGCTCGAGATGACGAAGTGGTTCGACACCAACTATCACTACATGGTCCCCGAATTGTCGGCCGACCAGACGTTTGAACTCTGTTCGACCAAGCCGCTCGGCGAGTTTCGTGAGGCGGCGGCTCTCGGTATCCGCACGCGTCCAGTCATTCTTGGGCCGGTAACCTTTCTCAAGCTGGCCAAATCGCGTGGTGGCGGTTTCAACCCGATATCCTTGCTGCCGAGGCTGATAACGGTTTACGTTCAACTCCTTCAGCAACTGTCGCAAGCCGGCGCCAGGTGGGTGCAGATCGATGAGCCCTGTCTCGCCCTCGACCTCGACCCGGCCGAGCGTATCGGCCTCGAACTTGCGTATCAGCGGTTCTCCACGACGGTGCCGGATATCAACATCATGCTGGCCACCTATTTCGGCGGCCTGGGCGACAATCTGGAAACAGCCCTTGCCTTGCCGGTGGCCGGGTTACACGTCGACCTGGTAAGGGCACCGGAACAGCTTGAGCCGGTTTCCCGCCTCTCCCGTAAAGACCAGATCCTGTCGCTCGGATTGATCGACGGTCGCAATGTCTGGCGGGCGGACCTGCCGGCCATTCTCGACCACATCAGACCGATCGTGGCTGGCTGGCCGCTCGACCGGATCGAGATTGCGCCGTCCTGTTCGCTCCTCCATGTTCCGATCGACGTGGAACTGGAAACCGGCCTGGACCCTGACCTCAGATCCTGGCTCTCCTTTTCGATCCAGAAGATGGACGAACTCACGCTGCTTGCGGATGCGCTTGGCGCTGGCAAGGATGTGGTTTCAAAGGAGTTGCAGGCATCGGCCGCAGCCGTTCAATCGCGCGCATCGTCGCTCAAGGTTCACGATCCATTGGTCGAGGGGCGCCTGCTGGGCGTCACCGAGACCATGCGGCACCGGCATAGCGACTTCGCCACGCGCCAAGAGCTCCAGGCGCGGAAGCTCGGCCTGCCGAGTTTTCCCACCACGACGATCGGTTCGTTTCCGCAGACCGCGCAGGTGCGCAAGGCGCGCGCCGACCACGCCAAGGGCGAATTGAGCTATATCGACTATCAGTCCTTCCTGGAGAGGGAGACCGCCGCGGCCGTCCGCTGGCAGGAGGAAATCGGCCTCGACGTGCTGGTGCATGGCGAATTCGAACGCAACGACATGGTGCAGTATTTCGGCGAGCAGCTCTCGGGCTTCGCATTCACCAGGCATGCCTGGGTGCAGAGCTATGGATCTCGCTACGTCCGACCGCCAATCATATTCGGCGACGTCTCGCGGCCGCGGCCGATGACGGTCGCATGGTGGCAATACGCGCAATCGCTGACGCAAAAGCCCATGAAAGGCATGCTGACCGGGCCAGTGACCATCCTGAACTGGTCATTCGTGCGCGACGACATCCCGCGCAACGAGACCTGCCGCCAGATCGCGCTCGCCATTCGCGACGAGGTTATCGACCTCGAAGCGGCGGAGGCCGCCATGATCCAGATCGATGAAGCAGCCTTGCGTGAAGGCCTGCCACTGCGCAAATCCGACTGGAAGACCTATCTCGACTGGGCTGTCGACTGCTTCCGCCTCGCCTCCTCCGGCGTCGGTGACGGCACGCAGATCCATACCCATATGTGCTATTCGGAATTCAACGACATCCTCGATGCGATCAGCGCCATGGACGCGGATGTCATCTCGATCGAAACATCACGATCGAAGATGGAGCTTCTCGACGCCTTCCGGACCCACAAGTATCTGAATGAGATCGGTCCCGGCGTCTATGACATCCACTCACCTCGTGTCCCGGCAGTCGGCGAGATGATCGATCTGATGACGCTGGCCCGTGAGCGCCTCAGCGACACGCAACTGTGGATCAATCCCGATTGCGGCCTCAAGACACGTGGTTGGGAAGAGGTTCGGCCGGCGCTGGTCAATATGGTGGAAGCGGCGAGGCAATTGCGCACAGTTGCCTAATCGGTCAGGTGCCGCCAGCAGATAGTTGGCGGCACCGTTACCTCGGCCAAAGCAATTCCAGCAAAAGTGCGAAGCGGTTTTGCGTCCGGAATTGCGTAAAAACAGATAGTTAGAGCGGGTCAGCGATTCTATCAAACGCTGAACCGCTCCAGGACGCGGGCCGTCAGGCAGCGTTCAGGATGTCGCCGTGTGGGTCGAGCACGAATTTGCGTGCGGCGCCCTGGTCGAAACTCTCATAGCCCTGCACCGCCTCTTCCAGGCTGATCACCTTGGCGTTGACGATGTCGGCTATCGGCAAGCGGTCGTGCAGGATCGCCTGCATCAGCTGGCGATGGTATTTCACGACGGGAGTCTGCCCGGTATGGAACGACTGTGCCTTCGCCCAGCCGAGGCCGAAACGCACCGACAGATTGCCGTGCTTGGCGGCATTGTCGACCGCGCCGGGATCCTCCGTCACATAGAGGCCGGGAATGCCGATCGAGCCCGCCGGACGGGTGATCTCCATCATCTGGTTGAGCACAACGGCCGGCTGTTCGCCGCCGCTATGGCCGCGCGCCTCGAAGCCGACCGCGTCGATTGCGCAGTCGACTTCGTTGCTACCCGTCACCTCGGCGATCATGTCGCCTAGACGGTCACTGGCGGAAAGATCGATCGGCTCGAAGCCGACCTTGCCCGCATGCGCCAGACGCTCCTTGTTGAAGTCGCCGATCATGACCACCGCAGCGCCAAGAATGCGCGCAGAGGCGGCGGCGGCAAGACCGACCGGGCCAGCGCCCGCGACATAAACGGTGGACCCCACCCCAACGCCGGCCTTCACCGCGCCATGGAAGCCGGTCGGCAGGATGTCTGAAAGCATGGTGAGGTCGCGGATCTTCTCCATCGCCCGGTCACGGTCGCGGAACCTGAGCAGGTTGAAATCGGCATAGGGAACCGTCACGTAGCGGGCCTGACCGCCGATCCAGCCTCCCATGTCGACATAACCATAGGCGCCGCCGGCACGCGCCGGGTTGACGGTGAGGCACACGCCGGTGTCCTGCGCCTTGCAGCAGCGGCAGCGGCCGCAAGCGACGTTGAAGGGCACCGACACGATGTCGCCGACCTCGAGCATCTCGACATCGCTGCCTTTCTCGATGATTTCGCCGGTGATCTCATGGCCGAGCACCAGGCCGGGTTCGGCCGTGGTGCGGCCGCGCACCATGTGCTGGTCGGAGCCGCAGATATTGGTGGAGATCACTTTCAGGATCACGGCATGCTCGATCTTGCGCCCGTCCGGCGCCGCGAAAACCGGATCCGGAATGTCGCGCACCTCCACCTTGCCCGGTCCGACATAGACCACGCCTCTGTTCCTGCTCATGGACTTCCTCCCTTGCTGTTGACTTCCCGCCCGGCGGTCCGCCGCCGGGCTGCTTGTTCAGGTGCAACTGTTTCCCGTGATGCCAGCCGATGCGACGCTACTCCCGTCTCCATCGCGATCGGCCGGGCACGAAGCGCATTCAGATATCGACGCGGCGGCCCTTGTATGCGTCCGGGATCGCCGCATCACTGCCGAAGAAAGCGTGCTTCGACATGTCGGGCGAATAACGGCTTCCCGGAACGGTGCGGCCCAGTGCCTCGGCGACCGCGCGGATATGATGGGGTGCCGCTCCGCAGCAGAGCCCGATGTAGCGCACGCCCATATCGTAGGCTTCGCGGGCATATTCGGCGCATTCGTAGCGATTGCAGGTGAACGGATCGAGCGCGGTCGGGAAAGGCCGGTTGCCGGGAATGCAGGAGCAGGCGCGGTCGGTCAGAGACTGGAAGGTAGGCTCCGCTTCGGTCGTGCGGTAGGGCACCGGCAGCGAGGCGACATGGCAGGACACGGCATCGCGCACCTTGCGCACCACCGGCATTAGCGTCTTCGGTCCGCGCTGGCAGTTCAACCCGACCACATCGGCGCCGGCGGCCTCCAGCCGCTTGCAGGCATCGACGACGGAGACGCCATCGAACATCTTCTCCTCGCGGTGGACCGAAAGCGTGACCACGGTCGGCAGACCGGTCTTCTTCATCACGTCGAGAGCGATCTCGGCCTCGCCATACCAGTCGATGGTCTCGGCGATCAGGAAGTCGGCGCCCTCCTCCACTGCCCAGCCGATCTGTTCCTCGAACATGGCGCGCACGGCATCATGGGTCTTCTTGTCCGTGGCTTCATAGGCATTGGTGTTGCAGATGTTGCCGGCCATCAGGTCGCCAACGCGGTCCGCCACATCCTTGGCGATGCGCAGCGCCTGGCGATTGATCTTCTCGAGGATGTCCTCGCGGCCGATCACTTTCAGCTTCTGGCGGTGCGCGTAATAGGTGAAAGCCTCGACGACTTCCGAGCCGGCATGGACGAAGTCCTCGTGCAGGCGCGTCACGGCTTCGGGATGCTCGATGACGACCTCGGGCACGAACGGCCCGGCCTGGAGATAGCCACGGCGTTCGAGTTCGAACAGATAGCCCTCGGCGCAGATGACGGCGTCGGTGTCGAGGCGTTCGAGCAGGCCGCGCTTTGCCGGGATGGGTGATTTGGCAGACATTGGATATTCCTTTTTCAGAATGCGGGACTTCAGAGGTTGGTTACGGGTGCGGCCCGGACGCTGGTGCCGGCAACGGCGGCAAGCAGCGTGCGCAACACCTGCACGTCGGGATGCAGCGAAAGGCGTCGGTCGATGAGATCGATCTGGCATCTCGCCGCGTGCGCCAGATCGGCGTCATGCGGCACCGACAGCAGCCAATCGGCGAAAACCTCTTCCGGTGGAGGCAAGGGTGAAACGGCGGCCATCGTCGCCGGATCGCGCTTGCGTGGCTCGTGCTGGGCGCCCGGCCTGCCGGGGGCGAGCCCGGATACTTCATTGTACGAATCCATGTTCGTCCTTCTGCCAAGGACTGAACCTGGTGGTGATGGAGGAAAGCCACGGACCTGTCGGCCTTTCGGCCGATCCGCATCTGCCTCTTGACCGCCCACCGCGATCAGTCGAGTTCCAATTCGTTCGAGGCTGGTTTCCGGGCTCCGAAGCCGTCCTTGCGGACCCGTTTCGACACCTTCCCGGGCTTTCGGACCCAGTGGCATAAGTCGAAACGTAAGCTTCGCTACCGTTGCGGGGGCAGCGCCGGATTCTCACCGGCTTCCCAATTATCCCTCCGGCCGGACAGCCGAAGGGCACCTTGAACATGGCGATCTAATCACCGGGGTCCGGCTGCCGTCCATACGAAAACGACATTGGCCAAACGCAAAGACGACAATTGGCCCGTTGGTCCAGCAAACCTCTGCCGCTGGATCAGGCCGAGCCGTCAGGCGACGTTGCGCAGGCCCAAATTGCGGTCCTCCAGCCTTGGCCCGATGAACCGCGCATACCAGTCGACGAACTGCATCGGCCCCTCTTCATGCACCGCCGAATAGGGACCGGGCTCATAGGCTGGCGAGTGGATGCCGAAAGCATTTTCCTCGACGATGCGGCGGTCCTGGTCGTTGGTTTCCTGCCAGACATGGATGAGTTCCTCGAGGTCGTAGTCGACGCCCTCGACCGCATCCTTGTGCACCAGCCACTTGGTCGTCACCGCGGTCTCGGTGGCGCTGATCGGGATGACCCGGAAAGAGACCGCCTGGTCGACGAGAACATGGTTCCATGTGTTGGGATAGTGGAACAGCATCAACGAGCCGATCCGCTCGAGCGGCACGCTGTCGGAGAGGTTTTTCCTGACCGCGCGCCTTCCGGTCAAGGTGTAGCTCAGCGCATCGCGCAGCAGCGGCGCGCGCGTGGCGCGATACTGGCCGGCCGGATCGATGTGGAACCTGCTCGGCAGGCCTACGGCTTCGCATGCGTCCCAATGCTCGATCATTTCAGGATCGCCATCGATGCCGACGAGGCCCGGCGCCTCGGACAAGGTCTTGCACAGTTCCGGGTGATTGGCCGCGCAGTGATAGCACTCGCGGTTGTTTTCCCAGACCAGCTTCCAGTTGCCTTTCTCGATGATCGTGCTCTCGAAGGCGACCTTGGCCTCGCTCAGCCGATGCGGCGTGAGATAAGGTCCCAGGGCCGCCCGCGTCGGCGCGAAATCCGAAGGCTCCTTCGCCAGGCAGATGAAGATGTAGCCGCCGACGCTTTCGCAGGCGACCGGCTTCAGCCCGAACTGGCTCTTGTCGAAGCCGTCGGCCATCTGTCTGGCGAACAGCAGCTTGCCGTCCAGTTCGTAGGTCCATTGGTGGTAAGGACAGACGAGCTTTGCCGCCTGCCCCTTGTCGGCCGTGCAGACACGGCTGCCGCGATGGCGACAGGAATTGTGGAACGCATTGATGTCGCCCTTCTGGTCGCGCACGATCACGATGGGATAGTCGCCAACCTGGACGGTGAAGAAGCTGCCGGGTTTGGCGATCTCGCAGTCATGGCCGACGAACAGCCAGTCGCGATACCAGATCAGCTCCATGTCAACCTTGAAGTATTCGGGGTCGATGTAAAAAGGCTGCTCCAGGGTGAAGCCGGGGCTGCGGTTCCCAAGCCGGCTCAGCATGTCGGTGCGTACGTCCACGTTCCGTCCTCGCGCTCAAGGACTGCGCGGTGGCGGAGAGGGTTGAAGGCACGGGTGCTTGGTCGATAGACCCATGCCCGAGCACTTCCGCCTCCTTGACCGCCCACCGCGATCAGTCGAGTTCAACAGGCTCGAGGCTGGTTTCCGGGCTTCGGAGCCGTCCTTCCGGACAAGTCCCGGCGCCTTCCCGGGCTTGTCGCCCAGTGGCATTCGCCGAGACAGAACTCCGCTACCGTTGCGGGGGCAGCGCCGGCATCGAACCGGCTTCCCAATTATCCCCGCCGCCGCGCGGCCGGGCACCTTAAGCCCGATTATCTAACCATCGAAGCCCGCCCGTGGTTCACAGGAAAGCGACGCCGCCCGAAGCAAAAGACGACAGAGCGGTGTACCTACTCCGCAGCCTCCGCATAGTGCTGGGGCACATAGTTGAGGATGGGCCCTAGCCAGCGTTCGACCTCGGCCAGCGGCATGGCCTTGCGGCGGGCATAGTCCTCGACCTGGTCGCGTTCGACCTTGGCGACGCCGAAATAATAGCTTTCGGGATGCGCCAGATAGATGCCGGACACCGACGAGCCCGGCCACATCGCGTAGCTCTCGGTCAGGCTTACCCCTGCATTGCGCTCGCCATCGAGCAACGCGAACAGCGTCTTCTTCTCGGTGTGGTCGGGCTGCGCCGGATAGCCGGGCGCCGGGCGTATGCCGCGATAGGGTTCGCCGATCAGTTCCTCCGGCGCCAGGGCCTCGTCGGACGCATAGCCCCAGAATTCCTTGCGCACCTTCTCGTGCATGCGCTCGGCGAAGGCCTCGGCGAAGCGGTCGGCCAGCGCCTTGACCATGATAGAGGAATAGTCGTCATTGACGCGTTCGAAACGCTCGGCGATCGCCACTTCCTCGATACCGGCGGTGACGATGAAGCCGCCGATATAGTCCGGTTTGCCGCTGTCGACCGGCGCGACGAAATCCGACAGCGCGACATTGGCCTTGCCGTCGCGCTTGGTCAGTTGCTGGCGCAGCGTGAAGAAGGTCGCCAGTTCGTGCGACCGCGCCTCGTCGGTGAACAGCTTGATGTCGTCGCCCACGGCATTGGCTGGCCAGAAGCCGATGACGCCCTTCGGCGCGAACCATTTTTCCGCGATGATCTTTTGCAGCATCGCCTGGGCATCCTCGAAAAGTTGGCGAGCGGCCGGCCCCTGCGCCTCGTCCTCGAGGATCTTGGGATAGCGGCCTTTCAGCTCCCAGGTCTGAAAGAAAGGCGTCCAGTCGATATAGCCGGCGAGTTCCGCGAGATCCCAGCTGTCGAACACTTTCACGCCGGTGAAGGTAGGCTTCGGCGACTGATACGCCGACCAGTCGACCTTGTGGGCGTTGGCCCTGGCCTTGGCGAGCGGCAGCCGCTGCTTGTCGGCCTCCGAACGATGATGCGCGTCCGCGACCTTCTTGTACTCGGCCTGGACGGTCTCGACATATCCGGCCTTCGTTTCGTTGGAAAGAAGCGCGGAAACCACGCCGACGGCGCGGCTGGCGTCGGTGACATAGACCGTCTGCCCCTTGGAGTAGCGCGGGTGGATCTTCACCGCCGTATGCACGCGGCTGGTGGTCGCGCCGCCGATCAGAAGCGGAATGTCGAAGCCCTCGCGCTCCATCTCCGAGGCCATGTGCACCATCTCGTCCAGCGAGGGCGTGATCAGGCCGGACAGGCCGATGATATCGACCTTTTCGTCGCGCGCCGTCTGCAGGATTTTTGCCGCCGGCACCATGACGCCGAGGTCGATGATCTCGTAATTGTTGCAGGCCAGCACGACGCCGACGATGTTCTTGCCGATATCGTGGACATCGCCCTTCACCGTCGCCATCAGGATTTTTCCCGCCGTCTGCCGCTCGCCATTGTCGAGGCCGTTCGCGCCGTTGGCCAGCTTCTCGGCCTCCATGTGGGGCAGCAGGCCCGCGACGGCCTGCTTCATCACCCGCGCGGACTTCACCACTTGCGGCAGGAACATCTTGCCGGCGCCGAACAGGTCGCCAACGACATTCATGCCGGCCATCAGCGGCCCTTCGATGACATGCAGGGGACGTGCGGCGGCCAGCCGCGCCTCTTCGGTGTCGGCATCGATGAACTCGGTGATGCCGTTTACGAGCGCGTGCGAAATCCGCTGCTCGACCGGCAGATCGCGCCAGGCAAGGTCACGCTCCTTCCCCTCCTTGCCGGCCGTGCCCTTGTAGCGTTCGGCGATCTCCAGCATGCGCTCGGTGGCCGTGCCGCCCGCCTTGGGCTGGCGGTTGTTGACGACATCCTCGCAGGCCTCGCGCAGGTCCGGATCGATGGATTCGTAAACGGCCAGCTGGCCGGCATTGACGATGCCCATGTCCATGCCGCGCTGGATGGCGTGGTAGAGGAAAACCGCGTGCATGGCCTCGCGCACCGGCTCGTTGCCGCGAAACGAGAAGGACAGGTTCGAGACACCGCCGGAGATATGGACATGCGGCAGCGTTGCCGTGATCTCGCCGGCAGCCTCGATGAAGTCGACACCGTAATTGTCGTGCTCCTCGATGCCTGTGGCGATCGCGAAGACATTGGGATCGAAGATGATGTCCTCGGGCGCGAAACCCGCCTCTTGCGTCAACAGCTTGTAGGCGCGCGTGCAGATCTCGACCTTGCGCGCCCTGGTGTCCGCCTGGCCCTGCTCGTCGAAGGCCATCACCACGACGGCGGCGCCATACATGCGGCACAGCCTTGCGTGATGCAGGAAGGCTTCCTCGCCCTCCTTCATCGAGATCGAGTTGACGATCGGCTTGCCCTGCACGCATTTGAGCCCGGCCTCGATGACGTCCCATTTGGAACTGTCGATCATCACGGGAACCACCGCGATGTCGGGCTCGGCGGCGATCAGGTTGAGATACTCCACCATCGCCTTCTTCGAATCGATCAGGCCCTCGTCCATGTTGATGTCGATGACCTGCGCGCCATTGACGACCTGGTCGCGCGCCACGTCCAGGGCAGCCGCATAGTCGCCGGCGGTGATCAGCTTGCGGAACTTGGCCGAGCCGGTGACATTGGTGCGCTCGCCGACATTGACGAAGGGGATATCCTTGGTGAGCGTGAAGGGTTCGAGCCCGGAAAGCCGCATCAACGGCTGCGTCTCGGGCGGGCGGCGCGGCCCGTGGCGCGCGACCGCCTCGGCAATGGCCCTTATGTGGTCGGGCGTGGAGCCGCAGCATCCACCCACGATGTTGACCAGACCGTCGCGGGCGAATTCCTCCACCTGGGCAGCCATGAAATCGGGACTCTCGTCATACTGGCCGAAGGCGTTGGGCAGGCCGGCATTCGGATAGGCGCAGGTGAACGTTTCGGCCGCGCCCGACAATTCCGCCAGGTGCGGGCGCATGGCGGCGGCGCCCAGCGCGCAGTTCAGGCCGACACTGAACGGCCTGGCATGGCGGACCGAATGCCAGAAGGCGGTCGGCGTCTGCCCCGAAAGCGTCCTTCCGGACAGGTCCGTGATCGTGCCCGATATCATCAGCGGCAGATGGATGCCCTTTTCGATGAAGATTTCCTCCGCCGCGAAGATCGCCGCCTTGGCGTTCAGCGTGTCGAAGATCGTCTCGATCAGGATGATATCGGCGCCGCCGTCGATCAGGCCGCGCAACTGCTCGCCATAGGCGATGCGCAGTTCGTCGAACGACGTCGCCCTGTAGCCCGGATTGTTGACATCGGGCGAAATCGAGGCGGTGCGGTTGGTCGGCCCGAGCGCGCCGGCCACGAAACGCCTTTTGCCGTCTTCCTGCTGCGCGCGGATCAAGGCGCGGCGGACCAGCCGCGCCCCGTCGCGGTTGAGTTCGTAGACCGCATTTTCCATGCCGTAATCGGCCTGGGCTATGGATGTCGAGGAGAAGGTGTTGGTCTCGACGATGTCGGCGCCGGCAATGGCGTACTGGTAATGGATCTCCTCGATCGCCTTCGGCTGAGTGAGGATCAGAAGGTCGTTGTTGCCTTTCTGGTGACAGGCGCAGCCGACGAACTTCTCGCCGCGGAAATGGTCCTCGTCAAATCCGAGCCCCTGGATCTGCGTGCCCATGGCGCCGTCGAGAATCAGGATGCGTTCGCGCGCCGCAGCCTGAAGCGCGGCCAGCACCTCTGACCCGTCGGATTTCTCCGCGACGGGACCGAACAGATCGTCCAGAGAGGACGTACTATGCGACATCTTTTGTCCTTATGGCGACTTCCCATAAGCCATCACATAAGGACATCTTTATGTCAACATACGATTTCCGCAAGACAATCGATCAGCCTGACGCTCGCGAACCGCGACCGCCGCAGCGTCGACAGATTTAACGGGAGCGGCGCGGTCGGGTCGTCGGTCAGGATTTCTCTTCGGCGCGGCTGTAGAACATCTTGCCGAGTTCAATAGGCTCCCGCCCCTGCTGGCGCCGGTGCAGGTTGGTGTCGCGCAGCGAATAGACGCAGCCGCAATATTCCTGTTGGTAGAACTCCTCGCGCTTGCTGATCTCGATCATGCGCGCCGAGCCGCCGCCCTTGCGCCAGTTGAAATCCCAATAGGCAAGCCCTTGGTAGGGCGCGGCCGCACGGTGGCCGCAATCGTTGATCTGCTGCATGTTCTTCCAGCGCGAGATACCCAGCGAACTGGTCATCACCGGAAAGCCGTGCTCATGCGCATGCAGCGCGGTGCGCTCGAACCGCATGTCGAAGCACATTGTGCATCGGATGCCCCTCTCCGGCTCCCATTCCATGCCCTTGGCGCGTGCGAACCAGTTGTCCTTGTCGTAATCGGCATCGACAAAGCCGACGCCGTGCGTTTCGGCGAAGCGGATATTCTCGTCCTTGCGCAGCAGGTACTCACGCTCGGGATGGATGTTGGGGTTGTAGAAGAAGATCGTGTAGTCGATGCCGGACGCCAGCATCGCCTCCATGACCTCACCCGAACAAGGCGCGCAACACGAATGCAGCAGCACCTTGCGGTGGCCATCCGGCGGGGTGAGGATCGGCCGCTCGAAATCGGTCATGAAACGGTCTTCGGCAGCTTTTTCAACGCTGCGGCATGCCTTCCGGGATGATGGTCTGCACGATGGACTGGTCGAGTGCCTCATAGTCGTGCAGGCCGATCGTCGCATAGAGTTCAGCGCGGGTCTGCATCGCCTCGACCATGCGGTGGGCGCCGCCGTCGCGGGCGATCGCCGTATAGAGTCTCTCCTGCGCCTTGTTGGCGACGCGCAGCGACGAAACCGGCCAGATCACCATGCGGTAGCCCATCTCCTGGAACTCCGACGCGGTGAAGAACGGCGTGCGGCCGAACTCGGTCATGTTGGCCAGCAGCGGCACGCCGGGCATGCGCGCGGCGAAGGTCCGGAACATCTCCGCCGTATTGAGCGCCTCGGGGAAGATCGCGTCGGCGCCGGCTTCGATGTAGAGCCGAGCACGCGCCACCGCGCCGTCGAGCCCTTCGCTGGCCGCCGCATCGGTGCGCGCGATCAGGTAGAGATGGCGCCGCGCCCTGGCGGCGGCGGCGACCTTGGCCGCCATGTCGTGGGCGTCGGCCAACTTCTTGTCGTTGAGATGGCCGCATTTCTTGGGCAGCAGCTGGTCCTCTATGTGCACCGCGCCCGCGCCGGCATCCTCGAAGCTGCGCACCATGTGCATGACGTTGAGCGCCTCGCCGTAGCCGGTGTCGCCGTCGACGAGCAGCGGCAGCCCGCTTGCGCGCGAGATCTGGCGGATGAAGAACGCCACCTCGTCGACCGTGATGATGCCGAGGTCGGGCAGTCCCATCGACGCGGTCATCGCCGCGCCCGAAAGGTAGAGCGCCTCGAAGCCCGCCGCCTTCGCCTGCAGGCCGGCCATGCCATTATGCGCGCCGGGCAGCGGCAGGATCCCGCCACGCTCGACCAGCATCCGGAAGCGCTCGCCGGCAGGCTGTTCGGGAAGGTCGGAAGCTACGAGATAGGGCATGTCTTTTCCTCAGGCCGCCTTCTGGCCGGCATTGGCGCGCCCGCGGCGTTCGATCGGCACGAACTCCACATTGTCCGGCCCGGTATAGTTGGCGGATGGACGGATGATCTTGTTGTCCTGCCGCTGCTCGATGATATGCGCCGCCCAGCCGGACATGCGCGAGATGACGAACAGCGGCGTGAACATCGCCGTCGGAACGCCCATCATATGGTAGGAGACGGCGCTGAACCAGTCGAGGTTGGCGAACATCTTCTTGGCGTCGGCCATGGTCGTCTCGATGCGCTCGGCGATGTCGAACATCCTGGTCGAGCCCGCGTCCACCGAAAGTTGCCTTGCCACGGTCTTGATCACCCTGTTGCGCGGATCGGCGAGCGTATAGACGGGATGGCCGAAGCCGATGACCACTTCCCGGGCCTCGACGCGGCGCCTGATATCGGCCTCCGCCTCGTCCGGATGGGCGTAGCGCTTCTGGATTTCGTAGGACACCTCGTTGGCGCCGCCGTGCTTTGGGCCACGCAGCGCGCCGATCGCGCCGGTGATCGCCGAATAGAAATCGGAGCCGGTTCCGGCAATCGAGCGCGCGGTGAAGGTCGAGGCGTTGAACTCGTGCTCCGCATAGAGGATGAGCGAGACATGCATCGCCTTGACATGCGAGGGCCTGGGCGCCGAGCCATGCAGCAGGTGAAGGAAATGCCCGCCTATCGTCTCGTCGTCGGTCTCGACCTCCACGCGCCGGCCGTTGTGAGCGAAATGGTGCCAGTAGAGCAGCATCGAACCCAAGGATGCCAACAGCCGGTCCGCGATGTCGCGGGCTCCCGGATGGTTGTGGTCGGACGCCTCGGGCAGCGCGCAGCCCAGCGCCGAAACGCCCGAGCGCATCACGTCCATCGGATGCGTGCTGGCCGGCAGCAGTTCCAGCGTCCGCTTCACCACCTGCGGCAGTCCGCGCAGCGCCCGGAGCCTGGCCTTGTAGGCCGCGAGTTCGACCAGGGTCGGCAGCGTGCCATGCACGAGGAGATGCGCGATCTCCTCGAACTCGCAGGTCTCGGCGATGTCGAGAATGTCATAGCCCCGATAGTGCAGGTCGTTGCCGGTTCGCCCCACTGTGCAAAGCGCCGTGTTGCCGGCGATGACGCCGGACAGCGCGACCGACTTCTTGGGCGCGGGTGTGGTCATGTCGTCCTCCCCTGAAACAATGAGTTAGAGCGGCTTCCAATCGAAAATTCCGGTGGCCGCCGCCGGCCCCAGCCTGTCGGCCTCGACGGCGAAGTTCAGCCCCGTCAGTTCCTCCGGCTTGAGGTCCAGGAGGTGCTCGACCGTCACCAGGAAACGGTCCTGCTCGGCTCTGGTGACGATCCCGTCGGCCAGCGTGCGGAACTTGTTGACGTAGTCGGGCCGGGCAAAGGGCCTCGCGCCCAGCGGATGGGCGTCGGCGATGGCAAGTTCGTCTTCGATGACGCGGCCATCGGCGAGCGTGACGACGACGCGGCCGCCGAATGCCTTTTCCCTGGGATCATGACTGTGATAGCGCCGCGTCCATTCCGGGTCCTCGACGGTGCTGATCTTGCGCCATAGCGCCACTGTCGCCGGCCGGTTCGCTCGCTCCGGTGCGTAGGAGCGCTCATGGTGCCAGCCGCCATCCTCCAGCGCGACGGCGAAGATGTACATGATCGAGTGGTCGAGCGTTTCACGGCTGGCCTTCGGGTCCATCTTCTGCGGATCGTTGGCGCCGGTGCCGATCACATTGTGGGTGTGGTGGCTGGTATGGATGAGGATGCCCGCCACCTTTGAGAGATCGCCGATACGCGGCCCCATGCGGCGGGCCAGGTCGATCAGCGCCTGGCTCTGGTATTCGGCCGAGTGCTCTTTGGTGTAGGTGTCGAGGATGGTGCGCTTGGCCTCCCCCTTCGCCGGCAGCGGTACACGGTATTCGGCTTTCGGCCCGCCGAGCAGCCAGGCGATGAACCCGTCCTCGCCCTCCCAGGCCGGCGACGGCGCGCCCTCGCCGCGAAGCACCCGGTCCACGGCCTCGACGGCCATCTTGCCGGCGAAAGCGGGCGCATAGGCCTTCCAGCTTGAAATCTCGCCCTTGCGAGACTGGCGCGTGGTGGTGGTGACATGCAGAGCCTGCTGCACGGCCTGATAGATCACTTCGGTCGGCAGACCCAGCGCCGCGCCGATGCCGGCGGCGGCCGACGGCCCGAGATGGGCGATATGGTCGATCTTGTGCTCGTGCAGGCAGATGCCTTTCACCAGATCGACCTGAATTTCGTAACCCGCGGCGAGGCCCATGGCGAGTTGCGCGCCCGACAGGCCGCAATGCTGGGCTATCGCCAGAATCGGCGGGATATTGTCGCCAGGATGGGAATAGTCGGCGGCCAGGAACGTATCGTGGAAATCGAGTTCGCGCACCGCCACGCCGTTCGCCCAGGCGGCCCATTCCGGCGATACCCGCTTTGCCGCCGGCAGGCCGAACACGGTCGCGCCCGGCTGGTAGAGATGAGCGAGAGCCTGCGCCCGCGCGCTCGCCACGGGGTGGCGCGCCAGCGAGGCGGCGGCCACCGACGCATTGTCGATGATGCGGTTGCCGATCATCTCCACGACATCCGCGTCCAGCGGCACGGCGTCGGCGGCGACCGCGGCGATCTTCCAGGCCAACTGGTCCTCGCGCGCCAGCGCCTCGGCGGATTTATAGGTGCGAACTGTATGCGACTTCACGTGGCAATGTCCTCGAACGCTGGTTGATCTCTGTTGAGCAGGCCTGCCGTGCTGTTCCTGCAGGCTTTTCAACTCCGCAATATCCACTTAGAGTGAAATTCGTAAATCACTGAAAATGCAGAGGTTTGCGAAGGGAATTCTGTGAAATTGCAAAGTTTGCGAAGAGGTTGGCAGCGAGGTAACGCGTGAAGAAGGCATTCATGGGTGTAAGGTTGAAGCGGCTGCGCGAGGAGCGCAGGCTGACACAGCAGGCTCTGGCCGACGCCCTGTCGATCTCGCTGTCCTACCTAAACCAGATCGAGAACAACCAGCGGCCACTGACCGTCTCGGTGCTGCTGAAGCTCAACGCCGTCTTCGGCACGGATGTCCAGTTCTTCTCCGACGATGACGATGCACGGCTGATCGGCGAGTTGCGCGAGGCGCTGTCGGATCCCGCGATCGGCGAACCCGTCTCGGCGGCCGACCTGCGAGAGCTTGCCGGCAACATGCCTGCGCTCGCCCGCGCCTTCATCTCCCAAGGCCGCCGACTGAAGCAAGCAAGCGACCAGGCGGCGGCCTACGCCGCCCGGTTGGGGGACGACAGGCAGGGAGGCTTCGCCAGCGCGCCGTCGACGCCATTCGAGGAGGTCCGCGATTTCTTCTACGACAGCCGCAATTATGTCGATGGGCTGGATCGCGCCGCCGAAGCCGTTGCCCGCGAGCTCGGCATGCCGCTGGGCCGGATGGGGCCAGCCCTGGCAGGCAGGCTGGAAGCACTACACGGCGTGCGGCTGGCCAACCTTGCCGACGACATCGGTTCTTCCGTGCAGCGCAGATACGACCCGATCACGCGGACCCTGTGGCTGTCGCGCGGACTGCGGCGCAGCCAGCAGGCGTTCCAGATGGCAACGCAACTCGCCTTCCTCGAGCAGCGTGGCCTGATGGACGAACTGGTTACCAGCGGTTCTTTCTCGAACGAGGAGGCGCGCTCGCTGGCGCGTATCGGCTTTGCCAATTACTTCGCAGGCGCGCTGACGCTACCCTATCAGCCGTTCCTGCAACTGGCCGAGCGCCTTCGCTACGACATCGACCTGATCGGCCGCGAGTTCGGCGTTGGTTTCGAGACGGTCTGCCACCGGCTGAGCACCCTGCAGCGTCCTGAGGCGCGCGGCGTGCCTTTCTTTTTGATCCGCGTCGATCGCGCCGGCAACATATCCAAGCGGCAATCGGCAACGGATTTCCACTTCTCGCGCGTCGGCGGCACCTGTCCGTTGTGGAACGTCTATGATGCCTTCTCCAACCCCGGCCGGATCTTGACGCAGGTGGCGGAGATGCCGGACGGACGCGCCTACCTGTGGGTGGCGCGCATGGTGGAGAGTTCGCGAGGCGGCTTTCGAGCGCCGGCCAAGACATTCGCCATAGGCCTCGGCTGCGACCTGCACCATGCTGGCCGTCTCGTCTATTCGCAAGGCATCGTCCAGGACGATCCGGCCGCGCGCACGCTGATCGGAGCCGGCTGCAAGGTCTGCGAGCGCCCGGCCTGCCCGCAACGAGCCTTCCCGCCGCTGACGAGGACATTGATGGTCGACGACAGCCAAAGCTCGTTCGCGCCGTATTCGACGGGCTGACTTTTGACGCCCGGCGCTACGATATCGCATCGAGCCGTAGCCCGGGTGTCCATGAGAACGGATTTTTTGGCAGACAATCCAGGCTTCTGGCGCCGCGTAGCTCTGTTATTGCTGCCCGAGCGGAAGCCGGCTTTGATCCGCATGCGTCACTTGGCCCGGCGGGCTCTCGACAGCGCCGGAAATTACGCCGCGCAGTTCGATCGGACGGCCGTCCACGCCTGTTCGTGAAGCGATGTAATCCATGGCCTTGTCGCAGTACCAGTCGGAGAAACGCTGGACATAGGATTCGTCGGGCAGGCTGTAGGGTCCAGGCATATAGCCGACCGAATTCACGCCGCGCTGGTTGTTTTCCACGAGGTCGCGATCCTGAAGATTGGTCACGTTCCACAAGGCGGTGAGATGCTCGACGTCGTAGTCGACGCCCTCCACCGCGTCCTTGTGGACGAGCCATTTACAGGTCACCACGGTTTCTCCCGACGCCGTCGGCATGGCGCTGAAATAGACGGTGGTATCGGCGGTCGAGTGGCAGAAACTGTGCGGCTCGATGGCCCAGCGCAGCGAGCCTATGTCGCCGGCGCCCTCGACCATCAGCTTCCTGCAGGCAAGCGCACCGTCTATCGTGAGCGAAGCATGGCCCTTGTTCAGAGGAAAACGCTCGACCTGCCACCATGGTCCGATGAAAGGGCCCTTGCCGAGCCCGGCTTCTTCGACGCGGGCGACGAAAGCATCATAATGCGCATCCTCGGCCGCCGTGAAATGTCCATCAATACTGCTCTCGATGGGGAAGGTCAGGCATAGTTCGGGGTGGCTGACGCCGCAATGATAGCACTCACGCGCATTTTCCATCACAAGCTTCCAGTTGCCGCGCTCGACCAGCGTGTTCTGGAAGGCGATCTTGGCCCCCTCCAGCCGATGCGGGGCGAGCAGCGGTTCGAGATCGGCGCGAAAACGGGCGAATGAAGGTGGTGTTTCGGAGAGGCAGACGAACAGCGCCCCGGCGACGTTTTCGACATGCAATGGCCGCAGCCCATGTTCGGCGGGCTCGAAATCTTCAGGCATATTGCGGGCATGGACAAGCCTGCCGTCGAGATCATACACCCACTGGTGATAAGGGCAGGTGAGCCGCGCGCGCCCACCTGCACCGTCCGCGCAAACCTGCGCGCCGCGGTGACGGCAAGAATTGTGGAAGGCGCGATAGACGCCCTCACCGTCGCGTGTGATCACCACCGGCGAGCCACCGATCGTGACGGCCAGATAGCCGCGCGGCCTCGGGATCTCACAAGTGAAGCCCGCTAGAATCCAGGACTGACCGAAGATGGCCTCGATATCGAACTTGAACACCTCCGAACCATTATAGAGATCCTGCGGCAGCGTATGACCGGACCGGCGCTGGTTGACGAGGTCGCGGATTCTTTCCAGATCGAGCATGGCGGTTTCCCCTTTTGGGCAATCTTTGCACCTCAGTCTGGAACTGTTCAAATTGCGTTTTTAGATAACCCTATCGAATACAGGCAAGAAGCGAAGCGGCGGAGGCGATGATGAGCAACAGTGAGAGCAGTGGTGCGCCGCTCGTCTGCGTCGAAGATGCGAGCGCCGAGGCCGTCGCTGAGTCAGGTGTGGAGCAGAGAGGCGGCCGGGTCTGGTTGCCGCTCAACGCGCTGCGAGCCTTCGAGGCGGTCGGCGGACGGCTCAGTTTCACCGGTGCGGCCGCCGCACTCCATATCTCGCAGAGCGCGTTGAGCCGGCATGTCGGGCGGCTGGAGGAATATCTCGGCTGCCGGCTGCTCGAACGACGCGCGCAGGGCATGTCGCTGACCGCTGCCGGCGCCGCATTGCTGCCGGTGGTGACGGCCTCGTTCGACCGCATGGAAGAGACATTGAAGATGCTGCGGCGCGAGCCGGGCCCCAGCGGCCGCATCCTCAAGGTTCACATGCCGCCGACATTCCTGCATGTCGCGGGGCTATCGCTGATCGCAGAGTTCCGCCGCGCGTTTCCCGGCGTGCCGATCGACATATCGAGCAGCAATGGGGTCGGGCTGCCGGCGGGACGCAGCGTCGATATCGCGGTTGTTTTCGACCGGCCTCATGTCGGCGACGCCATTCGCGATCCGCTCTGGATGATCAACCAGACACCAGCCTGCGCGCCACAGATCGCGGCTCGGGCGGAAGGCCTCGGCCTTGCCGATTTCCTGCGCGCGAACGAACTGCTGCACGTCAAGCTGGAGGGCGAGCCCTTCGATATCTTCTGGTCGATCCACGCGCGCCATTGCGGCATCGACCTGGGCGCCGTGCGCGGGCTTGCCTTTGAGACCGAAGCGCTTGCCGTGCAACATGCCATGGCCGGCGGCGGAGTGACATTGGTCGATCCCGCCATGTTCGCGGCCGAGCTTACCGACGGCCGCCTTGTGACTCCCTTCCCGCAGACGACCAGCCAAACCGGGTTCGGCTATTATCTCACAGTCCATCCGGACGACATGGTCGATCCGGCTGTCGCGCTGTTCCGGTCCTGGGTCGTGCGCCATTACGCGTCTGTCCATGCAGGAGACCACGCGCCGGTCCACTGAATACTCTTGGCGCAATAGCCCCCTGCCCCAACCGGAAACGCCCGCCGGTGCGTTGCGATGCCGACGCAGCCGTCAGTCCCAGGCCAGCGCGCCGCCGTTCTGGTATTCGATAACGCGCGTCTCGAAGAAGTTCTTCTCCTTCTTCAGATCCATCGCCTCCGACATCCACGAGAACGGGTTCTCCACCTCGGCGAATACCGGCTGCAGGCCAAGCTGGGCGCAGCGCCGGTTGGCGATGAAGTGCATGTAGGTTTCGCACAGTGCCGCGTTGAGGCCGAGGAACCCGCGCGGCATCGTATCACGGCCATAGGCCGCCTCGAGCGCCGCGGCCTGGGAGATCATGCCGCGCACCTCGTCCTGGAAGGCCGATGTCCACAGATGGGGGTTCTCGATCTTGATCTGGTTGATGACGTCGATACCGAAATTCAGGTGGATGGATTCGTCTCGCAATATGTACTGGTACTGCTCGGCGATCCCCACCATCTTGTTGCGGCGTCCCAGCGACAGGATCTGCGCGAAGCCGGTGTAGAACCACATGCCTTCGAAGATGACGTAGAAAGCGACGAGGTCGCGCAGGAACGCCTGATCGGCTTCCGGCGTGCCGGTGCGGAAATCCGGATCGTCGAGATGCTGCGTGTGCTTCAGCGCCCAGGCCGCCTTGTCGGTGATCGACGGCACCTCGCGGTACATGTTGAACAGTTCACCCTCGTCGAGCGACAGGCTCTCCACGATGTACTGGAAAGTGTGCGTGTGGATCGCCTCCTCGAAGGCCTGCCGCAAAAGGTACTGCCGGCATTCGGGATTGGTGAGATGCCGGTAGATGGCGAGCACGATGTTGTTGGCGACCAGCGATTCCGAGGCGGCAAAGAAGCCGAGATTGCGCTTGAGCATGCGCCGCTCATCATCGGTCAGCCCGTCCTTCGACTTCCACAGCGCGATGTCGGCCTGCATCGACACTTCGGTCGGCATCCAGTGATTGTTGCAGCCGTTGAGGTACTTTTCCCAAGCCCAGCGATATTTGAGCGGGAGCAGCTGGTTAACATCGGCACGCGCGTTGATCATGCGCTTGTCGTCGACACGAACACGACCGCCGCCGCGTTCGATGAGGCCGAGGCCGGTGACATCGGCGAGCGGAGCCTTTTCCGCCGCGGGGAGAGGAGCGAGCGCACCGGCGGGCGGCGCTTTGGGTTCTGACCAGTCGAGCATTTTTTCTTCCTTCAGTTCGTTATTGAGACGGCGCGGCGGTGACGCTGCCAATCTCCCCCTCGTGGGGGAGATCGGCTGTCACCTCGGCTTTCGCCGCCTACTGGCACGCCTCGCATTCGGGATCGTCGATGGCGCAGGCCTTACCCCACGCGGCGCCCTCGCTGATGACGATCGGCGCGGGCGGGGCGGCATGGACCGCCACCGACGACACCGCGTTGAGCTTGCCGTCCGTGCCCTTCAGCGTCGATTTCTCGACATGCGAGGCCGAGCGCGAGCGCAGGTAGTAGGTTGTCTTCAGACCCATGCGCCAGGCCAGCCGATAGAGCTCGTCGAGCTTCCGGCCCGAGGGATTGGCGATGTAGAGGTTGAGCGACTGCGATTGGTCGATCCACTTCTGGCGCCGCGACGCCGCCTCGATCAGCCAGGCGGAGTCGATCTCGAAGGCGGTGGCGTAGAGCGCCTTGAGGTCGTCGGGAACGCGGTCGATCTGGCCGAGCGAGCCGTCGAAATATTTCAGGTCCGAGATCATCACCTCGTCCCACAGGCCGCGCGCCTTGAGGTCGTGCACAAGCGAGGCGTTCACCACCGTGAAGTCGCCCGACATGTTCGATTTGACGAACAGGTTCTGGTAGGCCGGCTCGATCGACTGCGCCACGCCGCAGATGTTGGAGATGGTCGCCGTCGGCGCGATCGCCATGGTGTTGGAGTTGCGCATGCCCGTCTTCCTGACGCGCTTGCGCAGGCTTTCCCAGTCGAGGCTCGACGAGCCGTCCATGTCGACGACCGTGCCACGCGCGTCGGACACAAGGCGGATCGAGTCGATCGGCAGCACACCCTTCGACCACAGCGATCCCTCGAAGCTCGGATAGCGTCCGCGCTCGGCGGCGAGATCGCAAGAGGCCGAGATCGCATTCCAGGCGATCGCTTCCATGCTGGCGTCGGCGAAGGCGACGGCCTCTTTCGAGGCATAGGGAATGCGCAGCGCCTGCAGCGCGTCCTGGAAGCCCATCAGGCCGAGCCCGACCGGACGGTGGCGCAGGTTGGACTGGCGCGCTTCCGGGATGGTGTAGAAATTGATGTCGATGACATTATCGAGCATGCGCATGGCCGTGCCGACCGTGCGCGCCAGATGCGCGAGATCGAGCCCGTCCTTCGCGATGTGGTTGGCAAGGTTGACCGAGCCCAGATTGCACACCGCCACCTCGTCCTTCGAGGTGTTCAGCGTGATTTCCGTGCACAGGTTCGACGAATGCACCACGCCGATATGGCCCTGCGGCGAGCGGATGTTGCAGGGGTCCTTGAACGTGATCCAGGGATGCCCGGTCTCGAACAGCATGGTCAGCATCTTGCGCCAGAGGTCGAGCGCGCGGACCTTCCTGAACACCTTGATCGCGCCCGTCTCAGCCTTGGCCTCATAGGCTTCGTACGCGGTCTTGAAAGCCTTGCCGTAGAGGTCGTGCAGGTCCGATGTCTCATCCGGTGAGAACAGCGTCCACTCGCCATCGGCCTCGACACGGCTCATGAACAGGTCCGGCACCCAGTTGGCGGTGTTCATGTCGTGCGTGCGGCGGCGGTCGTCGCCGGTGTTCTTCCTGAGGTCGAGGAACTCCTCGATGTCGACATGCCAGGTTTCGAGATAGGCGCAGACCGCACCCTTGCGCTTGCCGCCCTGGTTGACGGCGATCGCGGTGTCGTTGGCCACCTTCAGGAACGGCACGATGCCCTGGCTCTCGCCATTGGTGCCCTTGATGTGGGCGCCGAGTCCGCGCACCGGCGTCCAGTCATTGCCCAGCCCGCCAGAATATTTGGCCAGCAGCGCATTGTCCTTCACCGCCTTGAAAATGCCGTCGAGGTCATCGGCCACCGTGGTGAGGAAGCAGGAGGACAGTTGCGGCCTGAGCGTGCCCGAATTGAACAGCGTCGGGGTCGAGGCCATGAAGTCGAAGGACGACAACAGGTCGTAGAATTCGATGGCGCGCGCCTCGCGGTCGATCTCGCGCCCGGCGAGCCCCATGGCGACGCGCATGAAGAAGGCCTGCGGCAGCTCGAAGCGCTTGCCTTTGGTGTGCAGGAAATAGCGGTCGTAAAGCGTCTGCAGGCCAAGGAACTGGAACTGCAGGTCACGCTCCGGCTTCAGCGCCGCACCAAGCCGCGCGAGGTCGAAGCGTCCGAGTTCCGGATCGATGAGCTCGGCCTTGATGCCGGTGGCGATGCTCTGCGGAAAATAGCTGGCGTAGCGGGTCGCGATCTCGCTTTGCGTGGCCTGTTCCGGGCGACCCGAAACGAAACTCAGCGCCTCGCGCCGCAGGCGGTCGAGCAGCAGACGGGCGCTGACGAAGGCATAGTTCGGCTCGGTTTCCACCAGCGTGCGCGCCGCCAGGATCGGCGCCAGCGAGAGTTCATCCAGCGTGATACCGTCATAGAGGTTGCGCCGGGTCTCGGTGAGGATCGTTTCGGCCGAAACCGCGTCGAGGCCCGCGCAGGCCTCGTCGATGACGCGCCGCAGCCGCGCCTCGTCGAGCGGCGACAGGCTGCCGTCCTCGGCCTTGACCTGCAGCGCCGCCGGCGCCGGCACGGTGGGGCTGTTCTTCTCCGCCTGGCGCTCGCGGCTGCGCTCGTCGCGGTAGAGCACATAGGCGCGCGCCACCTTGTGATGCTCGCTGCGCATCAGCGCCAGTTCCACCTGATCCTGAATCTCCTCGATGTGGAAGGTGCGCCCGGTATCGGCCCGGCGCGTCAGCGCGGCAAAAACCTGCGCCGTCAATTCCTCGACCACGTCGTGTACCCGCCGCGAGCCGGCCGCCACCGAACCCTCGACCGCAAGAAAAGCCTTGGTCAGCGCAACCGCGATCTTGGTGGCGTCGAAAGGCGTCACCGAGCCGTTGCGGCGGATAACCTGATAGCCCGGCTGCGAAGGCTGGGTTGCTGTATCGATGATAGGAAAAGGAACCCGTTCGGTCCCGTTGGTGTGGGTGGTGGAAGGCGCCGGCATCATGATCCCCGATGGTGTTGGAGACGGAGGCCTTGGCGCATGCATTCGCTACAGCTGTACGGACAGCCGCAGCAAGCGCACCACCGGGACACCCCGCCCGTGGACGTTCAAGTTCATCGCGGCAGGTCTCCTGGCTCGCAGGTCGTCACTCTTGCCGGCCTTCCCAGCGCACGGAGCGCCAGTGGCGTTACTCGACAAAAGCTCACTACTTACAGTTGCGGGGGCAGCGCCGGCATTGCGAAATCGCTCACCGGCTTCCCTCTTAGCTTCCGAGCCCGAACAGACTCGAAAGAACCACGATTGACTATATGTAGCGTGGCAAGGTGCCTGCCTGTCAATAGTTGGGTGCACCCAACGTGCTTAATCCACACCCGTCCACCAGGGAGCGGCCAATATCGTCGGCTAACAGCGTTCGCAGCGGACCGTTTGTGGCTCCGTCGTGCTAGCGAAAAAAGGAGACGAGCAGAACTTTCGTGTGCGACTTTTGCACACGATCACCCGCAACTAACTGATATTGCTTATCTCCAAACCCGCCCAGAAATGTACCTTGCCACGCAGCGGCTTAGCTTGCATGAGGATGCCCGTGAGTGAATTTCTCCGCAGCCGGGTGGACTGAAGTAGCATGAGTTGGAACGCGATCGCGTCCTTCGGCCCGACGGCTTTGCGCAATCTCAATCTCATCTCGAAGGATTTGGCCTCACGCTGGCGCCCTACCCCGCCTGGCCTTGCCGAAGCTTCTAGACATGATCTCTACCTGTCGCCGCATTGCGACGACATCTGCTTTTCGCTCGGAGCCTTCGCGCGAAGGCGGCGGCAAGGTGTTCTTCTGACGCTGTTCTCCAGATCGGCCTACGTGGCACGGCCCGAGACGGTCGCGGCGCGAGGCGACGACCGCATCGAGGCCATTTCCGGCCTGCGCCAGCGAGAAGAGCAGGCGTTCGCGCGACAGGCTGGTCTGCACCTGTCTCTCGGCGGGTTCGATGAGGCGCCGCTGCGCGGCCACGACCCATTCGACACCAGCGGGGCGGATGAAGATGCGCGGCGACTGGACGGCCTCATCATCGAGGCGATACTCGCGGCCGCGCAAGAACGGACGGAAGATCAGCGGCCGTGGCTTTTCTGTCCAGCCGCTATTGGCGGGCATATCGATCATCTCGTCGTGCTCAAGGTCGTGCTGCGCCACTACGAGGCCTTGCGGGAGCGCTGGCGCGTAGCGTTCTACGAGGATCTGCACTACGCGGCAGTCTGGCGAGCGCGTGTAACCGGGTTAGCACGCTTCCAAGCCCTCGCCGCGCCAATCGAGCCCCGGCGTTCGCTGTTGCCCATCGGGTCGGCCGCCGACAAACTGGCGCTTGCGGCGCTCTATCCAAGCCAATTCGTTCAGTTACCGGCCTCGATCGCGGCGTTCACGCCGGCGCTGCGAATCCCGGCCCCGGCGCATGAAGCGCTGTGGAGCGCGGAGTGGGCGTGAGCATGGTGGCGCCCTCCCTGCCGCCGATGCGCACTGTCTTTACGCTGCTGGCGAAGAGCTGGTCACGGAAGATTCTCAGATCATGGGGTGCCCGGTGGCGGCAACGGATGTCGGCGATGTCTCGCTCATGATCAGCGAAGGCGTCAACGGCTTCATCGCGCCGGCTTTGGATCGTGACACCGTTCCATTGCGCAGGAATGAAGAAACGCCGACAGCCCGCCGTAAATGAGCCGTGCCGTTCACGGCTGCTTTGCTGCTACAGCGTCGGAAAATGACAGGCGACCCTGCGACCGGGCCGGTATTCCTTCAATTCCGGCCGCTCGGTACGGCACCGGTCCACCGCGATCGGGCATCGGGGGTGGAAGCGGCAGCCGGACGGCGGCTTGAGCGGGCTCGGCACGTCGCCCGTGAGGATGATGCGCTTGCGTGTCCCGCTGGGCGTGGTCTCGACGACAGGAACCGCCGAGATGAGAGCCTGGCTGTAGGGATGGGCCGGTTTGGCAAAGACCTCTTCGGCCGGCCCCTCCTCGACGATGGAGCCGAGATACATCACCGCGATGCGCGTCGAAACCTGCCGAACCACAGACAGATCGTGCGCGATGAAGATGTAGGTAAGCTTCAGCTTCTCCTGCAGGTCGGCCAGCAGATTGACGATCTGCGCCTGCACCGAAACGTCGAGCGCTGACACCGGTTCGTCCAGCACGACCAGATCGGGATTGAGCGCGATCGCCCGCGCGATGCCGACACGCTGGCGCTGGCCGCCGGAAAACTCGTGCGGAAAGCGCACGACATGGTCCGGCAACAGTCCGACGAGGTCGAACAGTTCGGCAACGCGCTTGTTGATCTCGGCCGAGGACAGTTTCGTATGGATACGCAGCGGCTCGGCCACCAGATCGCCGGCACGCCGGCGCGGATTGAGCGAGGCCGACGGATCCTGGAAAACCATCTGCAGGCGGCGCCTCAGCGGCCGGAGTTCGGAAAGCGATTTCGAGGTGATGTCGTCGCCTTCGAAGAAAAGCTTGCCGTCTGAAATGTCGTAGAGGCGCACCAGACAGCGCGCCAGCGTGGACTTGCCGCAGCCGGATTCGCCGACCAGGCCTACGGTCTCGCCATGCCGTACCGTCAGCGACACGTTGTCGACGGCATGCACGGTGCGGCGGCCTTCGGCGGAAAAACGGGTGCCGATCGAAAAGCGCTTGGCAAGCGCGCGCGTCTCGAGGATCGGGCGGTCGGTATCTGTCATTGGTTCGCTCATGCCTGCGCCACCCGGAAGCATGCGGCGGGATGCGATCCGGCGCCGAGGGCCGGCTTCTCGGTTTCGCAAGGCTCGTAGCGAACCGGGCATCGCGGACCGAAGGCGCAGCCTTTGGGCAGACGCAGCAAAGACGGCGGAGAGCCGGGAATGGCCGGCAGGCGCCGCGGCTTTTCGCCGGTCAGGGGTGGAATAGAGCCGAGCAGTGCGCGCGTGTAGGGGTGTCGCGGGTCGGAAAACAGCTCGGTGCGGCTGCCGCGCTCGACGACGCGGCCGGCGTACATGACCATCACCCGGTCGGCGAGTTCTGAAACCACGCCCATGTCGTGGGTGATGAACACGACCGCCGATTTGTGGGTCGCACGCAGCTTGCGCACGAGGTCGAGGATGCCGGCCTGCACCGTGACATCGAGCGCCGTCGTCGGCTCGTCCGCCACCAGCAGGGCCGGATTGCAAGACAAAGCCATTGCAATGACGGCCCGCTGGCGCATGCCGCCGGAAAGCTGGTGCGGATAGCGCGACATCGCCTCATGCGGGTTGGGAAAATTCACCTCCGCCAGCAGTTCCTCGACCCGTTCCATAGCCTTGGCTTTGCTGACGCGGCGATGCGCCCGGATCTGTTCGGCGATCTGCCAGCCGATCGTGTAGACCGGCGTCAGCGCCGTCATCGGATCCTGAAAGATCATCGCGATCTCGTTGCCGCGCAGGCGTCTCAGCTCGCGCGCCGGCAATCCCACGAGTTCGCGCCCCTTGTAGCGGATGGACCCTTCTATGGTGGCGTTGGGATCGGTGATAAGGCCCATGACGGCCAGCAGGGACACCGTCTTGCCGGATCCGGATTCGCCAACGACACCGAGGATCTCGCTTTCATCGAGATCGAAGGAGACGCCATCGATGGCTCGAACCAGGCCATCATTGGTACGGAAGGATACTTTGAGGTCGCGCACCGAAAGTATCATGATGTCCTCAGGCGCGGGTCGAGAAGGATATAGACGAAATCGACCACCGCGTTGGCGACGACAACGAACATGGAAGCATACATCACCGTTGCCATGATCATCGGCAGATCGAGGTTTTGCAGCGCGTCGTAGGTAAGCTTGCCGATGCCGTGCAATCCGAACACCACTTCGGTGAGCAGCGCTGAGCCGCCGACCAGCGCGCCGAAGTCGAGGCCGAACAAGGTAACGAAGGCGATAAGCGAGGTGCGCAAGGCGTGGCGCAGCAGGATGCGGGTCTCCGACAGGCCCTTGGCGCGGGCCGTTCGGATATAGTCCTCCTGCATGGACTCGATTATGGCCGCGCGCAGGACGCGCCCGTAGATGCCGATATAGAGGATGGCCAGCGTGATCCACGGAATGACCAGGGTCAGGAACCAGCCCTTCGGGTCGTCGGAGAAGTTCTTGTAGCCGAGCGGCGGCACCCAGGAGAATGCCCAGCTGTCGTGATAGCGGCTCTGGGTAATCAGGTTCATCACCTCGCCCAGCCAGTAGACCGGCATGGAAATGCCGAGCAGCCCCAGCGCCATCAGCAGCTTGTCGAGCCAGCTGTCGCGGGTGGCCGCGGCAACGATGCCGATGACGATGGACACAACCACCCAGAGAACCGCAGCGCCGAACACCAGCGAGAGCGTGACGGGGATCGAATCCATCACCGCCGGCACCACCTTCCAGCCGCGATTGACGAAAGAGGTCAGATCACCGGTGACGAAGATCTTTTCCATCATCGTCACATACTGCACGTAGAGCGGCCGGTCGAAGCCGAAGGAGTGACGCACCGCCTCCAGCACTTCGGGTGAAGCGTTGCGGCCGGCGATACGCGCCGCCGGGTCGGAGCCCGGGGTGGCGAAGAAGATCAGGAAGACGATGACCGAAATGCCGAACATGACGAACAGCATCTGACCGAAACGGCGGAGGATGGCGTAGATCATCAGTCGCGCCCCAGCCGGACCTTGGAGCGCGGGTCGAGCGCATCACGCAGCCCGTCGCCGAAGACATTGAGCGCCATCACCGAAACGGCAATCGCCAGGCCCGGCACCAGAGCCACCAGCGGCCGCGTGTAGAGCAGCGCCTGTCCGTCCTGGATGATGGTGCCCCAGCTCGCCGCCGGCGGCTGCACGCCGATCGAGAGGAAGGAGAGTGCCGATTCCGTCAGCATGTTCAACGCCATCATCAGCGGCACGAAGACGATGAGGGTCGTGGTGATGTTGGGCAGGATGTCACGCCACAAGATGCGCGACCCCGGCACGCCCAGATTGATCGCGGCCATGACAAACTCGCTGTGGCGCAGCGACAGGACCTGGCCGCGTATCGGGCGCGCCACATAAGGCACGTAGACGATGCCGATGATGATGACCGGCAGCCACAGGCTGCCGGATTGGATCTCGATCGGGCCGATCGAGATGCCTTGCGCGATGGTGACGATGGAGAGTGAAATCGCCAAGAGATATATCGGGAACGCCCACAGCACGTCGAGGAACCGCGACAGCACCGTGTCCGTGATGCCGCCGAAATAGCCGGCAATCAATCCCGCCGCGGTACCAAGGATCAGGGTGAAGATGGTAGCCGCACCCGAAATCAGCAGCGAGCTCAGACCGCCATAGAGCAACCTGGCCATGACATCGCGCCCCTGGCTATCCGCTCCAAGGAAGTAATTGCCGAGTTGCCAGGTCGGGCCTATCGGCGTGTAGCCAAGCCCAAGCCCTTCCGTCGACTGCTCCATCACGGGAACGTCGGCGCCATCGACCTGGATGACGGCGTCGAGCGTGGAGGCGAACGGGTCCACGCCTGCCCATTTCGCATAAAGGGGCGCACTGAAACAGGCGAGAACAATGAGGAGGAACACGACCAGGGACGTCATGGCGGCCCTGTCCCTTGTCAGTTTGGTCAACGCGACGGCCCACGGGCCGCGCGTCTTGCGCGGCACGACGGCTACAGCTTCATTCGACACGGACGTGTTCCTCCGGCGGTTCTTTACTGCACCCAGGACTGGGTGATCATCCAGTTGAACTGCGGGTTGAACTTGAAGTTGCCCACGCGCTTGCTCACGAAGTCGAGCCGCTTGGGCGTGAACAGGCCGACCGCCGGTGCCTTGTCAGTTACCTGCCTGTCGATTTCCGCCCACAGCTTGTCGGCGGCCTTCTGATCGGTCACGCCGAGGTCGAGCGCCTTCTGCATCTTGGCGTCGATATCCTTGTCGCAGAAGCCGGCGATGTTGATCGAAGCATCCGAACCCTCACGGAAGGAGGCGCAGCTGAACAGGATGTTCAGGAAGTCCGAGGCCGCGGGATAGTCCTTATACCACTGGGTGACCGACATCTGCACTTTGTTATTGGTGTTCTGGATGTAGGTGAACTGGATGTTGGACGAGATCGGCTTGACGTCGGCGACATAGCCGATGCTGGTCAACACGCTCTGCAGATAGACGCCAATGGAACGCGAAATGGCCGTGTCCTCGACGATGATCGTAACCTTCTGGCCCTTCGTGCCCGACTCCTCGACAAGCTGTTTGGCCTTATCGAGATCGGGAGCCGACCATTTAGCGCCGGGGTTCTTGGTGTAAGGGCAATAGTCCTCGTGGCCGGGGAAGTCCGGCGGCAGAACCTGGCAGACCGGCGAGGCAAGCACCTTGCCGCCGAACAGCTTGACCAGCGTGTTGCGGTCGATCGCGTAGGCGACAGCCTGACGGGCCTTTTCGTTGTCGAAGGGCGCGAGCCGGTTGTTCAGCGGGGCGTACCACCAGGCCGAAAGCGGCGAGATGTGCAGCTGGTCCATGGACTTGCTGCCGAGCTCGCCCAACCGGTCGCTGGGCAGCGCATCGAACATCCAGTCCGCTTCGCCGTTCTGGATCGCCGTCACCGCAGCCTCTTCGGAGAGGCCGAAATCATACTGGACCACATCCGGATAGCCATCCGGCTGGGCTTCCTCGCTCCACTGCTTGAAGTTGGGGTTGCGGGTGACCGTCATGCCCTTGTTGGGGTCGAAAGCCGAGATCATGTAGGCGCCGGTGCTGGGAATGGGCTTGGAACCCATGTCCTCCGCAGGTGTGTCCGCCGGCAGGACGACAGCGTGCGGCAAGGCAAGCTTGTAGAGGATTTCGGCGTCCGGCTTGGTCAGATTGATGGTGATCGTGCCGGTTGCCTCGTCGCCGACAACACCGCCGTCGAGCGTACAGCTCTTGGTGTCCGCGAGGCATTTGTCGGCGCCGACGATACCGGCATAGAAGGTGCCCGAGGTTGGTCCGGAGACCTTGAAGATACGCTGGAAGGAAGCGACGACGTCCTTCACGCCGAGATCCTTGCCGTCGGAGAATTTGATGCCCTTGCGCAGCTTGAAGGTGAGGGTCTTGCCGTCATTGCTGAGCGTCGGCAGCGCTTCGGCCAGGTCGGCGACGACGGAGAAGCCGTCCATGCCTTCGGCCTTGCGGAAGGCGACGAGGCCGTCATAGATCGGCTGGTACATCTGCCAGCCCTGGTCGGTGTAGTTGATATGCGGATCGAGCGTTCCCGCCGCGGAACGGGCGAGCAGGCGAATGGTACCGCCTCGGTGTTCCTTGAGATATTCGGCCTGTGCCGGGGCCAGCCATGCGCCGGCCAGCAATGCCGCCGCTGACGCGGCCAGAAGCAGTTTCTTCATGTCGTATTCCCCTTTTCTCAGTTGTCGTTGTGGTCCAGGAAGTCTCCCACCACCCGCATGCAGAGATCCTGCTCCTCGACATGCGGCATATGGCTGGAATGCTCGAATATCTCCCAGTGCGATCCCTCGATGCCGTCCTTGAAAGGCTGGACGGTTGCCGGCGTTGCCTCGTCATGGCGTCCGGAGATGATGAGCGTCGGAACATCGATGGCCGGAAGGCGGTCGATGATGCTCCAGTTCTTCAGCGTTCCGATGACGTGGAACTCGTTCGGCCCGTTCATGAGATGATAGACGGTCGGATTGCGGACGATCTGGGCGAATGTCTCGGTCACTTCAGACGGGAAAGGCACGACCCGGCAGACATGCCGTTCGTAGAACCGCATCGTTGCCTCCTGGTAGGCCGGATCGTCCGTCGTACCCGCCTGTTCATGACGAGTCAGCGTCTCCTGCACATCGGCGGGCAGGTCCGCGCGCAGCCGGTTGGCCTCTTCGACCCACAACTTCATGGACGCCGGTGAATTGGCGATGGTCAGCGACTTCAGGCCCTTCGGCCGGATCACCCCATATTCGGCGCCCAGCATGCCGCCCCAGCTTTGGCCAAGCACGTGGAAGCCTGGGCGGATACCGAGATGGTCGACGAGGTTTTCGAGTTCGTCGATGAAAAGCCTCGGCGTCCAGAAGTCAGCGCCCTTCTCGGGCAGCAAGGTGGAATTGCCACAGCCCAATTGATCATAATGAATGACCGCGCGCCCTCTGCGGGCCAGAAGCTTGTAGGCATCGACATAATTGTGCGCGGCGCCAGGCCCGCCGTGCAGGATCACCACCGGAGGCTTGCCGGATTCGAGGTCGCCGGAGACCCGATACCAGGTTTCGTAACGACCGAAGGCGGCTCGGCCTTCCCTGCTGGCAATCTGCGATGACATGCTGGCTCCCTGCTCGCTTGAAGACATTTGCCGCCTCAGTTCGCCGCGCGGCTGGACCGGACCCATTCTTCCAGCATCTGGACTCCGAATGCGGTGGCGCCTTCCCGGCCCAGCGGCCGATCCTTGTCGGCGAGTTCCTTGCCGGCGATGTCGAGATGCACCCAGGGACGATCTTCGGTGAAATGGCGCAGGAAAGCCGCGGCGTAAGGCGCGTCGCCATCTTCCATGTCCTTGGCGTGGTGACGGATGTCGGCGAAGGGGGATTGCAGGCCTTCGTCATAAGCCCGGTCGAGCGGCAATTGCCAGAACCGCTCGCCGACTGTTTCACCAGCCGCGATCATGCGCGAGGCGATGGCATCGTCGGTGCTGAAAAGGCCGGCGAATACCGATCCGAGGCCGCGCATCACCGAATAGGTCAGCGTGGCCAGGTCGACCATGACCGAGGGGTTGAAGCGCGAGGCGGCATAGTGAAGGCAATCCGCCAGGATCAGGCGGCCCTCCGCGTCGGTATCGAACACCTCGACGGTCTGCCCGGATGCCGTCGTGATGATGTCGCGCGGCTTGAGCGCGGTGCCTGAGGGCATGTTCTCGGCAATGCCGAGGACGCCGACGGCGTGCACAGGGCTGTTTTGCCGGGCGAGCGCGATAAGCAGGCCAACCACGACGGCCGCGCCGCCCATATCAGCCTTCATGTCGAACATCTGCTCACCGCGCTTTATGCAGAGGCCGCCGGAATCAAAACAGACGCCCTTGCCGACGAAGGCCATCGGCTGCGTGGGAGCACCCTTGCCGCGATATCGCAGCACCGCGACGCGCGGCGGGCGCACCGACCCCGAGCCCACGGCCAGGATCGCATTCATGCCGAGTTCCTTCATCCGGGCGGCATCAAGGATCTCGACGTCGATGCCGGCTTCGCGCAACGGCTCCAGATGGTCCTGGAAATTGTCCGGATGAAGATGGTTCGGCGGCAGGTTGACAAGGGTCCGCGCATATTCGACGCCGTCGGCGATGGCATTGGTCCGCGTCAAGGCCTTGGCGAGGTCCGGGCCGGACGCCCCAATCAGTTGTACCCGCAAGGTCCGGTCGGCCCCCGCGCCCTGGCGCCGGTTGCGCATATCGAAGCGATAGCGCCGCAACCGCATGCCAAGCGCCACGCGCGCCAGGATTTCCTCAGGCAGCAAGTCGACGCCAGCGATGGGGTCCAGGACAAGCGTCGCCGCGCATTCGCCCTTGGTTTCCAGATGTGCGGCAAGCGAACCACCGGCACGGGCCAGAGACAGCGCGGTCACGGCTTCGGTTTTGCCCAAAGCCAGGATGATCACGCGCCGGGCCGACATCGCCTTGGGGGCAATAAGATCAATGCAGGCGCCGGATTCGTCCAACGCGGCCGGATCGGAGCAGGCACGCGACAGAATTCCGCCCATTTGAGCATCGAGCGCCGCCGCCCGTGGACCAAATCCGGTCTGGGCAGTTTGCAGGATCACGACGACAGAGGCTTCCGCGGAAATCTCGTCCGCCGTTTCAAAGACCGGCGCTGGCGACTGAGGCATAGGCTGGCGTTCTCCTCGTTGCGGGCGACCCTGGCCGAGGCGATCGCGCGCGACGCGCGCAATGCTTCGCCCGCCACCGGTGGAGGCTGGTCAAACCGGCCGCCGCCGTTGGTGAAATGGTACCGAAGTCCCCGAATAGTCGTTTTCGTAAGACGACTTAGTTGCTCTTGCCTTTGGGTATCCCCGAACGACCAAGGCGATCAAACGCCAATTTTGCCCAAGTCGATTGACAAAAACTCAATCGATAATTCATGATCGGCAAATGGCCCTACCCTCCCTCAACGGCATGCGGGCTTTCGAGGCCGCCGCACGCCTCGGCAGCATCAAGGACGCAGCGGAAGAATTGCACCTGACGCCTTCGGCTGTCAGCCGTCACATCCGTGCGCTTGAAAAGAATCTCGGCCAGGATCTGTTCGAGCGCGGCTTTCGCCAGATAACGCCCACCACCAGGGGCTCCTACTATGCGCGCGGCCTATCGGAAGCGTTTGAGGCAATCTGGCGCGCCACCGACGATGTCAGCCTCGCCGGCGGCCCGAGCCACAGCAGGACGCAACGTGTCAGGGTTCTGTGCGTGCCTGCGGTTCTCAATCTCTGGCTGGCGGATCGGTTGCCGCATTTTCGCAAGCTGCATCCGTCGGTGGATCTGGAAATCTCGACGTCGGGCAAGCGCGCCAACTTCGATTTGGCCATTGTCGACGAGTTCGTCTACAAGGCCGGCCCTGCCTTGACGCTGCTGATCCCGCTGGTGCTGACGCCGGTCTGCGCACCTTCGCTGCTCGACGGGCCGGTGCCGCTGCGATCCCCCGCCGATCTCGTCAACCACCACCTGATCCATGAGTGCGAGACCATGCGATGGAAGCGGTGGCTCGAACAGGAAGGCGTTCTGGACACGACGCCGAAATCCAGCACGACGCTCGATGATTGCACGCTGATCATGCGTGAGACGATCAACGGAGCCGGCATTGCGCTTGCCGACACCATGATGGCTCAGGATCTTCTTCAGCAAGGCAAGCTCGTTGCCCCGTTTGCGGCCCGCCACACTTATCCGGCCGGCATCTACCTGCACCAGCGCCGTAGCATCGGCAACAAGCCAGGCACCGGTCTGTTCCAGGACTGGCTGCTTTCCGAAGTCGCCGACCATAAGCGTGCAATGGCCATCGCCTAGCTCTCAACGACCCTGCCTGCCTCGCGCCCTGAACTGCTCCAGCAGATTCCGTCACCTGCCGCCAACGGCTGGAGAACCACTGTGCTAGACCATCCGCGACGACAGCGGAGGCCATGATGAACCATCCAGCCACAGGAAAACCTGTCTACGATCCCCAGGAGCTCGAACCTCAGCTGATATCGCGGCAGCACGCGGGCGATGTCGACGGCATGACGGCCCTGTTCGAACCAGATGCGGTCATAGACTGTGGAGAAGGACGGTTCGTGCGAGGCCTGGAGGCCATTCACGGCTACTATAAGGAGATCGTCAATTCGGGACGGAAATTCGCAGTGGGTGAGCAGCGGCCTGCGCTTATATGCGGCGACCTTGCCCTGACCTCGACCCGTCTTCCAGACGGTGACGTGACCAGCGAGGTGGCGCGACGCCAGCCCGACGGATCCTGGCTCTGGGTTATTGACCGGTATTCTGTCGGTTGACGATCCGGCGGATAATCGCGGGACAAAACCTCCAACCCGCGCCGGTGGCGGCGCGCGATTTATGTCGAAAAACCTCGGCGCCTAGCGCCGGAGCGCGTGAATGCTTGCCATGCCGCTGCCGCCGATCGGCAACGCCATGTCGTCGTCCAGAAGCCGGGTAATGCGGGCAAAGCCGGTGAAGGCCTTCCTTGCCTCCTCGGCCGACATCTGTCCGGACAAGGCGGCCGCGCAACAGTTCAGCGCGCATTGATACACAGGGCCGCGCCGTCCCGTCGGCCACTTACGCAGGAAAACCATCGCCTCGGCGACACTGTCCACTTCTTCCACAGGATGCCCCTGCCCGCGCGATATCCGCACTGGCGAAAAGAAATGCAGGTAGTCCATCGTTTCCTCCCGGTCGACCGTGCCATGCTCGATCGAACCAAATGAAACGAGCGGGCCGCCCTTTGGTTCCGCGAAAAATGAAATTTTTCTGCAGGCTGCATTTTTTTGAGTGAGATCGCTGTGAGCCATCGAATCAAGGCAGCGTTCGAAAAGGCGATCCACCGATACGGTCCGCCGATAATCGCGGTTCGCGTTGAATATCTTTAAGGTCAAAGCCGGCAAATCGGTTGCTTGTCGGTTCCCCAACGTCAGGCGTAACCTCCTCGGTCAACGCGTGAGGGCGCGTGATGTAAGAAGGGGACATGCAATGACGATACAGGGCGCATCGCCTGACCTATACAATGAGGACCTCGCCCCGGCCAAGGTTCGGAACTGGGGGCCATTCTCGATCTTCAACGTGTGGACATCCGATGTCCACAGCCTCTGGGGTTATTACCTCGCCGCCAGCCTGTTCCTGTTCTGCGGCGGCTTCGTCAACTTCATCATCGCCATAGGCATCGGCTCGCTGATCATCTACGCGCTGATGAACATGGTCGGCTATGCCGGGGTCAAGACCGGCGTGCCCTACCCCGTGCTTGCCCGCGCTTCCTTCGGTATCTGGGGCGCCAACATACCGGCACTGGTGCGGGCCATCGTCGCCTGCTTCTGGTATGGCGCACAGACCGCAGCCGCTTCCGGAGCTATCGTGGCGCTGCTGATCCGCTCGCAATGGTTTGCCGATTTCAACGCCAACACGCATTTTCTCGGCCATTCAGGCTTGGAGGTGATCTGCTTCGTCGTCATCTGGGCGCTGCAGCTCCTGATCATCCAGAAAGGCATGGAGACAGTGCGCCGCTTCCAGGATTGGGCCGGTCCGGCTGTCTGGGTCATGATGCTGCTGCTCGCGGTCTATCTCTGCATCAAATCAGGGACTTTTGCCTTTACCAGCGATATCCCGATGGATGTGCTGAAGGAGAAGACGAAGGATGCCGGTGTGCCCGGAGAGCCCGGTTCATGGACCTCGCTGTTTGCCGTGGCGGCGATCTGGGTAACTTACTTCTCGGCGCTCTATCTGAATTTCTGCGACTTCGCTCGCTACGCACCTGACCAGGCCGCGCTACGCAAAGGCAACATCTGGGGCCTGCCGGTGAACCTTATCCTGTTTTCGCTGGTCGCCGGCGTCACCACGATCGCGGCCTACGACGTCTACCACGAGGTGCTGCTCCATCCCGACCAGATTTCGGCCAAATTCGATAGCTGGTTCCTGGCGGCGTTGGCGGCCCTTACCTTCGCGGTGGCGACGCTGGGAATCAATGTCGTGGCGAACTTCGTCTCGCCGGCTTTCGATTTCTCCAATGTGTTCCCGCGCCAGATCGACTTCAAGAAGGGCGGCTACATCGCGGCGCTGATCGCACTTGTGCTCTACCCCTTCGCGCCATGGGAAGGCAGCGCAGCCTCTTTCGTCAACATCATCGGCGCGACGATGGGACCGATCTTCGGTGTGATGATGGTCGACTACTATCTGATCCGCAAAGGTGAGGTCGACGTCGAAGCCCTCTATCGCGAGGACGGCGAATTCCGCTTCCAGGGCGGCTGGCACGTCAACGCCTTCATCGCTGCCGGCATCGGTGCGGTCTTCTCCTCGATCCTGCCGAACTTCACCAACTGGCTGCCGTCCTGGTGGGGCGTCTATGGCTGGTTCTTCGGCGTCGCCATCGCCGGCATCATCTACTACGTGCTGCGCACTGCTGCTCTTGGCGCCGGCGCCAGGACAGCGAAGGCTTGAAGGTGAGGCAATAGGGATTGGGCAATGAACCCTCTCTACTGCCTACTGCCTACCATCTCCGCCAGCCTGCGCACGGTGTTCCAGTTGCGGGAAGTTCCGATGCCCAGGCGTTTGTGGTTGGCGGCCGCAAGCAGCCGCGAGGTAGGACGCTCGCGCGAAAAGACCAGCCAGATGTCGCCGTCGACCCAGAGTATCTTCTCGTCCTCGGCGGCACGCGCCTGGAGTGCGGCAACGGCGTCCGCCGATGTCGGCTCCCGCATCACCCGCACCGCGACCTGATCGCCGGTATCGGCGGATTCAGCCGGAAACGGGTTGGCGGCGGCCAGCTTCAGCCAGTCTCCAGCACCCCGCACGATGATATCGACATGGCGGCCAAAGGTCTGTTCGAAGGCCGCTTCCAGCCGCCGCTCCAGGTTGGGAATGCTGGTTGTGCGTGCCTCGAAGACGAGATTGCCCGTGGCCACCAGCGTGCGGGGATTCTTGAAGCCCAGCTCCTGCGCCATCGCCTTGAGGTCGGACATGACCAGACGCCGGCCTTCGCCCAGCCCGATGCTGTAGAGCAACGCGACGTAGGTTGGCATGCGGCGTGCTCCGTTCAGGCGCCGCCTAAAGCGCGTCGCATGAAAACGGATTCACACGACGCGCTTTAGGTCATTGTTTGATGCATGTCGTTGTCGCAAAACCGAGGTCACTTTTGCGCGACATGCATTAGACCAGGCGCGATTGCTCCACCGCCGCCTCGATGAAGCTGGCGAACAGCGGGTGCGGTTCGAGCGGCCGGCTCTTCAGCTCTGGGTGATACTGCACGCCGATGAACCAGGGATGGTCGGGGTACTCGACCGTTTCCGGCAGTACACCGTCCGGCGACATGCCGGCAAACACCAGGCCGCAATCCTCCAGGCGCTGCTTGTAGTCGATGTTGACCTCGTAGCGGTGCCGGTGGCGTTCGGAGATCTGCGTGTCGCCATAGATGTCGGCGATCTTGGACCCCTTGGCGAGTTCGGCCTGGTAGGCACCAAGCCGCATGGTGCCGCCGAGATCGCCGCTTGCCCTGCGCTTCTCCAGCATGTTGCCCTTCAGCCATTCCGTCATCAGACCGACGACCGGCTCCTTGGTCGGGCCGAACTCGGTCGAGGATGCATGTTCGACGCCGGCGAGCGACCGCGCGGCCTCGATACATGCCATCTGCATGCCGAAGCAGATGCCGAAATATGGCACCTTGCGCTCACGCGCGAACTTCGCCGCCAGAATCTTGCCTTCCGAGCCGCGCTCGCCGAAGCCGCCGGGAACCAGGATGCCATGCACCTTTTCCAGCCACGGCGTCGGATCTTCCTTCTCGAAGATCTCCGATTCGATCCAGTCGAGCTTGACCTTGACGTGGTTGGCGAGCCCGCCATGCGACAGCGCCTCGATCAGCGATTTGTAGGCGTCCTTGAGGCCGGTGTACTTGCCGACGATGGCAATGGTCACTTCGCCTTCCGGATTGTGGATACGGTTCGACACCGCCTGCCAGGGCTCCATGCGCGGCTTCGGAGCCGGGTCGATGCCGAAGGCGGCCAGCACTTCCGAATCGAGACCTTCCTTGTGATAGGCCATCGGCACGTCATAGATGTGCGGCACGTCGAGCGCCTGGATAACCGCGCTTTCCCTGACATTGCAGAACAGCGACAGTTTTCTGCGCTCCTCCTTGGGGATCGCCCGGTCTGCGCGCACCAGAAGGATGTCGGGCGCGATGCCGATGCCGCGCAGTTCCTTGACCGAGTGCTGGGTCGGCTTGGTCTTCAGTTCGCCGGCCGTCGGAATGTAGGGCATCAAGGTCAGATGCACATAGACGGCGTTGTTGCGCGGCAGATCGTTGCCGAGCTGCCGGATCGCCTCGAGGAACGGCATCGCCTCGATGTCGCCGACTGTGCCGCCGATTTCGCACAGCACGAAATCATAGTCGTCATTGCCGTCGAGGACGAAGTTCTTGATCTCGTCGGTGACGTGCGGGATCACCTGCACCGTGGCGCCGAGGTAGTCGCCACGCCGCTCGCGCTCGATGATGTTCTTGTAGATGCGGCCGGTGGTGATGTTGTCCTGCTGGTTGGCGGAACGACCGGTGAACCGCTCGTAGTGGCCAAGATCGAGGTCGGTCTCGGCGCCGTCATCGGTCACGAACACCTCGCCATGCTGGTAAGGCGACATCGTGCCGGGATCGACATTGAGGTATGGATCGAGTTTCTTGATGCGTGCGCGATAGCCTCGCGCCTGCAGGAGAGCCCCAAGGGCCGCTGCGGCTATGCCTTTTCCGAGTGAGGAAACCACGCCGCCAGTGATGAATACATATCGCGCCATGGGAGTCATCGCTTAACGCGGCCAGATTGATTCCGCCAGAGAAAAAACCGCCGCGAGGGCTTTTTCCCAAAAAGGCGCTTGGACCATGACCCCGAAAAGAGGTCAGGCTTTCTCGGACAAACGGTTTCCGTTCATCCAGGGATCACGATCGAACGGGCCCGATCGCGAACGGGCAAAACAAAAGGGCCGGCTGAACCGGCCCTTTCGGCATGATGCTTGAAACGTCAGATGATGACGACTTTGGTGCCGATCCTGACGCGGCTGTAGAGATCCATGACATGCTCGTTGATCATGCGGAAGCAGCCATTCGAGGCGCTGGTTCCGATCGATTGCGGAGCGATCGTGCCGTGGATGCGCAGGTGCGTATCCTTCTTGCCGTCATAGAGGTAGATGGCGCGGGCGCCGAGCGGGTTCTGGCCGCCGCCGTTCATGCCGTCCTTGTACTGGCCGTAATGCTTCGGCTCGCGCTTCTGCATGTCGAGCGTCGGGATCCAGCGCGGCCATTCCTGCTTGTCGCCAACCGCGACGGTGCCCTTGAACTGCAACCCTTCGCGACCGACCGCGATGGCGTAACGACGAGCCGTCGTGGACGATTCGACGAGGTAGAGCCGGCGAGCGCTGGTGTCGATGACGATCGTGCCCGCGTCGTAGCCGGTGAATTCAACGTCCTGCGGCACGAATTCCGGCTTCACCTTGAACGGCTTCTTGGCGTCCTTCTTGGCCAGTGCGGCGTCCAGCGCCCGGGTCTCGGGCAGATAGTCGATCGAGGACGACGATGCCTGCCCGCCGAACAGGCCGGCAAACAGGCCGCCGCCGCTGGTGTTCTGCTTCTGGCCGGGCGCTTCGCTGCGAAGTTCACCATTGTTGCCGGTCAACGCGACGTTCATCGCCTCGGCCGGAATCGGTTCGGCCGACTGGATCGGCGCTATTGGAGCCACTGGCTCGATGACCTTGGTGGTCTTCTTGGCCGGCTTGGCCTCGGCCACTTCCGTGGTTTTCGCTGCGCTCTGACCCTTTTGGGCCAGGAAAGCCTGCCGATCGGCTTCCGCCCTGGCCTTCGCGGCCTCGCGCATCGCCAATTTCCTGGCTTCGAGCGCCTTGGCCTTGGCATCTTCCTTGTCGGCGGCGATCTTGGCTTCGATCTTCTTGATCTGGGCGAGATCGTCCGGCGTCGGGTTTTTCTTCTTCTTGAGGAGCCTCAACTGCGACGCGTCGCTCTTGACGGCGACATTGATGGCGTCGGTTCTTTCAAGCGATACCGACTGCTGAGCGGCCATGGTTGCCGGCATGCCGGCGTAGGCCGAGGAACTCATGCCGAACACGGCGCAAAGTCCCAGGAAAATGAAGCTGCGAAGCTGCATGGCGAAGATCCGATCGTTCAATGCTTGTTGCCCACGGCGTCGCCCGGCGCCCCCCAAGGACACCGAAAATGCCGCGTGCAATCTATAGTCGAATAAGCGCGGATGCCTCAAGCGCAGGGGCGCATCAGCCCCCGTCGAATCTTCGTGATGGCACCGCATTTGCCGCGACTGTGGTCAAACGACAACAGATCGCGGTTTAGAACGGGAAAAGCTTACTGGTTCGGAACCTGCGGCGCAGCCGGGGCCGTGTTGGTGGCGCCGCCTGTTGCCGGCTGCGTCGAACCGGAGGCCGGCGCGGGTGCCGGAGCGTTGGCCGGCGGCGTCGCCGGCTTGTCGTTGGCGGACGGGGGCGTCGGCGCGGTAGTGCCCGCGGGCGCAGGCGTGGTCGTGCCTGGCAACTGGTTGAGCACGCCCTTGCCGGCGTTGTCAGAAGTCGCGGGCACGCGGTCGAGAATGTCGATCGGCTTTTCGCCATAACGAGCGATGATCGACAAGGTCAGCGAGGTCGCAAAAAACGCCGCCGCCAGAATCGCCGTTGCCCGGGTCAATGCGTTGGCGGCGCCACGCGCCGTCATGAAGCCCGATCCGCCACCAATGCCAAGGCCGCCGCCTTCGGAGCGTTGCAGCAGCACCACGCCGACCAGGGCGAGCACGACCATGAGATGGATGACGATCAGTACGGTTTGCATAATTTATCCTGGCAAGGCCTTGTCCGGCCGTGGACACGACCGGTGAATTGGAGGCGGCTCAATACAATGCTTTCACGGCATTTCCAAGCCCGTGGCCGGAATATGGGAAGCAACGCGCCCTTTACAACGAATTTGGGCGCGACGTGACCCGCCCTTGTCTGGAATTTCACTCCGAAATGTTGCGATAGGCTTCCGCGATGCCGAGGAAATCAGCCGCCTTCAGGCTCGCGCCGCCAACCAGCGCGCCATCGACATTCCTGACGCCCAGCAGTTCCACCGCGTTGGAGGGCTTGACCGAGCCGCCATAGAGAATGCGCATCCTGGCAGCAGCGGCGCCAAGCCTCTCAGCCAGTTTATCGCGGATATGCGCATGTGCTTCCGCGACATCGGCAACCGTAGGCGTAAGCCCGGTGCCGATCGCCCATACCGGCTCATAGGCAATGACGGTGTTGGACGGCGTGGCGCTCGGCGGCACCGACCCGGCGATCTGGCGCGACAGCACGTCGAGCGTGGCTCCAGCCTCACGCTCCTGCCGCGTCTCACCGATGCAGACGATGGCCACGAGCCCGGCGCGCCATGCCGCCGCGGCCTTGGCCTGGACCGTGGCATCATCATCGCCGCGCTGTTCGCGGCACTCGGAATGGCCGACGATGACATGGCTGGCGCCCGCGTCCTTCAACATCTCGGCCGAGATACAGCCGGTGTAGGCGCCGCTTTCCTTGGGGTGGCAGTCCTCGCCGCCGGCATGGACAGGCGTGCGCGACAGGATTTCCGCGGCATGGGAAAGCAGCGTCGCGGGGACGCAGACAAGCGCCTCGGTTTCGGCATCCAGCCCGCTCATGAACCCGTTGCCGATCATCCTGAGTTCGTTGAGGGAGGCACTGGTGCCATTCATTTTCCAGTTGCCTGCGACGAGCGGACGAATTCCAGGGGTCATGGGGCAGTGTCTCCGGGCGACATTAAGCAGCGCCCTCACTACCAAAATCAGGCCACAAAGCAATCGACAGTGGACCGGAAGGGCGCTATTGCGCTTGTTTCAGACTCGGCGCACCCGGAAAACTGCGCATAAATCGGAAGTAGCGATGCTTGGTATATTGAGAAACGCGGCGGGTACCTGGGTCGCGAAAGGTCTGTTGGTTTTGCTGGTGCTCAGCTTTTTGGTCTGGGGCATCTCCGGCCGTCTGATGGGCGGCTTCGCCGGTCATGACACGGTCATAACCGCCGGCGGCACCAAGGTTTCGATCAACGAATACCGCCTCGCTTATGACCGCCAGCTGTCCGTCATGTCGCAGCAGTTTGGTCAACGCCTCACCCACGAGCAGGCCAAGGCGCTCGGCATCGACAATCAGGTGCTGTCGCAGCTGGTTTCCGGCGCAGTGCTCGACGAACAGGCGCGCAAGCTGGGTCTCGGCCTGTCGAAGGACCGGCTGGCCGAGCTGACGCGCGAGGATCCGGCTTTCAAGGGTCCAGGCGGCCAGTTCGACAGGAGGACGTTCGAATACCTGCTGCGCGAGGTCGGCATGCGGCCCGAGGATTACCTCAAGAACCGCGCCCAGGTGGCCGTGCGCCAGCAGATCGTCGAGGCGGTCTCGGATGGCCTCAAGGCGCCGGACGCGTTCTTCAAGGCGGTGGCGCTTTATCGCGGTGAAGACCGTACTGTCGACTACCTGGTTTTGCCGAAGACGCTCGTCGAGCCGATCGAGGCGCCGAGCGACAGTGTGCTGTCGACCTATTTCGAGGCCAACAAGAAGGCCTACGCCGCGCCTGAGTATCGCAAATTCTCCTATGTCCGCCTGGAACCGGTGGACATCGCGGATCCCACCGCCGTCACCGATCAGCAGGTCAGCGACGATTACAACAAGAACAAGGCGCGCTACACCACGCCCGAGATGCGCACGATCGAGCAGTTGGTGTTCAAGACGCCGGACGCTGCCAAGGCGGCGCTCGATTCGCTCAAGGCCGGCGCAACCTTCGAGAAGCTGGTGACCGCCGAAGGCAAGACCCCTGCCGATACGCTGCTCGGCACGCTTGCCAAGGACAAGATCGCCGACAAAGCGGTTGCCGACGCGGCCTTCGCGCTCAACGCCAACGAAGTCAGCCAGGTTGTCCAGGGCGCCTTCGGCCCGGTGTTGCTGCGCGTCACCGAGATCAAGCCCGAGGTGGTGAAGCCGCTCGCCGAAGTGTCCGATCAGATCCGCAAGGACCTGGCGCTGGGTGAAGCAAGCCGCATCCTCCTGGACGTACACGACAGTTACGAGGACACCCGCGCCTCCGGCAGCTCGCTCGCCGACGCGGCCGCCAAGCTGAAGCTGAAGGACATCACGATCGACGCCATCGATCGCAATGGGCTGCGGCCGGACGGTTCCATCGTCAAGGACCTTCCGGAATCGCCGTCGCTGATCAAGGCGGCATTCGACGCCGAACCAAAGACCGAGAACGAGGCTTTGACCACGGCGGACAATGGCTTCGTTTTCTACGAGGTCGATTCGATCACACCGGCCCGCGACCGTACGCTTGACGAGGTGCGCCAGAAAGTCGTTGCCGACTGGACGGCGGCTGAGACGGCCAAGCGCCTTTCCGCCAAGGCGGAGGAACTCGAAAAGCGGCTCAAGGCGGGTGCTACGCTCGACGTCATCGCCGGTGAACTCAAGCTGGAAAAGCAGACCAAGCGCGGCCTGAAGCGCGAAGCCGACGATGCCGATTTCGGCAAGGAGGGCGCCGCGGTGATGTTCGGCGTCGGCGATGGCGGCACCGGCCTGATCCCCTCGCCCACCGGCGACGGCCAGATCCTGTTCAAGGTCGCGGAAGTGTTCGAGCCTGCTGGAGCCGACGCCAGTTCGGTGCCGGAGGACGCACAGAAATCCTTCACCTCCGGCATGTCGGATGACCTGCTCGACCAGTTGGTGGCGCAGTTGCAGACGCAGTATGACGTCCGCATCGACCAGGCCGCCATGGCCCAAGCGTCGACACGATGAGCGCGCTGAAGACACACATCGCCAAGGTGGCGGGAGGCACCGCGCTTTCCTTTGAGGAAGCACGCGAGGCCTTCGACATCATCATGTCGGGCGACGCGACCCCGGGCCAGATCGGCGGTTTCCTGATGGCGCTGCGCGTGCGTGGCGAAACGGTTAGCGAAATTTCAGGCGCCGTTGCCACGATGCGCGCCAAGATGCTTCGCGTCGAGGCGCCGCCCGGTGCCATCGACATTGTCGGCACAGGTGGCGACAATTCGCACAGCGTCAACATTTCGACCGGCTCGGCATTCGTCATCGCCGCCAGCGGCGTTCCCGTCGCCAAGCATGGTAATCGCGGCCTGTCTTCCCTCACCGGCGCGGCCGACGTGCTGATCGCGCTCGGTGTCAAGATCGACCTCTCGCCCGAATTCATCGGCCGCTGTATCCATGAGGCCGGCGTCGGTTTCATGTTCGCGCCGGCACACCATCCGGCAATGAAACATGTCGGTCCGACCCGCGTGGAGCTCGGCACCCGCACCATCTTCAACCTGCTCGGCCCGCTCTCCAATCCGGCCGGCGTCCTCAGGCAGATGGTCGGCGTGTTCCTGCCGGAATGGATCATGCCTGTCGCCGAGACACTCAAGGCTCTCGGCACCGAGCATGCCTGGGTCGCGCATGGCGATGGCTATGACGAGATCACCACCACCGGCGAGACGCATGTGGCCGAACTTGTCGGCGGCGAAATCCGCAGCTTCATCCTGACCCCGGAAGAGGTCGGGCTGAAGCGCCACACCAAGGACGAACTGCGCGGCGGCGACGCCGCCTACAATGCCGGGGCTTTGCGCGACATGCTGGGCGGCAAAGCCGGTGCCTATCGCGACACAGTGCTGATGAATGCCGGCGCCGGACTGGTTATCGCGGGCAAGGCGACGACGCTTGGCGACGGCATCGCGCTCGCCGCGCAAGCCATCGACAGCGGCCGGGCGCTGCAGGTGCTCGACCGGCTGGTCGAAGTTTCGAACGGGTAGAGCGATGGCTGACATCCTGCGCAAGATCGAGGCCTACAAGCGCGAAGAGATCGCAGCGGCCAAGGCGCGTGTGCCCATGGCCGAGATCAAGGCGCGGGCGAAGGACGCCAGCGCACCGCGCGGCTTTCTGGCGGCCCTCGAGAGCAAGAGGAAGGCAGGCGGTTTCGCCCTGATCGCCGAGATCAAGAAGGCGAGCCCTTCCAAGGGGCTGATCCGTGCCGATTTCGATCCGCCGGCGCTGGCGCGGGCCTACGAGCAGGGCGGCGCAGCCTGTCTTTCGGTGCTGACCGACGCGCCTTCGTTTCAAGGCGCGCCGGAATTTCTGACCAGCGCGCGCGACGCGGTGAATTTGCCCGCGCTGCGTAAGGACTTCCTGTTCGATCCCTATCAGGTCCATGAGGCTCGCGCCTGGGGCGCCGATGCCATCCTGATCATTATGGCCAGTGTCGATGACGCCCTGGCTAGCGAGCTCGAATCGACGGCATTCGAGCTCGGCATGGACGCCCTGATCGAAGTGCATGACGAAGCCGAGACGGAGCGCGCGCTGAAACTGTCGTCGCGGCTGATCGGCATCAACAACCGCAATCTCAGAACCTTCGAGACCAGCCTCGACACATCCGAGCGTCTGGCGGCAATGGTCCCAGCCGACCGGCTGCTGGTCAGCGAGAGCGGCATCTTCACCCATGACGATTGCCTCAGGATGCAAAAGAGCAATATCGGCACCTTCCTCGTCGGCGAAAGCCTGATGCGCCAGCAGGATGTCGCCGCGGCAACGCGCATGCTGCTGACCGGCAAGGCGCCAGCCGAGGCCATCTGACAATGCCCGCCACCCTCACCCATCTTGGCGCGCAGGGCGAGGCCAACATGGTCGATGTCGGCGACAAGGAGGAGACGACCCGCACCGCGATCGCCGAGGGGTTCGTCTCGATGCAGGCCTCGACGCTGGACACAATCCTCGCCGGCAACGCCAAGAAGGGCGATGTGCTCGGCACCGCGCGCATCGCCGGCATCATGGCGGCGAAGAAGGCGCATGAACTCATCCCGCTTTGTCATCCCCTGCTTCTGACCAAGGTCTCCGTCGACATCGAACCTGACCACGCCCTGCCCGGCCTGAAGGTCACGGCACTGGCGCGCGTGACCGGGAAGACCGGGGTCGAAATGGAAGCTCTGACAGCTGCTTCCGTCGCCTGCCTCACCATATACGACATGGCCAAGGCCGCGGACCGTGCCATGGTCATCTCCGGCATCCGGCTGGTGGAGAAGACGGGCGGCAAGTCCGGCGACTACAAGGCGGGTGCCTGATGGCGCTCGTTCCCGTCGCAGAAGCGCTCGAACGCCTGCTCGATGGCGCCGCGCCGCTCGTTGCCGAAAGCGTTCCCCTTATCGAGGCCGTCGACCGGGTTCTGGCCGAACCGGTGGTGGCCTTGCGTACCCAGCCGCCCTTCAACGCCTCGGCCATGGACGGCTATGCCGCCCGCGCGGCCGATGTGGCATCGGCCCCCGCGAAACTCTCCGTTGTCGGTACGGCACCGGCCGGGCGCGGCTTCGACGGCACGGTCGGCCAGCACCAGGCGGTCCGCATCTTCACGGGAGCGCCCGTGCCCGAGGGCGCCGACACGATTGTCATCCAGGAGAATGTCCGGGATCTCGGCGACGGCACGATCGAAGTGACGGAGCCTACGGCTGAGTGGCGCAACATCCGCCGGATCGGCCTCGACTTCTCCAAAGGCGACGTGCTGCTGGAGAAAGGCCGCGTGCTTGACCCGGCTGCGCTGTCCTTGACCGCTTCGGCAAACCACCCCCGGGTCAGCGTGGTGAAACGGCCGCTGGTCGCCATCATCGCCACCGGCGACGAATTGCTGCCGCCCGGCAGCGACCTCGGGCCTGACCAGATCATATCGTCCAATGCCTATGGCGTCGCCGCCGCCGCCCAGTCGGTCGGTGCCCGCGCGCTCGATCTCGGCATCGCCGCCGACCGGCCGGAGGCTATCGCTGCTCTCGTCAGGAAGGCGGTCGAAGCAGGCGCCGACGTCATCGTCACTCTCGGCGGCGCCTCGGTCGGCGACCACGACCTGATCCATGACGTTCTGACCGGCGAAGGCATGACGCTGGGCTTCTGGAAGATCGCCATGCGCCCCGGCAAGCCGCTGATGTTCGGACGTCTCGGCGGCATCAGGTGCATCGGCCTGCCCGGCAATCCGGTTGCAAGCCTGGTTTGCTCGCAACTCTTCCTGAAGGCGCTTCTGGCAAAACTCGGCGGCCGCGATCATCGTCACGACGTGCGTCCGGCCCGGCTTGGCGCGGCAATGGCGGCCAATGACCTGCGCCAGGATTATGTGCGGGCCGTGGTCCGGGAAAACGACGGCCAACTGGTGGCGACGCCGTTCGGCATCCAGGATTCCTCGATGTTGAGACTGCTTTCCGACGCCAACGGGCTGATCGTGCGAGCGCCCTTCGCCCCGGCATCCGCTGCCGGAGACGCTTGCAGCGTGCTGATGCTACGCTGACGGGCTGCCAGATAAACCACTGATAACGAACCGAAAATTCTCTCGACTATTCCGAGATCAATATCCTTGTCAGGGGATGCGCCGGATCGGCGAGACCATCAACAACATCAAAGTGATGCCGGTTCGGTTCGACAACAGCGCTGGTGGAGGCGCCAAGGCCGGTCCAGATATTGGCCAGCAGGGCGTTCTGACGCAGAAATTCGGAGCGTTCGCCGCCACCTGCCCAACAGGTTATGCGGACACCATCGATGGGACGCAGCAATGCCGGGCTTTCGGCCAAGGCTTCGGCCTCGTCGATTGCCAGCGCCGCGTTCATGCCGGTGCGCATGAGCGGGCGCAGATCGTGCAAACCCGAGATGGAGACGACGTGGCGTACACGCCCGGCCACATTGGCGGCGAGCGGCGTTGTCGTGGTCACCATGCGGCTGGCGAGATGGCCGCCGGCTGAATGTCCGGTCAGCATCAGCGGACCATCGACCATTGCCGCCGCTTTGCCGATCGCCGCGCCGATTTCACCGACGATGCCGCCAATGCGAATGTCGGGGCATTGTGTGTAGGACGGCATCGCCACTGCAAAGCCGTTATCCACGGCACCATTGGCGAGGTGCGACCACAGGCTCTTGTCGGTCTCCATCCAGTAGCCGCCGTGAATGACCACCACGAGGCCTTTGGCGGTTCCCCGGGGTAGAAAGAGGTCGAGCCGGTTGCGCGGCCGATCGCCATAGGCAATGTCGATCCGTGCCCTGCCCTGCGCCGACAATGCGTTACGAAACGCCTGCGCCGGTTGCGCCCAGGCCGCCGGCCAACGGTCGCTGCGGGCGATGTTCACCCCGTTGGCGTAGGCATTGTCCCAATCGGCAATGCGATGCTCGAGCATCGGCACCCTCCCAGAAAGCAGCATCGTTTCCGCGCTAGCAATGGCCGCCGCCATGCCGTGCGTCAATGCTTCGGAGTAAAACATTTTAGGCTTGAAACAAATTTCGACTGGTGCGATCCTGCTCTTCGAACAGCCGGCAATGGGAGGTCCGCTGTGCTGTCCGGACCCGTGGACGCCCACAATTGGCGACACGGCGGAGCGAGCGTATCCGGCAGCACGAACCCTTCCGCGAAAGACAGGAATTTCGGATCCATAACCTCCGGCCGGATGCCTGGGCGCACCGGCCCCAGATAGGGTAGCGGCGACATGCTTGGGCCTTCAGCGCATATCGACACGTTCACGCGCGATCATCTGCCGCCACCGGACCAGTGGCCCGACTTCCTGCTCGACGGCTTCGACTATCCCGAACATCTCAATGCCGGCGTCGAATTGACCGACAGGCTGGTCGAGAAAGGGTTGGGCGACCATACCGCGCTGATCGGCAATGGCCGGCGCCGCACCTACAAGGAACTGTCCGACTGGACAAACCGGCTGGCTCATGCGCTGGTCGAGAATTATGGCGTCAAGCCCGGCAACCGGGTGCTGATCCGCTCCGCCAACAACCCGGCTATGGTCGCGTGCTGGTTGGCCGCCACCCAGGTCGGCGCCGTGGTCGTCGACACCATGTCGATGCGGCGCGCCGGCGAGCTCACCAAGATCGTCAACAAGGCGGAGATCACCACAGCGCTCTGTGACACCAGGCTCATGGACGAGATGACGGCATGCGCCAAGGACAGCGCGTTCCTGAAGCAGGTCATCGGCTTCGACGGCACCGCCAACCATGATGCGGAACTCGATCGCGCCGCCCTCGACAAGCCGGTCACCTTTACCGCCGTCAACACCGGCCGCGACGATGTCGCCTTGCTCGGCTTCACCTCCGGCACCACGGGTGTGCCGAAGGCGACGATGCATTTCCACCGCGACCTGCTGATCATAGCCGATGCCTATGCCCGCGAGGTCCTCCAGGCCACGCCTGACGACATCTTCGTCGGCTCCCCGCCGCTGGCCTTCACCTTCGGTCTCGGCGGACTTGCCATTTTCCCGCTGCGTTTCGGCGCGGCGGCGACGCTGTTGGAACAGGCGACGCCACCCAACATGATCCACATCATAGAGACCTACAAGGCGACCATCTCCTTCACCGCGCCGACCGCCTACCGCGCCATGCTGAAGGCCATGGACGAAGGCGCCGACCTGTCGTCGCTGCGCGTGGCCGTCTCGGCCGGAGAGACTTTGCCGGCACCGGTTTTCCAGGAATGGACGGAAAAGACCGGCAAGCCCATCCTCGACGGCATCGGCGCCACCGAAATGCTGCACATCTTCATCTCCAACCGCTTCGACGACAGGAAGCCCGCCTCGACCGGCAAGCCGGTGGGCGGTTACGAGGCGCGCATCGTCGACGACGAGATGCGCGAGGTGCCTCGGGGCGAGACCGGGCGGCTGGCGGTGCGCGGGCCGACCGGCTGCCGCTACATGGCCGACGACAGGCAGAAGGACTATGTGCGCGACGGCTGGAACCTGACCGGTGATACGTTCACGCAAGACGAAGACGGTTTCTTTCACTTCGCCGCCCGCTCCGACGACATGATCGTCAGCGCCGGCTACAACATCGCCGGTCCGGAGGTCGAAGCGGCGCTGCTGTCCCATCCCGATGTCGCCGAATGCGCGGTCATCGGTGCCCGGGACACTGAGCGCGGCGAAATCGTCGAGGCGCATGTCGTGCTTGTCCAGGGCGTGGCGCCCGACGCGTTGACCGTCAAGCGGCTGCAGGACCACGTCAAGGCGACCATCGCTCCCTACAAATATCCGCGATCGGTGAAATTCATCGCCGCCCTGCCCAAGACCCAGACCGGCAAGATCCAGCGCTTCCGGCTGCGCACGGAGAAGATCAATTGAGCGAACCTTACGATCCGGCGTCCGAAGGCGCGCAGATGTCGTTCAAGGAGCGGATGTCCTACAGCGATTATCTGCATCTCGAAAAGGTGCTGGACGCACAGGCGCCGCTGTCATCGGCGCATGACGAGATGCTGTTCATCATCCAGCACCAGACATCGGAACTCTGGATGAAACTCGCCCTGCACGAGATCGGCGCCGCGATCCGCTCCATCCGCGCCGACCGCCTGGAGCCAAGCTTCAAGATGCTGTCGCGCGTCGCCCGCATCTTCGAGCAGTTGAACAACGCCTGGGACGTGCTGCGCACGATGACGCCAAGCGAATACACCGAATTCCGCGACGCGCTCGGCCAATCCTCGGGCTTTCAGTCCTGGCAGTATCGCGCCATCGAATTCATGGCCGGCAACCGCAACCTCGCCATGCTCGGACCGCACAAGCACCGGCCGGATCTCACCGACAGGCTGGAGACGATCCTGGCAGAGCCATCGCTCTATGACGAGGCGCTGCTGCTTTTGGCGCGCAATGGCTTCGACATCGGCGCCGACGCGAAGCGAACGGACTGGCGCGAGACACGCGTCGAGAACGAAGAAGTGCTGGTCGCCTGGCAAACCGTCTACCGTGACCCGCAGCGCTACTGGATGCTCTACGAACTCGCCGAGAAGCTGGTCGATTTCGAGGACTATTTTCGCCGCTGGCGCTTCAACCATGTAACCACGGTCGAGCGCATCATCGGCATGAAGCGCGGCACGGGAGGCACCTCAGGCGCCTCCTATCTCAAGAAGATGCTGGAGGTCGTGCTGTTTCCGGAACTCTGGACGGTCCGCACCCGGCTCTGATGTGCCTTTGTTTGTGCATGTCGTTGTCCCAAAACCGCTAGGCACTTTTGGGCGACATGCACTAAGTCACCGCCGTCTTCACCGCGAAGCGGGCCTCCCGCCAGGCGCCGGTCCGCAAAATATCTTCCAGCACGTCGACCGCCCGCCAGACGTCGCGATAGCCGACATAGAGCGGCGTGAAGCCGAAACGAATGGTCGACGGCGCGCGGAAATCGCCGATGACGCCGCGCTCGATCAGCGCGCGCATCACCTGGTAGCCATGCGCATGCAGGAAAGACACCTGGCTGCCGCGCTGGTTGCCATCACGCGGGCTTTCCAGTTCAAGGCCGTAGGCTCCACACCTGGCTTCGACAAGCTGGATGAACAGGTCGGTCAGCGCGATGCTCTTCTTGCGCACCGCGTCCATGTCGACGTCGTCCCAGATGTCGAGCGCCCCCTTCAGGGCCCGCATTGAGAGCATCGGCTGCGTGCCGCACAGGAAACGGCGGATGCCGTTGCCGGCGGCGAAACCCTGCTCGAAGGCGAAGGGACGCGCATGGCCCCACCAGCCGCTCAGCGGCTGCCGGACAGCGCCATGATGGCGTTCGGCCGCATAGATGAAAGCCGGCGCGCCCGGTCCGCCATTCAGATATTTGTAGGTGCAGCCGACCGCGAAATCGGCATTGGCGCGGTCGAGTTCGACCGGCAGGGCGCCGGCCGTGTGGCAAAGGTCCCAGATGATCAGCGCGCCGGCATCATGCGCCTTGCGCGTCAGCGCGGCCATGTCGCGCAACTGGCCGGACTTGTAGTTGACGTGGTTGACCAGGATGACGGCGACACGCTCGTCGATCAGCTCCTCGATGGCCGGCGCGTCGACGCCTTCCAGCAGCAGCCGTGTTCCGGGACGGGTCGAAGCCACGCCTTCGGCCATATAAAGATCGGTCGGGAAACTGTCGCCCTCAGCAACGATCACCGAACGGTCGGGCCGCATGGCAAGCGCCGCATGCAGCAGCTTGTAGATGTTGATGGACGTCGTGTCACAGACCACCGTCTGGCCAGCCGCGGCGCCGATAAGTCGCCCCACTTGATCGCCAAGCGCGACTGGCATGTCGAACCAGCCGGCGGTGTTCCAGGCACGGATCAGGTCCTGCGCCCATTCCTGCGTCGCGGCTTTCTGCAATTCGCTGAAGACGGCCGGGGCCGCAGCGCCCAGCGAATTGCCGTCGAGATAGATCACGCCCTCCGGCAATATGAACCGGTCGCGCATGGTGCGCAGCGGATCGGCCGCATCCATGGCTTCGACGGCCGCGAGATCGAGCGTGGCGTTCATGGTCATGACAGTCCCTGTTTATTCACGGATCGCTTCGCGCGCGGGCGCCGGCCCACGGCTGCGCTTGAGGCTGGGCAAGGCAAGCATGGCGAGCACGAAGAGGCCGGTCGCGAGCTTGAGGTCTGGCGGCGGCATGCCGGCGGCAAGGCAGAACGATACCAGCTGATAATAGATGATCGCGCCGGCGAACGGCGCCAGCAACTGACGCCAGACCGTCTGCTTGCCGACAACCGCCTCGCCGATCATCAGCGCTGCCAGTCCGTTGATCAGAATCCCCAGGCCCATATTGACGTCGGCAAAGCCCTGCGACTGCACCATCAGCGCGCCGCTCGAAGCCGAAAACGCGCTCGCCAGTCCGACGCCGCCAATGGTCGCCGCCCAGACATTGATGCCCTGGGCCTCGGCCATGTCGGGATTGGCGCCGACGGCTCGCACGGCAGTGCCCTTTTCCGTCCTGAAGAACATGTAGAGCGCCAGGAAGACGAGGAGCGCGAGGGCACCGGCGACGACGATCTTGCTCGCCGGGAAACCCGGCCGCGCGAAAGGCACCCAGTCGAAGACCGTAGGCGACCCGAAGACCGACAGGTTGGACTTGCCCATGATGCGAAGGTTGATGCTGTACAGCATCGTCATCATCAGGATGCCGGCGAGAAGCGTATGGATGCGGAAACGCAGATGGATGAAGGCCGTGCAGCAGCCCGCCGCGAAGCCGGCAATAAAGGCGACGAGGATGCCAGTCAGCGGCGCCATGCCCGCAGCCAGCATGACGCCGCAGACGCAGCCACCCAGCGGGAACGCGCCTTCGCTGGTGAGATCGGGAAAATTCAGCATGCGGAACGGAATCATGATGCCGAGCACGACAAAGGCCAGGATCAGGCTTTGCGCCAGGGTAACCGGAATGATCGCGACGAAGCTGGTCAGAATGTCCTGAATGAAGCCCATGATGGTTCAGCTCGCCAGCAACATGCGGTCGGTCTTGACCGAGAAATGGCCGATCAGGTCGGCGACGGTGACATTCGCTTTTTCTTCGCCGGCAACCTCGAGACGGACGCGGCCGGCGTCGAGCATGATCACCCGGCTGCCATGGTCGACGGCGTGCTGCATGTTGTGGGTCACCATCAGCGTGGTCAGCTTCAACGCGTCGACGGCGCGCACCGTCGCCCTCATGACGATTTCGGCCGTGCGCGGATCGAGTGCGGCCGTATGCTCGTCGAGCAGCAGCAGGTCGGGCGATCCGCCGACCGCCATGATCAGCGACAGGGATTGCCGCTGCCCGCCCGACAGCAGGTCGACGCGCGTATCGAGACGGTTCTCGAGACCAAGCCCCAGTATCGCAAGCCGCTCCCTGTAGGCCGCAAGCCTGGCCGGGTTCAGCCCCTGCCGCAATGTGCGTTTCTGGCTGCGCAGGTCGGCCAGCAGCATGTTTTCGGCAACCGTCATGCTGGCGGCGGTGCCACGCATCGGGTCCTGGAAGACGCGGGCCAGCTTCGCGGCGCGCTTGTGTACCGGCATATCGGTCACATCGGCGCCGTTGATCAGGATCTGGCCGGAATCAAGCACGAGAGCGCCAGAAATGGCGTTGAGCATGCTGCTCTTGCCGGCGCCGTTGGAGCCGATGACGATGCCGAACTCGCCCGTGGCCAGCGACAGGCTGAGGCCGTCGAGCGCGACCTTCTCGTCGGGCTGCCCCTTGTAGAACACTTTGCGCGCGGATCGGATTTCCAGCATCGTTCCTCCCTGACATCAAGGGGTGACGGCACTTGGCGCCGCCACCCTTTTTGCAAGCCGATGTCAGTCGACGATGCAGCCGCAATCGGCCATCGAAGCCGGTATCTCGATGCCGAAGGCGGCCATCGCCTTGCGGGAAATCGTTGCCATGTGATCCTTGTAGGCCGGACGCGACGGCGCGATCGTCTTGGGGTCCTTGCCCTTCAGGATTTCGGCGGCGATGTTGCCGGCATTGACACCAACCTGCTGATAGTTGACCGCGAAGCTTGCGGGCACGGTGCCGTTGCGGACCGCGCTGTCGTCGGCGTTGACGACCGGGATGCCGGCCTGGCGGGCGGCCGCGGAGACAGCCGCGATCGCCGGCTGGATCAGGTTCGAGGTCGGGCCATAGATCACGTCGGCCTTGCCGGCGAGCGAAGCGATGCGCTGCTGGATGTCATTGACGTTGTCGATGCCGACTTCCACGACCTCGAAGCCCGCCGCCGGCGCCGCCTCCTTGATCTTTTCAATCAGGGCAACGTCGTTGGCCTCGCCCGGATTGTAAGGCACGCCGAAGCGCTTGGCATTCGGCAGCAGCTTCTTGGTGAAGGCCATGACCGCGGCGACGTCCTGCAGGTCGGTGGCGCCGGTCATGCCTTCGTCGCCGGCATCCCACGACGGCACGAGCTTGGCCGCCACGGGATCGGTGACGGCGGCAAAGACGATCGGAATGCCGGAGCCGGCGAGCGCCTTCTTGGCGATCTGCGAGACAGGCGTGGTGATGGTGTAGATCAGCTTCGGCTGCTCAGCCTGAAGCTTGGCGATCATCTGCGGCACCAGCGAGGCGTCGAAGTTCGTGTGGCTTTCCGTGTAGACGACGTCCTTGCCCTCGACAAAACCGTTGTCCGTCAAGGCCTTCTTGAAGCCGGCTATAGCGGCGTTGAGCTGAGGGTGCTCGCCGAAATTGGCAATACCGATGCGAATCTGATCGGCCGCGGCGCTGCCGGCGCTGATCATCAATGCCCCTGCCAGGGCCAGTCCCGATAGCCAAGCGGATTTCGACTTCAACATCATTTCCTCCCAGATTTGATTAGCGCCGCTCATCGGGACGGCACTTGCGGCGATCATGGGCAGTCCGTCGGTGCATGTCAAACATTATATATAATTCTTGCCATGTCTCCCCATCATATATAATTTTCCAAGCCCGACGATGGACGGATCGCGATGCAGGACCAGACCAATTCGACCAAGACGGAAGCGGCCTATCAGCTGCTGCGGCGCGATATCCTGACCACGCGCCTCATGCCGGGCGCGCCGCTCAAGCTCAGTGCGCTGCGAGGCACCTATGGCGTTGGCTGGACACCGCTGCGCGAAGCCCTGTCGCGACTCGAAGCCGAACGCCTCGTCACCGCCATCAGCAATCGCGGCTTTGCCGTCGCCCCGGTTTCCCGTGCCGAACTGGAGGATCTGGCGCGGGCGAGACTGGTCGTCGAGTTGCCGCTGTTCCTGGAATCGATCGCGAAAGGCGGCCGCGAATGGGAAGATGCCGTCGTGACCGCCCATTACCGGCTGTCCCGCTGCAAAACCGCGGTCGACGATCCCTCCGACGCGGCCGTCGACCAATGGGACGAGAGCCATGAGGCGTTCCACGCGGCGCTGCTGAGCGCGGCGACGTCCAACTGGCTGCTGCGTTTCCGCTCGACGATCGCGGACCAGTTACGGCGACATCACCGCTTTCTAGGGCTGGCGCCGACGCTGCGGGCGGCGGCTGGCCTCAAGGACGGCTATGGCGAGGCAATGGATGCCCTGCGCGAGGCGATCGCGATCGAGCATCACACCGCGATCATGGAAGCCGCGCTCGATCGCGATGCCGAGCGGGCGAAGGCGCTGATGACCGCGCATATCGGCTACACGCTGCACGTCTATGTCCATAGCGAAGACACCGGCGCCAACACCTACGCCGCACGCGCCGGCAGCCTGAAAGCGGTTTCCGGATGAGTTTCGCGCCGACGCGACGACCGACGCCCGACGAGATCGCTGCAGCGCGTGACAGGCTTGGTGCCTGGCTGCCGCGAACACCGCTGTTGCCCGTCGATCTCGGCCGGGCCGACCAGCGTATCTTCCTCAAGCTCGAGACGTTGTCGCCAATCGGCGCCTTCAAGGTCAGGCCGGCGCTGAATGCCTTGCTGTCGCGCGATGCCCAGGCGCTAAGACATGGCGTGGCGACCGTCAGTTCCGGCAACATGGCCTACGGGATGGCCTGGGCGGCTCGGACGCTTGGCGTTCCGATGGCCGCCTACATGTACGCCGGCGCGCCACAGACCAAGATCGACGGCGTTCGGCGGCTCGGCGGAGAGGTGCGCTTCGTTTCCCATGAGGCATGGTGGCGGTACATCGTCGGCGCCGAGCAACCGGACGCCGGTGAACTCCTGATCAATCCCGTTACCGACCAGGCGGTTCTGGCGGGCAACGGCACCATGGGCCTGGAGATCGTCGAAGACCTGCCCGAGGTCGATTGCGTGCTGACGCCTTACGGTGGCGGCGGCATGACGACCGGGGTCGCCAGTGCGGTCAAGGTTTTGCGGCCACAAACAAGGGTGCTCGCGGTCGAGGACGAAAACGCGGCTCCGGTCACGGCCGCATTGGCGGCTGGCCGCATCGTCGAGATCACGACGCGGCCTTCCTTCATCAAGAGCATTGGTGGCCCCTCGCTGGTGCCGGAACTTTGGCCGGTCGCGAACCAGCTTATCGACGGAGCCATAACCGTCAGTCTCGATCAGGTAACGGAAGCTATGCGCCTTCTGTTCTCTAAGGCGAAGATCGTGGCCGAGGGCGCCGGAGCCGCATCGCTTGCCGCCGCCCTGTCCAGCGAGCAGGCAACCGGCAATGTCGTCTGCGTCATATCAGGCGGCAATATCGATGCGGGCGCCTATGCGCAGGTGCTGGCCGGAGCCATACCGGCGGCTTGAAAGCTGCCGGATTTCCGCACCCGCGACAGTTGGCGTTTTGGCTTCGTTTCGTTCTCGGCGGCTACGGCCTGCCAGGCGAGCAAACCGGCCTCCTGAAGATCGCATGATCGATTGAGGCCAGGATTCTGCAGGGGCTAGGCCACAGCCTATTAACCAAAACAATTTCAATATGGCGGCTCATGAGGGTCTCGGAAGCCACCACCCTCGGCATCGTTCCGGCGGCCAAATAATTTCAGCCGCCTTAACAAATTCACTAAACTTTAAACGGTTGCGGAACACAACTGGAACAGATAGTGTTTGTTCTGGGTTTGTTTTTTCGATTCTGGTTCAGACCCTTCGTTCAATGCCTTGGGGGCCGCCATGCTGACGCGCAAGCAACATGAACTGCTGATGTTCATTCATGAAAGGCTCAAGGAAAGCGGCATCCCCCCGTCCTTTGACGAGATGAAGGAAGCCCTGGACCTGGCCTCGAAGTCGGGCATCCATCGCCTGATCACGGCGCTGGAAGAACGCGGCTTCATCCGGCGCCTGCCCAACCGGGCGCGTGCGCTGGAAGTGTTGCGGTTGCCCGATTCGATCGCGCCCGGCCTCAACGCGGCGAAGAAGTTCTCGCCAAGCGTCATCCAGGGCAGCCTCGGTCAGGTCAATCCCGGACAAGGTGGTCTTGGCCGGCAGATCAAGCCGGCCACGCCGCCATCGCGCGTGCCGGCGGCCGGCAATGACGACGATGCCGTTTCCGCCGTCTCAATCCCGGTCATGGGCCGCATCGCCGCCGGTGTACCGATCGACGCCATCCAGCACCAGACGCATTCGATCTCGGTTCCCCCGGACATGATCATGGGTGGCGAGCATTACGCGCTGGAGGTAAAGGGCGACTCGATGATCGAGGCCGGCATTTTCGATGGCGATACCGTCATCATCCGCAACGCCGATACGGCAAGCCCGGGCGAGATCGTCGTGGCGCTGGTCGACGAAGAGGAAGCGACGCTGAAACGGTTCCGGCGCAAGGGCGCCTCGATTGCGCTCGAAGCCGCGAACCCAGCCTATGAAACGCGTATTTTCGGGCCGGACAGGGTCAAGGTGCAAGGCAAGCTCGTCGGCCTCATCAGGCGCTATTGAGCAGGGACGGCATCCGGCTTTTCAGGTTTCTGATAGGGCAGCAAACCCCTCGCCTCGCGAGAAAATTTCCGTTGCTCGTGCCAAGGCCGGTATGGCCTGTCGACGGCAAACTGTATCTCGGCAGGAGCCGTTGATGACTGATGGTCGAAGAAGATTGCGGCGCTCCCGTTGCGGGCAAGCTGCCGCTTGGTGACGACAAGAACCATCGGATCGTGGCAGGCATCGTAGCCGGTGGCATCGTTGACGACGATCAAATTGGCATAGCCGCAGGCCTTCCATGTGTCCTTGCGATCTTCGACATAGGCAATGATGGCGCCCGCTGGGTGTCGGGCCATGCAGAGACCGGAAAGGCAATAGAACGGGGCTCCCGCCGGCAATTGCGCGGGATCGAAGATATCGAACTGTCCGTCCCCGGTGCCGAAGGCTTCAGGCAGGACGATGGTCTCGGATTTCAGCGCGCGTTTCCAATTGTCGACGGTGAATCCATTGGGACGGGCGCGGCTGACCGCGAGTTCGCCGCCTCCGACTGGCAGCGCGACCAGCCTGGCGTCTTCCGATATCAACACGTCCGGCGTGCGTGTATCCGAAACGGACAGCAGGCCGGCAAGGGCGAAGGGTATGGCCGTCAGCCTGAGCCAGGTCGTGGCCATAGTCGCGATGATCAGCGCAACCGTGACCATGAGAACGGAATGCCGCGAGATCAGCCCGACCGCGTCGACAGGCGAGAACTCCGATATCCACGCCGATATGGCGATCATTGCCGTCAGCCCCTTGCCCATCAGGTAGAGTGCCGGCCAGTCCAGGCCGAACGGCATCAGCAAGGCGGCGGCAACCGACAGGAACATCACGACTGAGACGATCGGCATGACCGCCAGATTGGCGAACAGGCTGAGCGGCGAGACGCGCTGGAAGTGCCAGACCGCGAAGAGCGTCGTCGCGCTGCCGGCAATGATGGAGGTCATAGCCAGTCCGCCTGCCGCCAGCAGAAACCGGTGGATCAGGAAGCCGAGCGGCGATCGTTTTGGCGGCGGCGGCCTTGCCTTTCCCGCGCGATGATCGGCCCAGCCCGCATAGGCGCCGACCAGCGCGGCGGTGGCCGCGAAGGACATCTGAAAGCTTGGGCCGACCACTTCGTGCGGCGAGACTGCAATGACCGCAAGGGCCGAGATCGCCAGATTGCGCATGGTGAGCGCCGCACGGTCGAACAGAACGGCGACAAGCATGACCGCCAGCATGATGAAGCTGCGCTCGGCCGCAACGACGATACCCGAAATGACGAGGTAGGCAGCGATCGAGAAGAGGGCCACGGCCGCAGCGTATTTCTTGACCGGGCGGCGCGAGGAGAAATCCGGAAACAGGGCGAAGGCGCCGCGCATCAGCATCATGACGGTGCCGGCCACCAGCGCCATGTGCAGCCCGGAAATCGAAATGATGTGGTAAATACCGGTCCGCCGCATCGCCTCGTTGATTTCATCGGGGATGCCGGCGCGCACCCCGACCATCAATGCCGCGGCGATCTCGCCCTCGGCGCCGCCGACACGGCTTCGAATGTGGTCGGCAATATCCTGCCGGGCATTCTCGACCGATGACGACAGGCGCGCCAGCAGCGGTGCATCATTGTCGGCAACGGCAACGAGCCTGGGCGTGCCCATGAAGAATCCACTGGCGCCGATGCCCGAGAAATAACTGTCGAAGGAGAAGTCGTAGCTGTCGGGCCGCACCGGGCCGGTCGGCGGCAACAGCCGGGCGTAGCCACTGACAAGCGAACCAGCCCTCACTCCGGCCGGTATCTTGACCGCCGAAATGCGGACGCGTTCCGGCGCATAGCGCAGCTTCGGCCGCGCGGTCGACGTCACATCTATGGTCAACCGGATACGCCCCGTCTCCATCTGGTCCATCGACACGACCCTGCCCGTGACCTGCGTGGCGATTTCGGACCCCAGCATGCGGGTTCCCGCACGCCAGGTCTCGATCTTGGCCGCAAGCACGCCAAGGGCGCAAAGCAGCGCCGCGATGAAGCACAGATGGGTCCTGGGCCAGGATCGCGAAACGACCGCACAGACCGTCAAGAAGACGGTGATGGCGATGGGCTGGACAAAGCCGGGCTCAGCCGCCAGCGAGAAATAGGAGATCACCCCCAGCGCCAGGAACACCGGCACCAGCAGGAATGCAATGCCGCGATCAAGCTCCAGGGTCGCGGCGTAAGCTAGGCTTGCCCGGATTCCCGATGGCGAAAGCCGACCGAGATGCCGGCGCAGGCGAACGACCGGGCCGGTTTTGCTGACGGTGACGGGCGTATCGATGCCTGCCGGCAAGGGCTGGTCGCCGGGCCGCAACGCGGGCGGAGATGCCGGCGCCGTCGGCAGCGGGGCGGTGCTGGCAAACAGGGATCGTTCGCTGACGCCGACAATGGCGTCCGCGCCCTGATCCGAGCCCCGGCCCCTTCCAGTCATCGGGTCTGCCCCTTGCGCCCTCGACACCCTATGCTACATGAACCGGCAAAGCGCGAAAGTCCGCGCATTCAGCACCCCGTTTCAGATGCATACCGAGAGTTCCATGTCCGACAAGGTCGTCACCCGTTTTGCCCCCTCGCCCACCGGTTACCTGCATATCGGCGGCGCGCGGACGGCACTGTTCAACTGGCTGTATGCGAAGCACACAGGCGGCACTATGGTGCTGCGCATCGAGGACACCGACCGTGAGCGTTCCAGCGAAGCGGCGACGGCCGCCATCCTGGACGGCCTGACCTGGCTCGGCCTCTCCTGGGACGGCGACGCGGTCTCGCAGTTCGAGCGCGCGCCGCGCCACCGCGAGGTGGCCGAGGAACTGGTGCGACTTGGCAAGGCCTATTACAGCTACGAGACACCGGCCGAGCTCGAGGCGATGCGCGAGGCGGCGCGGGCCAAAGGCCTGCCGCCGCGCTACAACGGCCACTGGCGCGACCGCGATCCGTCGGAGGCGCCGGCCGGCATCAAGGGCGCGATCCGCATCAAGGCGCCGACCGAAGGCGAAACCGTCGTGCAGGACCGTGTCCAGGGCGAGGTGCGCTTTCCCAACAAGGATCTCGACGATTTCATCATCCTGCGTTCGGACGGCAACCCGACCTACATGCATGCTGTCGTCGTCGATGACCATGACATGGGCGTCACCCACGTCATCCGTGGCGACGACCACCTGACCAATGCCGCTCGCCAGACGGTCATCTACGACGCCATGGGCTGGGACGTGCCTTCCATGTCGCATATCCCGCTGATCCATGGCGCCGATGGCGCCAAGCTTTCGAAGCGGCATGGCGCGCTTGGCGTGGAAGCCTATCGCGCCATGGGCTATCTGCCGGAGGCGCTGCTCAATTACCTGGCGCGGCTCGGCTGGAGCCATGGCGACGACGAGGTCATGTCGATCAAGGATATGATCTCCTGGTTCGACATCGGCGACGTCAACAAGGGCGCGGCGCGCTTCGACTTCGCCAAGCTCGAGGCTTTGAACGGCGTCCATATGCGCCGCATGGCCGACACCGAATTGTTCGATATCTTCATCGCCACCTTGCCCTATCTCGAAGGCGGGCCGGCAATGGCGGCGCGGCTCGACGAGAAGAACAGAGCGCAGCTGCTGGCGGCGCTTCCGGGCTTGAAGGAGCGTGCCAAGACGCTTGTCGAGCTCGTCGACGGCGCCGCCTTCCTGTTCGCCACGCGGCCGCTGCCGGTCGACGACAAGGCGGCCCTTCTGCTCAATGCCGATGCCCGCAAGATTTTGCGTGGCGCTCACGAAGCTTTGAATGCGCTGTCGGGCGAGTGGACGGCCGCCGCGGCCGAGGCCGCGATCCGCGACTATGCTCTGGCCGGGGGCCACAAGCTCGGCGCCGTCGCACAGCCTCTGCGCGCCGCCTTGACTGGCAAAAGCACCTCGCCGGGGGTGTTTGACGTGCTGGCCGTGCTGGGACGCGAGGAAAGCCTGGGGCGCATAGCGGATCAAATCGATTAGGAGCAAACTGGCCTAAGAAGATTGGCATTGAAAGGCGCGTTTCGCAGTGCAACATTAGCCCTTGGCCCAATCTGGCACGCACCTCCTAAAATGCGGTCGCAAATAGCGCATTCCGGTGATTTCGACGTGTCGCTTTGCAGAATTTGCCTTTGCCGGCATGAGGAAACAAAAAGGAGTTTGCAATGACCGAAGCTGCGACAAAACTTGAGTTTGGCGGCAAGACCCAGGAGGCCACGGCAAAGCTGGAATTCGCCGGCAAGACGCATGAGTTCAAGGTGCGAAGCGGCTCCGTCGGGCCTGACGTCATCGACATCGCTACGCTCTACAGCACCACCGGCGCCTTCACCTACGATCCCGGCTTCACTTCGACCGCGAGCTGCGAATCGGAGATCACCTTCATCGACGGCGACGCCGGCATCCTCCTGCACCGCGGCTACCCGATCGACCAGTTGGCCGAGCACGGCGACTTCCTCGAAGTCTGCTACCTCCTGCTTTACGGCGAACTGCCGACCAAGGCGCAGAAGGACGACTTCGATTACCGAGTAACGCGCCACACCATGGTGCACGAGCAGATGTCGCGCTTCTTCACCGGCTTCCGCCGCGACGCGCACCCGATGGCGGTGATGTGCGGCGTGGTCGGCGCGCTGTCGGCCTTCTATCACGACTCGACCGACATCTCGGACCCCTACCAGCGCATGGTCGCTTCCATGCGGCTGATCGCCAAGATGCCGACGATCGCGGCCATGGCCTACAAGTACCATATCGGCCAGCCGTTCATTTATCCGAAGAACGACCTCGGCTTCGCCGCGAACTTCCTGCACATGTGCTTCGCCGTGCCGTGCGAGGAATACAAGATCAATCCGGTGCTGGCGCGCGCCATGGAGCGCATCTTCATCCTGCATGCCGACCACGAGCAGAATGCGTCGACCTCGACCGTTCGTCTCGCCGGCTCGTCCGGCGCCAACCCGTTCGCCTGCATCGCCGCCGGCATCGCCTGCCTGTGGGGCCCCGCACATGGCGGCGCCAACGAGGCGGCGCTCAACATGCTGGG
>NZ_JAFKIC010000059.1 GCF_017306585.1 Mesorhizobium sp. | reverse complement strand
CGAACCTGCGATAGGTAGCGGGTCGAAGGAAGATGTATCTGCCGACACGCTCGATCAGCCTGTCGGCACGATCGAACCCGATCCGGCGGCCGACCGCGTACCAGACCAGACAGCCGGCGAACGAGCCAAGCGTCGTCACCATCAGCAGGATCGCCAGCGTCGCAGCGTCCGGCGCCGCTGTCATGCCGAGGAACAACAGCAGCACATGCGATGGCGGAACCGGCAGTATCTTCTCGGTGAAGGCGAGGCAGAAGACACCGAACAGGCCAAGACCGAGAACGGCCGAGAGCGGCCCGGTCACGCGAAGCGCCAATCGTAGGTCTGGACCCCTTTGATGCGGGTAACGCGGTAGACCGTCGCCGGCGGGAAATTGCGGAAGGTATGGCCGACCCGGGTGACTTCGAGATCGAGCCGGTCGAGCAGCGACTGGTCGAACGGGCAGCGCCGGCCGAGCGTGAATTGATAGAGCGCCCCGCCAGGACGGAGATTGGCGAAGACGCCTTCCAGAATGGCCAAGGTCTTGCGCGGCGAAATCAGCCGGAAGGGCAGCCCGCTGACGGCGGCGCCGACCACCGGCGCGGGGAACAGCGAGAGATGGCGCAGGCCGACCGCATCCATTTCGAAGATCCGGGCCGAGGGAAAGCGGCGCTTTAGCAGCGAGGCGAAATCCGGATCGGATTCGATCAGCGTCAGGTTTTCTTCCCTCACGCCACGCGCCAGCAGTGCCCGGGTGAACGGGCCGGTTCCAGGCCCGAGTTCCAGAACCGAGCCAGTCTCGGGCCCGATGTCGCGCGTCATCAATGTCGCCAGGCTGGAGCTGGAGGGCGTGACGGAGCCGATCCGGAACGGCGCCACGGTCCACGCCATGAGAAACGACAAAGCATCATTTGCAGACATAGCCAACCTCAATACTGGGCCGCGGCGCTCCGGCGGATCGGCGCGGCCATTGGAATTTTCTCGACTTCGGCGTCGGACCCGGAATCGGTTCCATGTTCGGGTCCGGCGCCTTTGGGGCCAGTATGCTGGCGGTTGCATACCGACCGGGGCTGTTTGGCGCGGCTGGATTGCATAGACATTGCGCAGTATGACGGCTGCGCAGAAAAGACTTTCGGCGGCTGATCGCTACGTTTTGCCATGTTTGCGCAATCTTGGCGCTGTAGCGCGGCTTGGCGGAGAGCCGCCAAAAAGGAACTTTAAATGCGTATCTTGCTGGTCGAAGACGAGCCTGAAATGGTCTCGGCGCTGCGCGCCGCGTTGAAGCGTCACGATATGGTGGTCGATCACGCCGGCTCACTGCTCGAGGCCGAGGGCTTCGTTGCCGCCGACAGTTACGACGCCATCCTGCTCGACCGCCAGTTGCCCGACGGCGACGGCCTGTCGCTGGTGCCGACGTTGCGTTCCCGGAAGAACACCACACCCGTGCTGATGCTGACGGCGAAAGGCGACATTTCGGACAAGGTCGACGGGCTGGACCGGGGCGCGGACGACTACCTGGCAAAGCCTTTCGCCTTCGAGGAATTGCTTGCCCGGCTACGCGCGCTGCTGCGGCGTCCGGCACCGATGCAGTCGCAGTTCATCCGCGCCGGGCATCTCGTGCTCGATGTCGGACATCGCGAGGCGTCGATCGGCGGCGAGCCGCTCAGCCTGCCGCGCCGCGAACTCCTGGTGCTGGAAGCGCTGATGCGGCGCACCGGCCGCATGGTGCAGCGCGAGGCATTGATGGAGGCCGTGTTCGGCCTCGACGACGAGATCCAATCCAACGCGCTCGATACCCATGTCTCGCGCCTGCGCCGCAAGCTCGCCGAAGCCGATGCCGGGGTGACGATCAACGGCATCCGGGGCGTCGGCTATCTCCTGCGTGAAACGACGTGAGCACCAAGCGATGAGCCTCAGGCGCCCGCGTTCGTTGAAATGGAGCCTGGTGCTGCGCATCGCCTTGCTGCAATGCGCGATGCTGACGCTGATCATCGTCGGCATTCTCGGGGCGATGCTCGCCACCGGTGTCATCCCGCACGACTATGAGGACGGCACGATGGACGTGCTGGCGGACGCGGTGGCGCGCGATACCGGCGGCAAGCTTGTCCTCAATGAAACCCCGGATCTGAAGAAGCTGCGATCCGGTGTTCCCGATCTCTGGTTCATCATCCGCGACAAGCAGGGACAGCGGCTGCAGGAGGGCGCGGTGCCGGCCATCTTCCAGCCTTTCGTCGGCCTGCTCGACAACATCAGCGACGCCCGCATCGACCACGCGATCGGGGAAGCGGCGCCGCCGGAAGGCAAGATCCGCTGGACCGACACGGCGGCCGGCAACGTGCAGATCTTCAGCGACACCAAGGGCGGGCTTTCGCTGCTGCGCTTGTTGGGGCAGGCGCCGCAATTCTTCCTGCAAGGCATATTGCCGCTGGCCGGGTTGATGGCGCTGGCGACGCTGTTCGCGACGCCCTGGGTGGTGCGCGGGGCGCTTTCAGGCCTCGGCCATGCCGCCGCCGAGGCCGAGCGCATCGATATCGACCAGCGCGGTGTGCAATTGCCGCTGAAGGACGTGCCCAAGGAAGTCACGCCGCTGGTCAACGCGGTCAATGCCGCGCTGGCACGTCTGGACAAGGGTTATGAGCGTCACAAACGCTTCCTGACCGACGCCGCCCATGAGCTCAGAACACCGGTCGCCATCCTCAACACCCGCCTTGCCTCGCTGCCGGCGACGCCCGAGCGCGCGCGGCTGCTGCAGGACGCGGCCAGGCTTTCGACGCTGACCGATCAGCTGCTCGACCTGCAGCGCCTCGACCGGCAGTCCTCATCCTTCGAGACTGTAGACCTCGTGGCGATCGCGCGCGGCGTCATCGTCGACCTTGCGCCGATGGCTTTCTCGGCCGGATACGAAATGGCGTTCGAGCCGGAACAGGAGACCGTCAAGGCCATCGGCGACCGCACGTCGATCGAGCGCGCCGTCACCAATCTGGTCCAGAACGCGATCGAGCATGGCGGCCGCACCGGCAAGATCACGCTGCGGGTCGCCCGCCCGGCCACAATCGAGGTCCGCGACGAAGGTGACGGCGTGCCGCCGGCCGAACGGGAACGCATCTTCGAACCCTTCTACCGGTTGCGGCCGCTGGACCACGGCGCGGGGCTTGGCCTCAACCTGGTGCAGGAGATCATGCATCTGCATGGCGGGCGCATCGAGATTCTCGACGGCAACCCGACCGGCGCCTGCTTCTGCCTGATCTTCCGCACGGTGTAGCGCCCCGGCCCCGGCAGGTTGAGCCCCTTTTCAGCCAATCCTTGACTGCGGCGCTTATCGTAACTAAATAAGTTACATGAAACGCAACAGCCGACTTTCCTCCACCTTGCACATTCTCGTCCACATGGCAGAGAAGCCCGAACAGGCGCTGACTTCCGAGGAGCTCGCTACCTTCATCCACACCAATCCGGTGGTGGTGCGCCGCACCATCGCCGGCCTGCGCGACGCCGGCATCGTCACTTCATCACGCGGGCATGGCGGCGGCTGGCTGCTCGGGCGTGCGCCTGAAGCGATCTCGCTGGCCGAGATCAGCGCAGCACTCGGCGAGACCCTGCTGCCGTTCAGCACCGAGCCGGAAAGCCCGGGCTGCCTTGTCGAGCAGGCGGTGATCGCCGTGCTCGACGACTTCCGCGTGGCGGCGGAGAAACTTCTGGCGGAGAAGCTCAGCCGCATCACGCTGGCCGACCTGACCGCCGATTTCCGCCGCCGTTACGACCTCATTGGAGTTTCCAGTCATGCAGTATGATCTAGCCATCGTCGGCGGCAGCTTCGCCGGCCTGTCCGCCGCCATCCAGGCGGCGCGCGCACGCCGCAAGGTGCTGGTGATCGACGCCGGCCAGCCGCGCAACCGTTTCGCCGAACACTCGCACGGGTTTCTCGGCCAGGACGGGCGCACACCCGAAGCCATCCTCAATGATGCAAGACAGCAATTGCAGGCCTATCCGACGGCCAGGATCTTCAATGCGCGCGCCGATGGGGCCATCGCCAACAGCGGCAGCGATTTCGAAGTCACGACCGATGGCGGAGAGACATTCGGCGCCGCGCGGCTGGTCCTGGCGACGGGCGTGCGCGATATCCTGCCGGAGGTTCCCGGTCTTGCCGAGCAATGGGGCAGGACCGTGCTGCACTGCCCCTACTGCCATGGTTACGAGGTTTCCGGCGGGCCGCTGGGCGTGCTCGCGACAGGCCCGATGTCCATGCATCAGGCGCAGCTGATTTCCGATTGGGGCGACGTGACCCTGTTCGGCAACGGGCTGATCGAGCCTGAAGCCGAGGAGATGCTCGCCCTGGAGCGTAAAAACATCCAGTTCGAGCCCGCCACGGTCAGCGAACTGCGGGAAGACGGTTCCGGCGGGCTGATCGTGCAGCTCGACGGCGCAAGGCAGGCCGGAGTCAGGGCGATGTTCACCGCGCCGCGCAACACAATGGCGAGCCCGCTGGCAGAGCAGCTTGGCTGTGGCTTCACGGACGGCATGCTTGGCCCGGTGATAGCGGTCGACGACAGACAGCAGACGACGGTTCCCGGCGTCTATGCCGCCGGAGACGCGGCACGCGCCATGCACAACATCGCCTTTGCCGTGTCGGGTGGCGCCTTCGCGGGCGTGTGTGCGCACCAGTCCCTGGTCTTTGGCTAAGACCTGTTCGACTAGAACCGGATTTCGCCGCCGGCGATGCTGAGCCGGGCGCCGGCCTGCGAAAGCGCGGCGGCGATGTCGCGCGGCGGCGGCCGGTCGGTGGCCAGTTCTGAAAAGCTGTCGAAGCCGCAGACCTGGACCAGGCCCTGGCGGCCGAACTTGGAATGATCGGTGATGACAAGCGAGCGCTGGCCGCGCGACAGCACCATGCGGGCGAATTCGGCCTCTTCCAGATCGTAGTCCATCACGCCCGTCAGCGCATCGACGGCGCCGGTCGAGATGACAGCGTGGCTTACCGAAAAGCGGCTGACGAACTCGATGGCAGAAGCGCCGAAGGCGGCTCCGGAATCGCTGCGCAGTTCGCCACCGGCCATATAGACCTTGTTGCCGTTGATGGTGGCCAGCGTGCGGGCGATGTCGGACGAGTTGGTGACCACCGTCAGGCGCCGGTGGCCGAGCAGTTCCCGCGCCAGGAACGAGGTGGTGGTGCCGGTGTCGAGCATGATCGATTCGCCGTCGCGGATGGTGGCGGCGACCATGCGGGCAATGACCCGCTTGGCGTCGGCATTCTCCCGCATGCGCCGTTCGAACGGCGCCTCGCCGATCATCGACGGCAGCCCGATCGCGCCATGCATCTTGAGCACCGAGCCGTCGCTGGTAAGCGGCTTGACGTCGCGGCGCACGGTTTCGAGCGAAACGCCCAGCCGGTCAGCGAGGCTGGCGATGGTCACGGTGCCTTCCTCCTGCAACAGCCGCAGGATCTCGCCATGTCGTTTCGAATGGGTCATCGGGTTGCTTCCGGAGCAGATCACCGCACGTATTTGACCGCTTCTAAGGCAAAGCTACCATGAAACACAAGGAATCTCGCCACGAACCAGTCATAAAGGCAGAAAAAGCCACACAAATCCGTTGACAAGCGATGTCGCGCGGCATGACACTGGAAAGGTGTCAGGCACGGACTGCCACGGGAGAACGATGGCAGAGCCGCATCTGAATTTGCACGCCCAAGGGTCTGGAGACTGTCCGGCGCAGGGGCGAAAGGAATTTTCTGATCCGCGGGGGCGGAAGCCGGCCTCGAAGAGCCCGGCACATGGGGCTCGTCGGCGCGACGCGGGATACCGATCCGGCATGCCGCGCCGACGAGATCTTCACCAGGATGAATGTTCGTCGACACGGATCGCCTTCACGGCGCCGCCCCATCGATGTCATGTCTGGCAAGAGGCTGATCGACAGGGGACCGATCGATGACCGCAGAAGACCGCATCCGCAGCCTGCCCTGCTGGGCCGGCAGCATCGAGATCGCGCCGCTCCCCGGCGGCCTCAGCAACGCCAACTATGTGGTAACGGACACGGCCGGCAAACATGTCGTGCGTTTCGGCAAGGACTATCCGTTCCACCATGTCTTCCGCGAGCGCGAGGTGATGACCGCGCGCGCAGCGCATGCCGCCGGTTTCGCTCCAGCCGTCCACTATGCAGAACCCGGCATTCTGGTGACGGCCTTTCTCGGCGCCAGGACCTATCAGGCGCAGGACGTGCGCGCCAATCTCGGCCGCGTCGCGGCGCTGATGCGCAGCTTCCACCGGGACATGCCAAACCACATCTCCGGCGCCGGCTTCATGTTCTGGGTGTTCCACGTCATCCGCGACTATGCGCGCACGCTCGAGGAAGGCGGCAGCCGCAAGCGGAGTGACCTGCCGCGCTATCTGACGCTGGCGGACGAGCTGGAGCGGGCGCAGAAGCTCCTGCCGATCGTCTTCGGCCACAACGACCTGTTGCCGGCTAATATTCTCGACGACGGCAGCAAGCTCTGGCTGATCGATTTCGAATATGCCGGCTTCAACACGGCGATGTTCGACCTTGCCGGCGTGGCCTCGAACGCCGGCATGAGCGATGCGGAATCCTTTGCTTTCCTGACCGCCTATTTCATGAAGGAACCGGACGAGGCGATCCGCCGCTCGCACGCCGCCATGCAATGCGCCTCGCTGCTGCGCGAAGCCATGTGGAGCATGGTGTCCGAACTCTATCTCGACGCCCCTGGCATCGATTACGTCGCCTACACCGAGGAAAACCTGACGCGGCTCGATGCCGCCCTGGAAAATTACCGGACAAAATACGGGACCCCGAAATCATGACCTTGCCTGACCAGGCCGCGATCGTCGTCATCGGCGGCGGCATCATCGGCTGTTCGACAGCCTATCACCTGGCGCGCGACCACAAGGCCGACGTCGTGCTGCTGGAACAGGGCAAGCTGACCTCCGGCTCGACCTGGCACGCCGCTGGCCTGGTCGGGCAGTTGCGTTCGTCGGCCTCGATCACGCGCGTGCTCAAATACTCCGTCGACCTCTACAAGGGGCTGGAGGCCGA
>NZ_JAFKIC010000058.1 GCF_017306585.1 Mesorhizobium sp. | reverse complement strand
CCGAGCGGATCGCCCGCCGCCAGCGCCAGCCCTGCCGCGGTGATCAGCGAGTCCATTCAAATCCCGTCACACTTGTAACTCCCACCCCCGCGCTTCACCGCCCTAACTTTAAGCCACCACCGCCGGCCAGCAAGCCGCATCGTCCCGAGAATACGGGGCATGCGGCTGGCGCCACCGACGGCCTGGCTGCCCCGCAAACGGCAATCGCAACACCTCGGATGCAGGACCAAGGCATCCAGTTAGGGACAATTGAAATGTCTGCAAGTGACGACTTCAAGCATGCTTCGCCGCCGCGCCATCCCTGCTGCGCCGGGCCGGAGGATTCAAACCCGATCGCATTCGTAACGCGTCCGGCGCCGTCGCACCGCCCCGGCATCGCGACGGATGACCACACGGCGACAACCCACGCCATGGCAGAAGGAGAAGGCAAGTGAACACGCACACCACAATGAAGACCCCGCCGGTCGTTTCGAAGCAGGATTGGGAAGCCGCGCGTGAAGCGATGCTGGTCAAGGAAAAGGCCACGCTGCGCGCCAGGGACGCGCTCGCCGCCGAACGCCGCCGCATGCCGTGGATGGAAGTGGACAAGGCCTATGTGTTCGACGGGCCGAACGGCAAGGCGAGCCTGCTCGACCTGTTCGAGGGTCGCCCCCAGCTGATCGTCTACCGCGCCTTCTTCGAGCCCGGCGTCTATGGCTGGCCCGAACATGCCTGCCGGGGCTGTTCGCTCGGCGCAGACCAGGTCGGCCACCTCGCCCATCTCAACGCCCGCAACACCACGCTGGCCTACGCCTCGCGCGCGCCGCAGCCCGACATCGCCAGGCTGAAGCAGCGGATGGGCTGGGAAAACATCCCCTGGTACACGATCACAGACAGTTTCGACAAAGACTTCGGCGTCGACGAATGGCACGGCCACAACGTCTTCTTCCGCGACGGCGACCGCGTCTTCCGCACCTACTTCATCAACAGCCGCGGCGACGAGGCGATGGGCACGGTGTGGAGCTACCTCGACGCCACCCCGCTCGGCCGCCAGGAAATCTGGGAAGATTCGCCCGAGGGCTATCCCCAGACCCCGCTCTATAGCTGGTGGAACTGGCACGACAATTATGACGCCGGCCACGACAAGAAATGGGCCGAGGTTTCGGCCGCCGGCGAAGCCGCGTTCCGGGACAAGGGCGAATAGCGGGTTATCCAGCTTGGTTTCCTCGCCCCACGAAGTGGGGAGAGGTGGCTCGGCGGAGCCGAGACGGAGAGGGGACTGCGCCCTACGAAAGCCCCCTCTCCGGCCGCTGCGCGGCCACCTCTCCCCCACTTTCGTGGAGGCGAGGAACCCAAGTCCTATAGGGCCGCAAGATCATCAGGGAACAAGACCATGAGCGACATCCAAGCAAGCGGCGGCATGCCCCCCGAAACCACGGCTCCGCTCGGCATCGCCGACTGGCTGTGCCTCGCCGCCGCTCCGACCTTCGCACTGATGGCCCTGCTCTCCTGTTTCGAGAACAGCGGCGCGTCGATGCTGTGCATGGGCAGCTCGCCGCTGACCGGCATGGCGGCCATGTACCTGCTGATGAGCGCCTTCCATCTGGCGCCCTGGCTGCGCGTGATCTCGGGCCGGCAGACCCCCCAGCAATAGAACGCGCCGCCACCACGCGATCATCTCCATCCCCGCAATGCGACGGCGCGGACTTGCGATTCCTGCCCGGAACATTTCGACCATGAGCCCGTTTCAGGGAACTTGAGGGGTTCCTGATATGTCGCTTCGATCGCCTGCGTTCATCTGGACGGCTGTCATTGTGGTGCTGGCCGGCGCGGCGGTCCTCTGGTTCCGCAATGGCCATACTGGCAGCGACAGCGTGGCGGCGAGTTCCCAGGCTCCCGAAGCCGTGCCTGTCACCACGGTGGTCGCCAGGACGGGCTCTGTGCCGCGCATCATCGCCGGCATCGGCGTCGTAACGCCGCTCCAGTCCGTTACCTTGCGGCCACGCATCGACGGCCAGGTCGAGGAAATCAATTTCGCCGAGGGCGACATCGTCAAGGCGGGCGATGTCCTGATCCGTCTCGATCCGCGCTCGCTGCAGGCGACGCTCGATGGGGCGCGGGCCAAGAAAGCCCAGGACGAGGCGCTGCTGGGCAATGCCCGCGCCGACCTGGACCGGTACGCGGCATTGGCCGACAAGAAGGTCGTGTCCTCCCAGGATCTCGATTCGAAGACCTCGGCCGTCAGGCAGCTGGAGGCGACGGTCGCCGCCGACGAGGCTTCCATCAGCAGCGCCGAGACCCAGCTCAGCTACGCCACCATTCGCGCGCCGATCGGCGGCCTGACCGGGTTCAAGACCGCGAGCGTGGGCAGCATCGTCACGCAAGGTGCCACCGACGGGCTGCTGACCATCACGCAGCTCGATCCGGTCGGCGTCGTGTTCGTCGCGCCCGGCGATCGTTTCCGCGAAATACGCGGCGCGCTCAAGGACGGCATCGCCGATGTCGAAGCCATCGCCACCGACGGCAGCCATGTGCTGGCGCGCGGCAAGCTGACCCTGATGGACAATCTGGTCAACGCTTCGAACGGCTCGATCCGGCTGCGCGCCAACTTCGACAATGGCGCCGGCACGCTGTGGCCCGGCCTGCCGGTGGCGACGCGTCTTACCGTCGCCAACGAGAAGGGCGTCGTGGTGCCCGACAAGGCGCTGGCGCGCGGCGTCGACGGCCTTGCCGCCTATGTCATCGGCCCCGACAACAAGGCGACCAGGCACAAGGTCACGGTGTCCGTCACGACAGACGGCATGGCGCTGGTCACCGCCGGCCTTTCCGACGGACAGACCATCGTGTTCGACGGGCTTGGCCAGATCGCTGACGGATCGACCGTCCACATATTGGGACCGGGCAACACGCAGCCTCCGGCCGATCAGGCCGTGGCCGCGTCCGGATCGGCGGCCGCTCGATGAACACGAAAATCGAAGCGGCATCCGCCCCGCGCAAGCCTTCTGCCGTAAAACTCGGCACGCAGGAACGCCTCTCCGGCGTATCGGCCTATTTCATCGCCCATCCCGTCGCCACGACGCTGTTGATGGTCGGCATCCTTTTCCTCGGCGCGGTGGCCTATCCCCTGCTGCCGGTCTCGGCCCTGCCCGAAATCGCCTTTCCGACGATCCAGGTCGCCGCCAACCTTCCCGGCGCGGCGCCCGACACGATGGCCTCCTCGGTGGCGCAGCCGCTCGAGACGCAATTGTCCAAGGTCAGCGGCGTCACCGAGATGACCTCGTCGAGTTCGCTCGGCTCGACCGAGATCACCGTCCAGTTCAACCTCGACCGCGACATCGACCAGGCGGCCAGCGATGTGCAGGCGGCCATCACCGCAGCCAGCGGCCAGCTTCCCAAGGACCTGCCGGCGCCGCCGACCTTTCGCAAGGTCAATCCCGCCGACGCCCCTGTGCTGCAACTCTCCGCCACATCGGACACGCTGTCGCTGATCGATGTCGACGAGCTGATCGAGACCCGCGTTGCCCAGAAGATCAGCCAGATGCAGGGCGTGGCGCAGGTCAATATCGGCGGCCGACAGAAGCCCGCCATCCGCATTTCAGTCGATCCGGGCCGCATCGGCGCCGCCGGCGTCACGCTGGAGGATGTCCGCTCGGCCATTTCGGGCCTCAGCGTCAGCAGCCCCAAGGGCAACATAGACGACGCCACGCGCACCTTTCCGATCTACGACAATGACCAGATAACCGATGCCGCCGGATGGAGCGACACGGTGGTCGCCTATCGCGACGGCGGCCCGATCCGCATCCGCGACATCGGCCAGGCGGTGATGGGCCCCGAGGACGCTAAGATGGCCCATTGGACCAATGGCGAGCGCGGCATCGCCGTGGACGTCTTCCGGCAGCCCGGAGCCAACGTCATCGAGGTCGTCAACCGGATCAAGCAGGCCCTGCCGGATCTGCAGGCTTCGCTGCCGGCGTCGATAAAATTGTCGCTGGTGACAGACAGGACCACGACCATCCGCGCCTCGGTGCGCGATGTCCAGTTCACGCTGATGATCACCATCGCGCTGGTGGTGATGGTGATCTTCATCTTCCTGCGCAGCCTCAGGGCGACGCTGATCCCGGCGATCACCCTGCCGCTGGCTCTGCTCGGCGCCGCAGCTCCCATGTATCTCCTGGGCTTCAGCATCGACAATTTGTCGCTGATGGCGCTGGTGGTGGCGGTGGGCTTCGTCGTCGACGACGCCATCGTCATGCTGGAGAACATCACGCGTCACATCGAGGCCGGCGAGGAACCATTGGCGGCAGCCTTTCGCGGCTCGCGTGAGATCGGCTTCACCATCATCTCGATCAGCCTGTCGCTGATCGCGGTGCTCATTCCGATCCTGCTGATGGGCGGCATCGTCGGCCGCCTGTTCCGCGAATTCGCCATGACGCTGACGCTGAGCATCATCCTGTCGACCATCGTGTCGCTGACGCTGACGCCGATGATGGCGGCCCGGATGATCAAGCCGACCGATCCGGCCAGGGCAAACCGTCTGTACCGCTGGAGCGAACACGCCTTCGAGGGCCTCCAGAAAGGCTATGCGAAAGCGCTCGATGTGGCGCTGAACCACAGCCGCCTGACGCTTGCCGTCTTTGTCGCCACGCTGGCGGCGACCGCCTGGCTGTTCGTCGAAATCCCCAAGGGCTTCTTCCCCGACCAGGATACCGGCTTCATCGGCGGCCAGTCGCAGGCCGCGGCCGAGGTGTCCTACCCGAAGATGGTCGAGCTCCAGGAGCGCATCAGCGCCGTGGTCATGAAGGACCCCGCCGTCTACAGCGTGTTCATGGACATAGGCGGCGGCAATGGCGGCAACGCGCTGAACCAGGGCCATGTCAACATCACGCTGAAGCCACTGGCGGAGCGCGACGTGTCGGCCCAGCAGGTCATCGCCAGGCTGAAGCCGGAACTCGCCAAGGTGGAAGGCATCCAGCTTTTCATGCAGGCCGCGCAGGACATCAACATCGGCGCCCGGCCGGCCCGCACCCAGTACCAGTTCACGCTGGAGGACAGCGACGTCGCCGAGCTCGACGCCTGGGCGCCGAAGGTGGTCGAGGCGCTGAAGAAGGTTCCCGAGATCACCGATGTCGCCAGCGACCAGCAGAAGGTCGCGCCGACGCTTTCGCTCAAGATCGACCGCGCCGCGGCATCCTTGTTCGGCGTGGCGCCGCAGACGATCGACGATACGCTCTACGACGCCTTCGGCCAGCGCCAGGTGGGACAGTTCACCACCCAGACCGATACGTTCCATGTCGTGCTCGAAGTGCTGCCAAGGCTCCAGCACGACCTGCAGACGCTGGACCGGCTGTCGGTGAAAGCGGCCGACGGCACGCTGGTGCCGCTCGGCAACATCGCCCACTGGACCACGCAGACCGTGGCGCCAGTCTCGATCAACCATCAGGGGCAGTTTCCCGCCACCACCGTCTCCTTCAACCTTGTGCCCGGCGCCTCGCTCGGCGAGGCGACACAGGCCGTGACCAAGGCGTTCACGGCGCTCCAGCCTCCGGCCTCGTTGACCGGCGCCTTCGCCGGCAGCGCGCAGGCGTTCCAGGATTCGCTGGCCACGGTTCCGCTGCTGATCGGCGCCTCGCTGGTCGTCGTCTATCTCATTCTGGGCGTGCTCTATGAGAGCTTCGTCCATCCGCTGACGATCCTGTCGACCTTGCCTTCCGCAGCCCTCGGCGCCCTGGCGGCGCTGATGCTGGCCGGCCTCGATTTCAGCCTCGTCGCCATGATCGGGGTCATCCTGCTGATCGGTATCGTCAAGAAGAACGGCATCATGCTCGTCGACTTCGCCATTACGGCCGAACAGAACGGCGCAACCAGCCTGGAAGCCATCCGCGAGGCCGCCCTGCTGCGCTTCCGGCCGATCCTCATGACCACGATGGCGGCGATCCTCGGCGGCATCCCGCTCATGCTCGGACACGGATCGGGAGCCGAGATCCGTCAGCCGCTCGGCTACGCCATCGTCGGCGGCCTGATCGTCAGCCAGATTCTTACGCTCTTCACGACGCCGGTTATCTATCTCACGCTGGACCGGCTGCGCCGGCGTGATGTCAGCCCCGCACGGGAACCGGCCGCCGAGGCCGCCATGTCATGACCGCGCCAGGAGTGGCCTGTCAGCTTTTCCCCGCTCCGAAGCGCAAGCCGTCCATCAACAGCTTCACCAGCCGGCGCGAACGGTCGCGCCACTCCGGCGTGTCGGGGGCGGAATAGATGCCCGACAGCGCATGCAGCACGTCGGAGGCATCGACATCGGCGCGGATCGTGCCGTCGGCCACCGCCGCCTCGACCAGTTGCCGCATCGCTTGCGACACCCGACCGGACGTGTCGGAAAACAACGTCGAATTGGTGGTGAGCAGGATGCGCAGGCTGGTCGCCAGGCCGCGCTTGGTGGCGATATAGTCGACGAAGCGACGCATCCACTCTTCCAGCGCGACGTCGCTGGGATGCTTCTGCGCAAGCTCGCCGGCGGCCGCGCACAACCCTTCCACCTCGCGGCGGTAGACCACCTCGACCAGATGCTCACGCGTCGGGAAATGCCGGTAGAGCGTGCCGATGCCGACCCCTGCGCGCCGCGCGATTTCTTCCAGCGAGGCGTCGATGCCGCGTTCGGCGAATACGGCGGCCGCCACCTCGACCAGCCGGTCGCGGTTGCGCCGCGCGTCGGCGCGCAACGGCTTTTCGGCCGTCTCGGGCTTGGGTTCGACAGACGCTGACGGCTCAAAGGCCATTTTTTTCTCCACTGCGCATATGGGGGCTTGAACCATGCATGGCCAGCCCCCACGTAAATAAACGGAGGCACCTCCGCTTTTAGTGGAGAACCCCCATCATATAAGCAGGGGAGCAGGAATGTCACGCAATTCGAGCCTGCAAGGTCACCGGAGACTGGCGAAGGCCGCGGAGAGCGTTATCTCCCCCCTTGAGGGGGAGATGTCGCCAAAGGCGACAGAGGGGGTCGTCTCGCGTGAGGCGCTAACCTCCAGTCGCCGCAGGAGGTCGCGCCCGGTCGAACCGACCCCC
>NZ_JAFKIC010000057.1 GCF_017306585.1 Mesorhizobium sp. | reverse complement strand
CCCTCGCCTGCGGCGCTGCCGCAGGTGGCGGCACCACCACCGATTCATCCGTCATTGCCGGGAAAGCAGGCGTTGCCGGGGCAGCATCCACCGCACCGGGCATGGTGGTCGCGCCATTCTTCAGCGGTTCGGCCGGCTGCGGCGTCGAAGCAGCCGGCGCCGTCGGATCGGGAGCCGGCTTCGGCTTCATCGCCGCGTCGACGCCGGCGCGCACATCGGCGGCCGCCTGCTCGAACGGATTGAGCTGCTTCTTGATCTCGGACATGGGGCTGAGCCCCCGCAACTCGTCAACGGACTTCTTCACGTCGTCAAGCTCGGCTTCCTTCAGCGCCTCGTTGAACTGCTTCTGGAAGTCGGCAGCCATGGCGCGCAGCTTCGCCGTCGTGCGGCCGAAGGTGCGCAGCATGTTGGGCAAATCCTTGGGCCCGACGACCACGATCATGACGATCGCGATCACCAGCATTTCGGTCCAGCCGACTTCAAACATGGCTATTCGTTCCGACTAGTGCACGCCGCCCCCAAATGCGGAGCGTTCCGGACCGGCATGCACGAAGCAACTGTTTCGGCTCAGCTCTTGCTGGCCTTTTCCTTCACTGCCGAAACGGTCTCGTCGGCGCGATGTTCGACGGTGCGCTTGTCATCGGCAACGTCGTCGTCGGCCATGCCCTTCTTGAAGCTCTTGATGCCCTTGGCCATGTCGCCCATAAGCTCGGGAATCTTGCCGCGGCCGAACACCAGAAGCACGATGACCAGCACGATCATCCAGTGCCAAATCGAAAATGAACCCATAGCAAATCTCTCTCGAATGTTTTCCCTGGCGATGATCTATGCGTTTTCGCCTTGGGATTCAAACACAACCGCGACAGAGTTTATGAAAGACTGTCGGATGTCACGCATTTTCGGCGATGCGGCCCGCTACCAAACGGCGCATGTAAAGGCGCAAAGCTGCTTTTGATAGGCGAGCGCGGTCAATCTTCCGTGACGCGCGGCGTCAGCAGGCCGAGTTCCTCGAGATCGATGTCGGTCAGCGGATCCTCGTCCTCGGTCAAGACATCGGGATCGGCCGGCGGTTGCGGAATCGAGAAATTCGAAGGCATCCGGCCCGAAAGCAGACCAGCGCCCTTCAGTTCCTCCATGCCGGGAAGATCTCGGATTTCCTCCAGCGCGAAATGATCGAGGAAAGTCTCGGTCGTGCCATAGGTAACGGGGCGCCCCGGCGTTTTGCGGCGACCGCGCATACGCACCCATTCCGTCTCGAGCAGCGTGTCCAGCGTCCCCTTGGAGGTTTCGACGCCTCTGATGTCCTCGATCTCGGCGCGCGTCACCGGCTGGTGATAGGCGATGATCGCCAGCACTTCGAGCGCCGCGCGCGACAGCTTGCGCTGCTGCACCGTGTCGCGGCTCATCAGGAAGGCCAGATCGCCGGCGGTGCGGAACGCCCAGGCATCGCCGACCCGCACCAGATTGACGCCGCGGCGCGCATAGACGTCCTGCAATTCCGCCATGGCGAGCGAAACGTTGATGCCGTCGGGCAGGCGCGCGGCCAGTTGTTTCTCGCTCACAGGCTCGGCGCTGGCGAACACGATCGCCTCGGCCATGCGCATGGCTTCCGCCAGATGCAGGCGCTCGGCGGGGTTCTGCGCCGGGCCCTGGGTGGAATCCTGATTGATCCCGCCCTCTTCCGGCTCATCCTCGAGCTTGAACGGGACAACCGAAGCGTTGGCGCGCTCGCTCATCATGCCACCTCGACTGCCTTGTTTGTGGGTGCCCGGTGGTCGCGCAGGTAGATCGGCGCGAACACCTCATCCTGCCTTACGTCCATCTTGCGCTCGCGCACCAGTTCCAGCGTCGCGGCGAACGAACTGGCGATCGCGGTGCGCCTTTCTTCCGGGCTGGCCAGATAATCGATCAGGAAACTGTCAAGTGTCGTCCAGTCGCGCAGCGACCCGATCAGCCGGGTCAGGATGTCGCGCGCGTCCTTGAGCGACCAGACGCCACGCCGGGCGATCGTCACATTGGTGATGGCCTGCTTCTGGCGCTGTTGCGCATAGGCGGTCAGAAGATCATAGAGCGAGGCCGAGTAGGCGTTCCGCTTCTCGATGATGACCATTTCGGGCATGCCGCGCGCGAACACGTCACGGCCGAGCCGATTGCGGTTGACGAGCCGGGCGGCGGCGTCACGCATGGCTTCGAGCCGCTTCAGGCGGAATTGCAGCACGGCGGCCAGTTCCTCGCCGCTCTCGCCTTCCTCGCCCGGTTGCTTGGGGATGAGAAGCTTCGACTTCAGGAAGGCGAGCCAGGCCGCCATCACCAGATAGTCGGCCGCAAGTTCCAGCCGCAGTGCCCTCGCCGTCTCGATAAAGGCCAGATACTGCTCCGCCAGCGCCAGGATGGAAATGCGCGCCAGGTCGACCTTCTGGTTGCGCGCCAGATGCAGCAGCAGATCGAGCGGACCTTCGAAGCCGGCCACATCGACAACCAGCGACGGATCGCCGGTCAGCCGGGATTCGTCGTTCTCGGCCCACAGGCGGTCCATCGGTGCGGCCTTCGCAGCCTTGCTTTCCAATGCTTCCGCCACAGCCCTGTCACTTCCCTTCGTCAGGCCACCGCATCGAAATAGGTGGCAAATTCGGCGCGTATCTCGGTTTCTTCGGCCGCGTCGTGCTTCTGTATATAGGTCATTGCCCGCTTTGCGCGCTCCAGCGACTTGCCCTCAAGCCCCTTGGTCCGCGAAGCAATGCCCGCCATCTCCTCGAAAACGCCGTTGCAGTGAAGAACCAGATCGCAGCCCGCCGCAAGGATCGCGGCTGCCTTTGTCGGGAAATCCCCAGAAAGTGCCTTCATCGAGGTGTCGTCGCTCATCAGCAGGCCGTCAAAGCCGATCTCGCGGCGGATGACCTCGTCGATGACCTTGCCCGACGTGGTCGCCGGGTTCTTGGGATCGATGGCGCTGTAGACGACATGCGCCGTCATCGCCATCGGCAGGTGGCTGAGCTCCCGGAACGGGGCGAAGTCATGCCGCTGCAGGTCGCTCAGCGAGGCATCCACTGTCGGCAGCTCGAAATGGGTGTCGGCAAAAGCCCTGCCATGGCCCGGAATATGCTTCATGACGGGCAAAACCCCGCCCGACATCAGGCCTTCGGCGGCGGCGCGGCCGAGTTCGATCACCGGCCGCGGATCCTTGCCGTAGGCGCGTGCGCCGATGACGTCGCTGGCGCCTTCGATCGGCACGTCGAGCACCGGCAGACAGTCGGCGGTGATCCCGTAGCGCAAGAGATCGAAGGCGTGCAGTCGCGCCATCAGCCAGGCAGCGCGGACACCGGCGTCATGATCGTCGCGCCACAACGCGCCGAGTGCGCCGCCGGCCGGATAGTTGGGCGCCAGCGGCGGCCGCAGGCGCTGCACCCTGCCGCCTTCCTGGTCGACGAACACCAGCGCGTCCGGGCGGCCGATGCAATCGCGCATCTCCGCGACCAGGTCACGGATCTGCTCGGTCTCGCTGATGTTGCGGGCAAACAGGATGAAGGCCCACGGGCATTCATTGCGATAGAATTTGATTTCTTCGCGGGTGAGCGATTTCCCGGCACAGCCGAGGATCATGGATTTTGATTCGGTCATCTGAGGAGTCTAGAGGTTCGCGCGTTCAAAGGGAATCATCGCGACCAAACGCGGCGGGACCCACCAGAGGCTTCCACATCAAAAAGACAGCCATATGAAAGCATGCAAATGAAAACCGGCGCGACCTCTCGGTCACGCCGGCTTTTTCAACGATCAGATCAGGGCCTAGCGCGACACGAAGCAATTGCCGCCGGCGGCCTTGTAGCTGGTGCACAGGTTGATGGCATCGTTGCGCGACTGGGCCGCGACGCGGACGCGGTAGAACGTGCCCTTGCCAGCGATCTCGGCCTTGACGATGTTGGCCGTGCGGCCGGCAAGCACGCTGCCGTAGCGGCGCTGCAGGTCCTGATAGGTCGACTGGGCGCTTTCGACCGTCGGCTGCGAAGCAACCTGCATCGACCACGAACCGCCACCCGACGCGGCCGAGGCCTGATCGATGGAAGCAACCTGATCGGGTTTGACCTCGCCGACGACGTCGACCGGCTGGTCCGACGGACGCTGCGGCGCAACCGGAACCTTGGACGGCGTGTTGGTCGACTGCGCCTTGGCGGGCTTGGCGGCAGGCTTCAGCGCCGGTTCATCGCCCGCCTGCGCGGCGGCGGGAGCCACGGTGCCCGTCTGGTCGGCGTCGGCCTGACCAGTGGGCGCCACATGCTGGGGTGCGGGATCGGTCGGCTCGGCCGAGGCCACTTTCGGTGCCGGGTCTTCACGCGCCACCAGCGAGCCGTCGGACTTGACCACCATGGTCCTGACCTTGCGCGGCGCGACGGCTACGACATCGGTCCCGTTGCCCTTGTCGGTGTCCTGCAGCACCTGCGCGATGCGATCCTCGGACTTGGGCGCAGGCGCCGCATTGTCGGTCGGGGCCACGCCGGCGGTCGAAACATCGCCACCGCCATCCGTGCCGGCGTCGGCACCCTGGCCGGCGGAAAGATCGACGGAACGGGCCGGGTCCTTGGCCTGCACGTCCACGGGCACTTCGGTGCTGGTGACAAGCTTCTGCTGGACCGGCTCGGCCGTCTTCGCGCCCTTGATCACGGCGTCATAGACCTTGTTGTCCTGGTTCGGCACCACGGCGCCGCCGGGATTTTCCGGCTTGACCTTGATCGGCGAATTGTCGGCCTTGACGATGACGGGCGCGTCGCCACTGCCCTTGCCGCCGAAGGACAGCGCAAAGGCGCCGAGACCGCCGGCAACCGCCACGGCACCGACGATCGCGGCGATGAACAGGCCGCGCCGGCCCGAGGGCCTGGCTGCTTCGCGCTCGCCGAGACCAGGCACCGACATGGCCTCGTCCAGTTCCGGGTCGTAGTCCAGTTCGTCGACGGTGAAATCGTCCGCCTGCGAAACCGGCTGGCTGCCGGGCAGATTGTCGATGTCGAAGCCGTCCGCGGCGTCGGCATAGGCCGTGGAAGCCGCCGCGCGTGCCGGCATTTCCACCGGCCGCGCCGCATAGGTGCGCGCTTCCGGCTGATAGGCCGGCTTGGGCTCGCCATAGGCTGGGCTTGAACCTGCATATCCCGGATTGGCAGCGCCATATCCCGGATTGACTCTGTCATATCCCGGATTGAAGCCGGCATTATAGGATTCATCCGCATAGGAAGCGCTGCTCGCAGGAGCAGCGGCTGCCGGCGCCACCTCCACCGAGTTCATCTCGGTCAGGAGGCTGGCGAACTCAGCGTCGAGGTCGTCATAGCCAGGCGTCGCCGGTTCATCTTCCTCGAAATGCAGTTCGGGAATGTCGAGATCGTCGGCCAGCGCGACGACGCGTTCGGGCACATCGACCGTCTCGACATCGGGCATTTCTTCATAGCGCGAGGACTGCCGTGGCTGCGGCACAGCAGCAGGCGCGACATAGGGAGTGGCCGCGACGGGCTCGGCCGAACGGTATGAAGGCACCACCGCCACTTCAGGCGCAACGGTCCTGGCCGCCATCGGAGCGGCTGGCTGCGCGGCGAATGTCGGCTGCTGGGGAACCGGTGTCACACGGCTCCACGAACGGGCCGGCTCCGCCGGCGTCGAACGCTCCGCCAGCCAGTCGAGCGAATCATCCTGCTGCCTGGAAGCGACCTCGTCTCGCGGATCGAGGCTCTTGGCCAGGGCGGCATCGAAGGCGTCATTGTCGAAATCGACATCGACGTGGTCGGCGCCATCGGATCCGAAATCCTGCGCCTGGAGCTCATCGAGCAACATGTTATCGAGGTCGCCATCGGCTGCGTTGATGCCGTCGGATGAATGCGGGCCCTCGGGCACCTGTTCGTCTAGGCCCCAGTCGAGATCATCAACAAGATCGGCAGGTTCCTCGGCGGCCTTCGCCGGAGCGGCGACGGCCGGCTGAACGGGAGCTGCGACCGGCTCCACCTTCACGGCTTCCCTGGTCGACGGCGCCGTGCGGGCGGTCATGGCGCCCAGGAGCGCGTTCAACTCATCCTCGAGGCTGCGCTCTTCCACCGCGGGGGCAGATGGCAACATGGGAGCTGCCGGTGTCACGGGAGCCACAGCCGCGACTGCGGGCGCCGCAGGCCATGCGGGAACGGCGGCAAGTTCGGCGACCGGCTCTTGCACGGTCTCGGCGAAGGCGTCGTCGAAGTCCAGGTCGAAAGTGTCGTCGGACACGGCTTCAGGGTTTGAGGCCTGGTCCTTCGCATATGGATCCGCGGCGCGCATGTCGTGCGCCTCGGTGTCGCCGAAGGTAACCGGCTCGTTGGCCGGAACATCGAAATCGATATCGACATCAGCCATGGCGTCGTCGAAGTGACCCGCGAAATCCTCGTCGGAAACCGCCTGGGCTTCATTCGCGGAGGCCAGCACCGGCTCCGGATAGTCGACAGCGAGCTCACCCGTATTGCGCTGATCGTCGGAATGACCGTCCAGCATCAACTCGTCTTCGAGCGACATCGCGACCGCGTCATCGAATCCATGATCGGAGACCGGCTCGACAGCAACGGGCGCCTCCGCAACGGCGTGCTGAATCCTCGACACCGGCTCCTCGACGTGGAACCCCTGATCGAGGGAGGCTGCCAGCTCATCCTGCATCAGCTGGTCGTCTTCGAAGGGCGACACGTCTTCCAGCGAGCTGGCAACGGCATTGTCGAAATCGGCGTCAAAAGCGGGCTCGACCGCTGGCGCACCCCCGCCAGTCAACGGCGCCGCATGGCCGGTGGCAGTCGAACGATCATCAGCGCCGGTGAAGTCCAGATGGAAATCATCGTCGAGGGACAGCGCCAGATCGTCGTCAGCCGCATGGCTGGCCGCCGCTTCGAATGCCGGCTCATGGGCGTCAGCAGCCAGGGCGTCCGCAGCCGGGGCCTCGACAACCGGGGCGGCAACGCTCTGATCAGCGTCGAGCTCGCCCATCAGCTCCTTTTCGAGGTCGATGTCGAAATTGCTCTCGTCCACGGACTGGTTGGCGACAGCGGCCTTCGACTGGACCGGCGCCT
>NZ_JAFKIC010000056.1 GCF_017306585.1 Mesorhizobium sp. | reverse complement strand
CGATGGAACGATGTCAAACTGGGGGGCACATACGTCAGCCCTGGCTACGCTATCCACAGAGATCAAGTGCAATGCGGCCGATATCGCACTCGGGTTCTTGCTCCGTTCGCCCTTAGCGTACGATTTTGAGCAGTTCTTGTTCCGACCCCGTGGTGACGACGAAGGCTGAGGAGTCCGGGCCATGCTCCGATTCAACTGTCAGTTCCAATGCTGCGAGTGCGGCGGGGACCGAGTTGTCGGCATAGACCAGCAATTCGCTTGGGCCGGCGGGGCTGCCCGGATCGATCCGGTTCGACAGAAGCTGGCGCGCCGCGCTGACCCATGGACTGCCGGGGCCGACGATCTTTGCGCATTTCGGCACGGTCTGGGTGCCGTAGGCAACCGCCGCCACCGCCTGGGCACCACCGCAGAGATAGATCTCTTCGATACCGATCAGCGAAGCGATGAAGCGTGTGGCGGCATCGGCCGTGCCGTCCGCTCCGGGCGGTGTCACGATGACCACCCTTGGCACGCCGGCCACCTTCGCGGGCACCGCGGTCATGATCGCGCTCGACGGGAAGAATCCCTTGCCGCGCGGCACGTAGCAGGCGACGGAATCGATCGACGTCCAGCGGTCGCCGATCAGCGCGCCTTCGGTTGCCTCGCTCAGCCAGAGATTGTCGGGCATCTGCGCCTCATGGAATCGCCTCACTTGCGCCACCGAGAGCCGGATCGCCGCGACGATCTCGGCATCGAGTTCCTTTTCGGCGCCGGCAATCTGGCTTGCGGACACCTTCAATGCCTTACGCACCAGCGTCACGCCGTCGAACCGGGCGGCAAGCTCGATCAGGGCATCGTCGCCCCTGGTCCGCACTGCGGCGATAATCGGTTCGACCTTGCGGATTGTGTCGGTGAGGTCGGCCTCGGTCCGCTCGAGCAGGCTTGTGCGCGCCTCGGGCGACATCGTGGCCAGGTCGTGGATTGCTACATCTGACATTCTGTTTCCTTCGTGCTGTCGAAACGCCCCTTCACGGGGCGACGCGTGCGGCAAGCCAGCCGCCGTCGATATTGAGGATGTGGCCGGTGATGAACTGGGCGTCCGGGCCGCACAGGAACAGGATGCCGCCGGCGACATCCTCTACTGTGCCGACGCGCCGGATCGGCGTGGTTTCGATCATGGCGCGCCGGTACCAGGCGTCCGAGGCGATCCGCTCGGCGACGATCGGCGTATTGATGACGCCGGGCGCCACACCGTTCACGCGGATTCCGTCGGCCGACAGGTCGGCAGCCAGCTGGCGCGTCAGTTGCGACAGCGCGCCCTTGGACGCGGCATAGACGGCGGTGTTGGGGAAACCGACCTCGCCGAACACCGAACAGACATTGACGATGCAGCCGCCGGGTCTCGCCAGGTATAGAAGCATGTCGCGGGTCAGCCGCATGGCGGCGCGCACGTTGATCCCCATGACATGGTCGATCAATTCGTCGCTGCTGTCGGCAAGCGCCTTCGGACCGGCAACGCCGGCATTGTTGATCAGGATGTCTGTTGTCCCGAACCGCGCCTTCGCGGCCGCGACGATCCGCGCCGGGGCATCATTATCAGCGAGATCGATCGTCAGTTTCGGCTCCGCGCAGTCTGCCAGATAGTCCGCGTTCCAGTCGACCGAGAGCACCTCAGCACCTTCGGCTTGCAGGCGCCGGGCCGTGGCAAGGCCAATGCCGTTGCCGGCGCCGGTCACCACGGCGGTCTTCCCCTGAAATCGCCTTTCCATTGCCAGTCCTTTCAAGGCTGATCTAGATCGTCTGCCCGCCGTCGATCGTGAACTCAGACCCGGTGATGTATTCGCTGCCGGGCGACACCAGGAACGCCACGAGATGCGCGATCTCCTGCGGCTTGGCCAATCGGCCAAGCGGCACCGAGGCGGTCATCGCAGTCAGGTTCTCGGCGGTGTTCTCGCCAAGCATCGGCGTGTCGACCAGGCCCGGATGAACCGCATTGACCCGGATGTTGCGGCCGGCAAGTTCGCGCGCCGCGACCTTGGTCATGCCGCGGATCGCCCATTTCGAGGTCGAATAGGCGAAGGCGCCGCCGAACCCTCTCAAACCGCCGGTCGAGCAGACGTTGACGATCGAGCCGCCCTGCGCCGGCATCAGCGCTGCGGCCGCGCGCATGCCGAGGAACGTGGCCAGCTGGTTGACGTCGGTGACGGCCTGGAAACCGGCAACGCTTTCTTCCAGGAACGGCACCGGATTGAAGATGGCGGCGTTGTTGACCAGCGCATCGATAGGGCCGAACCGCTGGGCAACCATCTCCGAAATCCTCACCCAATCGGCCTCGCTTACGACATCGAAGGAGGCCGACAGGATCTGGCCGGCGCCGGTGGCCTGTTCGCTCACGCCGGTGAACGACCGGTCGAGCGCGATCACGGTCGCACCTGTCGACGCAAACAGCGTCGCGATTGCTCCGCCGATCCCGCCGGCGGCACCGGTGACGATTGCCGTTTTCATCTGGTCAGCCTGTTATCACCGGCATCAGCGGGCAGGGACGGCGAGCGGCCCTTGCGCCATTGCCGCACATAGTCCTGGCATGTCGTGAAGCCAGCGCGCTCATGCGAGGCGACATGGCGGATGAATTCCTCGAGCATCAGCAGCCGGTGGCCGCGACCCATGATCTGCGGGTGCATGGTCACCACCATCACGCCGCTGCCGATGCGCTGGTAGAGGAAGTCGAACTCGGCCTTCCAGATCTCCAGCACCGTCGACGGCGCGCGGCCGCCCGGCAGGTAGCCTTTGTCGGTCGCCAGGAACTCGAATTGGGGAAAATCGTCGAGATGCCAGGCGACCGGCATTTCGACGAGGTCGACGGGCAGGCCGAAGCGGAATTCTTCCGATGTCGACCACGCATCGCCGATCCGGCACCAATAAGGCTCGTGGTCGTTGCCCATCATCGAGCTTTCATACTCGAAGCCGAATTCGAGCAGCAGTTCGACGGTCGACGGGCTGTTGTCCCAGGCCGGCGAGCGGTATCCGGATGGCCTGACGCCGGCGACCTTGTCCAATGCTTCCAGGCCTCGCAGCAGGACGCTACGCTCTTCCTCGCGAGTCAGCAGCACCGGGTTCTCATGAACCCAGCCATGATGGCCGATCTCGTGGCCGCCATCGCGAAAGGCGCACACGACCGGCGGGAAGGCGAGTGCCGAATGGCCCGGCACGAAGAAGGTTGCCGGGATGGCCGCCTGCTCCAACACCCTGAGGATGCGGCGCGCGCCGATCGGATCGAACTCGCCGCGCGAAAGCATGCTCGGCGACGTCGCCCGATGGCTGCCGATCCACGTCGAATAGCCATCGAAATCGAACGTCAAGGCGACTTGAACATCGGTGCTGGTCATGTCTGGATGTCTTCCCGCCATCGCGGTGGGAAGGCAGGCCCGCAATGGCCTGCCTTCCGGTTCGCGGGCGATTACTTCGAATGCGCCACGGTCGGGTCGATGGCGGCGTCGTAGGCGATGTCCTTGTCGATCAGCTTGGCCGCTATCGCTGCCTTGACGATGCCGGGATAGGTGTCGGACTTGAACACGCCGTTGAGCGCCTTCTGGCTTTCGCTGACCGAATAATACGACACGCCGTCGAAGGCCGTCGCCAGATCCGCCGGCTCGGCGCCGACGCCCTTGGCGATGATCGCACGGCCTTCCTCGGTGTGGGCGCGATAATATTCGAGCGCCTGGTCCCAGCTCTTCAGCATGGCTTGCACCTGGCCCGGCTTCTTCTTCAGTGTCTCCTCCGGCACGGAAAGCACGTCGCTGATCAGGCCCGGCGCCTCACCGGCCTCGGCCAGCACCTTGATGTTCTTGTCGGCGCCAATGGCGGCCGAAATATACGGCTCATAGGTCACGGCCGCCGGCACGGTGCCGGAAATGATCGCGGTGCCGGCGCTGGCGGCCGGCATCGGCAGGACGTTGACGTCGTCGATGGTCATGCCGTTCTTCTGCAGCACGTAGTTCAGCAGCAGATCGCTGGTCGAGCCGCGTTCGAAGGCAACCTGCTTGCCCTTGAGGTCGGCCACCGTCTTGATGTCGCTGTTGACCAGGATGGCATCGGCCTTGGTGCTGGCATCGAGCAGCAGCACGCCCTTGATCGGGATGCCGGCCTGCACCTTGGCCAGCAACTGCTGGATGGACTCGTTGTCGCCGTCGACCTGGCCGGCGGCAACCGCCGCGCCCATGTCCTTGTCCTCGACGAAATTGGTCAACTCGACGCCTTCTAGGCCGTTGGCTTTGAAGAAGCCCTTTTCCTGGGCGATGTACCACATGCCGTAGCCAAGCCAGGGCGATATTGCGAGCTTGAATACGCCGGGCTCGACCGGAAGGTCCTGCGCGTTTGCTGGCTGTGCCGCGAACGGCATTGCGGTGGCGAGCGCCAATAGGGCGACCGCCCCGACGAAATGTTTTCTGATTCCCATGATCCTGGTCCTTGTTCCCAAAGTCTGATGTTGAACTGTCACTATGCGTCTAAGCCGGCCCGGCGGCGGGTTTGCTCCCGCCCTGTTGCTGTCGGTCCGGGTTCGTCCGGCTCTTTGCCGCCGCCAGATGCGTCAGCAAATTCTTCGTGATCCGGCCGACGTCGTTCATGGCATTGCCGGTCGGCAGAGCGCCGCACCAGGCGACCGAACTCGCCGAAAAGATCAAACCACCTGAAGGCAGAAGGCGCAGCGTCATCTCCGCGCAGCGCCGCGTAGCGCGTTCCTCCGCGCCGCCCTCGTACCAACGCGTCGCGTCATGGACGAAGCTGTCCGGAAAGCCGGTTGCGCGGGCAATGACTGTCGTATCGGGGGAGGTGCCGAGATGCGGATCGGTGGCATCGACCTCATAGCCGGCCGCACCGCCAAGCACGATGCCCTCGTCGCCGAAGGTCTCGTTGGTGACGCCGTCGAACAGCCATGCGGCCGACGGTTCACGGCTTTCTGGTGTGCGTGTGAACGACCGCGCGCTGTCGAAACCCATCAGTGAGATGGCGACGCCAGTCAGCGAGAATTCACCGCGCCCGCTGGCGCGGAGATGGCCGCCCGGCTGGTTGGTGATCGACAGCGACTGTTCGGCGATCGGCCCGTCCCAGGTGCGGCCGGCTTCGAGCGGCGAACGGCGCAGTTCCATCAGATCGTCCTGGAACGCCACCTTGCCGGCAAAGCCATTGCCGCCGAGATAGGCGATGGAGCCGCCCGCCGCCGCGAACTGGCGCAGCGCATGCTCCATCTCGACCGACATGTATTCGGGATGGCTGCCGGTGATGACCGCCTGGTAGCCCTGTAAACCCGCAACGCCTCTTTCATGCAGGTCGCGGTCGGTGATGAGATCGAAGGCGATGCCGTTATTGTGGCAGAAGCGCAGAAAATGCAGGTCGACCGGCAGATTGTGCGGGCAGCCGCACAGCGGGTAATTGTAGTCGTCGCGCAGTGTCGCCTTCGGCTTCCGGGTGGAAGCGATCGACACGCCGCTGAGGTCGCTGTGATAGTCGTAAAGCGACTTCAGATTGTTATCGATCGCGAAGCGATGGCCGCGGTCTTCGCACATCCATTCGTAGAGATGCGCCGGCAGGAATTCATCGGCGTAGGCGAGATAGGTGGCCGTCGGCACCAGGAACAGCAGCGGCGCCCGGCGTGCCGCCGAGGTGATGAAGAAGACGATACGCTCCGATCCTTCGTCATGGCCGACTTCGAAGGCATAGACGCCTGCGGAAGCCTCGGCGGGGATCTGCAGATGGTATGAGGCCGGCCACTGCAACGCGCCCATGTCGTCATCGTGGCAATGCACGGCGTCGTAATGCAGCGGCACCAGCCGGGGATCGAAACTCGACCCGTCCCAGCGGCGCGAGATCATGCAGAAGGCCGGCTGGTTGACCGCTTCCAGGAACAGAACGCCATCTCCGCCTGTCGAGGCGATAGGGCCGCTCGGCAGCAGAGTGGGGAACGTCCACGCAATGCATCCGGCCTTGGTTTGCAGGGCGATTGCCGAGAATTTGGCATTCAACGTTTTGACGTCGTTCGCCGCGCTGGCGCCGAAGACCATGTCGCCGGACAGGGACCATGGCAGATCGAATTGACGCTGCAGGCGAAATGGCGACAACAGGTCGTCCGAGCCGATCTTCAGGGTCGTCCAGCTGCCATCGGACGAAATCTCGACCGTGAGCCAGGTGTTTGCCGGCAAGGTCTCGCCGATTTCAAGCGGCTTGCCGTCATGGCCTGAAGTCAGCCGCCCATCCTGCAGCCCAAGACGCAGATTTCCGCTCTCGAACAGCACGCGGGCGCCGTCATTGCGGGTCAAATACACTTCGAAGGCGACGGCGCCGATGTCGGTGGCCTTGGCCAGTTCCGTTGCCGCGATCCTAGGGAAGGATCCATGATCGAAGTCGCGATGCGATGCGGCATTTCCGGTCGGCTCGACATGCCAATCCATGACCTCGGCCGAGGGCGTGTCGAGCCGCAAGATCCGCACAGTGCGCACCGGCTGCGACGACGAGACATGAAGCGCGACGGGCGTACCAGTCGCTGTGTGCCAGGGAACCGTGTAGCCTGAAACGGCCATGGCGCCATGATCGACGGGACGTTTCATCGCGGCAGAAATCCGCGGGGCGATCCCGGCCTGGGCACTGTCTTGGATGGTAAACTGGACAATTCTCTCGTACCCCTTTCTTTTTTGATTTACACTATGGGTATCGTTTCTTGGGGGTATATACCCCCATCGGGGTATGATTGGTGACAAAGTCCGTTTTTGAAGGCCTGGCGCTGGCCATCGATGCGATCGGCAAGCGCGAGTTCTATCCCGCAATCACCGAGTATCTGCGGCGCTGCCTCAGCTACGACAACGTCATCGTCATCATTTTTTCGGGCACCGCGGTGCCGAGCGTGCTCTACAAGAAGATCTATGGCCCGGATGTGTTTCGCTATCTCGCCGAGCAATATCTGCCGGCGGCCTATCTGCTTGATCCGATCTATCATTTTCATCTGAGGCGCGGCGCGCCGGGGCTGTATCGTCTTCTCGACGTGGCGCCCGATCAGTTTCGCCGCAGCCGCTATTTCAAGTGGTATTATGGGCGGATCGGCATCACAGACGAGATTTCGGTCGTACTGCCGATCGGGGAGAACGTAACTGTCACCATTTCAATGGGTATGGACGGATCTT
>NZ_JAFKIC010000055.1 GCF_017306585.1 Mesorhizobium sp. | reverse complement strand
CCGAACAGATCGAGGACGCCGAGCGCCGCCTGTTCGAATTGGCCGAAACCGGGCGCTATGACGGCGGCTTCGAGAGCTTCACCGACGCGGTCAAGACCGCCGTCGACATGGCCAACGCCGCCTATATGCGCGACGGCGGCCTGTCGGGTCTAGCCACCGGCATGCGCGATCTCGACCGCCGCATGGGCGGCCTGCAATCGTCCGACCTTATCGTGCTTGCCGGCCGCCCGGGCATGGGCAAGACATCGCTCGCCACCAACATCGCGTTCAATGTCGCCGAGGCCTATGTGCCGGCACAACAGGCGGACGGCTCGTTCAAGGCCGCCAATGGCGGCGTCGTCGGCTTCTTCTCGCTGGAAATGTCGTCGGAACAGCTCGCGACCCGTATCATTTCCGAACAGACGGAAATCTCCTCCTCGAAGATTCGCCGCGGCGAGATCAGCGAGATGGACTTCGAAAAGCTGGTCGCCTGCTCGCAGACGATGCAGAAGATTCCGCTGTTCATCGACCAGACCGGCGGTATCTCCATCGCTCAGCTGTCCGCCCGCGCGCGTCGCCTGAAACGCCAGCGCGGCCTCGACCTGATCGTCATCGACTATATCCAGCTGATGCAGGGCTCTTCCGCCAAGGCGTCGCAGAACCGCGTACAGGAAATCACCGAAATCACGACCGGCCTGAAGGCGCTGGCCAAGGAACTCGGCGTGCCGATCATCGCGCTGTCGCAGCTGTCGCGTCAGGTCGAAAGCCGCGACGACAAGCGCCCCCAGCTGTCGGACTTGCGTGAATCCGGCTCGATCGAGCAGGACGCCGACGTCGTCATCTTCGTCTACCGCGAGGAGTATTACCTCAAGAACCGCGAGCCGAAACTCGGCACCGAGGAATACGTCAAGTGGGAAAACGAGATGAACGAAATGCGCGGCAAGGCCGAAGTGATCGTGGCCAAGCAGCGTCACGGACCGACAGGCACGGTCACGCTCGCCTTCCACGGCGAATTCACCCGCTTCTCCGATCTGGCGGAAGAGCATCATATCGCGGAGAGGTTCGAGTAGCTTTTTGACCCGCCGTCGCATTCCATCCCACCCCCCTCTGTCCTGCCGGACATCTCCCCCGCAAGGGGGGAGATCGGCAGCTTTGCCGGCGGCACATTTCCCGCAACGTTGGCGATTGGCGAAAGCATCGATGGCGGCCAATCTCCCCCCTTGCGGGGGAGATGTCCGGCAGGACAGAGGGGGGTTGGCGGGAACGCTGGCCTACGGCCATATGCCACCGGCGCAGCATCATGGCTAAATCGCGCGTTCAGTTCATCTGCCAGAATTGCGGATCGGTGCATCAGCGCTGGGCCGGCAAATGCGATGCCTGCGGCGAGTGGAACACGCTGGTCGAGGAAGGCACATCGGGCGGCATCGGTTCCGGCCCTGCCAACACGCGCAATGCCCGCAAGGGCCGCGCCGTGGTTCTCACCAGCCTCGACGGCGACATCGAGGACGCGCCGCGGATCGTCTCCGGGATCGGCGAACTCGATCGCGCCACCGGCGGCGGCTTCGTGCGCGGCTCGGCGCTGCTGGTGGGCGGCGATCCCGGCATCGGCAAGTCGACGCTGCTCACCCAGGCGGCCGCCGCGCTTGCCTCAAAGGGCCACCGCATCGTCTATGTCTCGGGCGAGGAGGCGGTCGCACAGATCAGGCTCAGGGCACAGCGGCTCGGCGTCGCCTCCACACCGGTCGAGCTCGCGGCGGAAACCAATGTCGAGGATATCCTGGCCACCATCGCCGACGGCAAGCGGCCCGACCTCGTCATACTCGATTCGATCCAGACGCTGTGGACCGACCTTGCCGATTCGGCACCGGGCACCGTCACCCAGGTGCGTGCCGCCGCGCAGGCGATGATCCGCTACGCAAAGTCCACGGGTGCCGCGATCGTACTGGTCGGCCATGTCACCAAGGAAGGCCAGATCGCCGGCCCGCGCGTGGTCGAGCACATGGTCGACGGCGTGCTCTATTTCGAGGGCGAAGGCGGCCACCACTACCGCATCCTGCGCACGGTGAAGAACCGCTTCGGACCGACGGATGAAATCGGCGTCTTCGAAATGTCGGACAAGGGCCTGCGCGAAGTCTCCAATCCGTCGGAGCTGTTTCTCGGCGAGCGGCATGCCAAATCGCCGGGCGCCGCTGTTTTCGCCGGGATGGAAGGCACAAGGCCTGTTCTGGTCGAAATCCAGGCGCTGGTCGCGCCATCCTCGCTGGGCACGCCGCGACGCGCCGTCGTCGGCTGGGACGGTGCGCGGCTGTCGATGGTGCTCGCCGTGCTGGAAGCGCATTGCGGCGTCCGCTTCGGGCAGCATGACGTCTATCTCAATGTTGCCGGCGGCTATCGCATCAGCGAGCCGGCCGCCGATCTGGCGGTCGCTGCCGCACTGGTTTCCTCGCTCACCGGTCTTGCCCTTCCCGCCGATTGCGTCTATTTCGGCGAAATCAGCCTTTCGGGCGCTATAAGGCCGGTTGCGCATGCGCAGCAGCGCCTCAAGGAAGCCGAAAAGCTGGGTTTTGGTAGCGCGGTTCTGCCATTGGGCAGCGAGGAACTTGCTGGAGGGATCGGGGCCGGCGCTTTCCAGCCCACCGAACTCGCCGACCTCGTGGCGCGCATAGCCGGCACACGGCGCAGCCGTGCCGGCGACGAAGAATGACGGCTCGCCGGGCCGTGGAAAACAGATCGGAGTGGGGCGAAAGACATGCCGATTACGCTGCTTGACGGAATTCTCGTCGGCTTCACCCTGGTCTCGGCGATGCTAGCCATGGTTCGCGGTTTTTCACGCGAGGTACTGTCCGTCGTGTCCTGGGCAGCGGCGGCTGCGGCGGCTTTCTTCTTCTACAAGCCTGTCCTGCCCTATCTGAAGCCGTATATCGAGAATGAGAAGATCGCGATGGCGGCCTCCGCCGGTGTCGTCTTCATCATCGCGCTGATCGTCGTCTCGGTCATCACAATGAAGCTCGCCGACTGGATCATCGATTCCCGGATCGGCGCGCTCGACCGCACGCTTGGCTTCCTCTACGGCGCCGCGCGCGGCATCCTGGTCGTCGCCGTGGCGCTCCTGTTCTTCAACTGGCTGGCCGGCGCCAAGGCACCGGCCTGGGTCGCCGACGCCAAGTCGCGGCCGCTGCTGGAACAGATCGGCGCCAAGCTGCAAAGCCTGCTGCCCGAGGATCCGGAGAACGCCATCCTCAAGAAGCTCAATCCGAATCAGCCGGCCACCGGCACTCCCGCTCCGGACGCGCCAGCCGCGGATGCTCCGACCGGTGGCGACGACGCCAACGCACCGGCGGCCGACGACAATGATGCCGGCCCGGCCGACAACACCACCAAGCCGGCACCTGCACCAGCGCCGGCGCCCGCCAACTGACGGCAAGGCCGATGATCGTGTGAACGACTGCATGGCGCGCGTTGCTTTCGACGCGCGCTAGCCTTATATGGCGCTTTTAGCGGAGCTTAAGATGGCAGACGCAGACGACGTGCTTTCCGCCGAGGCCGACGATCACTTCCACGACGAATGCGGCGTGTTCGGGATTTTCGGCCGCCAGGACGCAGCCGCAATCGTGACGCTTGGCCTGCATGCGCTGCAGCATCGCGGCCAGGAAGCGGCCGGCATCGTTTCCTATGACGGCACCCAGTTCCATGTCGAACGCCATGTCGGCCTGATCGGCGACACCTTCACCAAGCAGGGCGTCATCGACAGGCTGCAGGGCAACCGCGCCATCGGCCACACGCGTTACGCCACGACGGGCGGCGCCGGCATGCGCAACATCCAGCCCTTCTTCGCCGAGCTTGCCGATGGCGGCTTCGCCGTCGCCCACAACGGCAATCTGACGAACGCGATGACAGTCCAGCGCGCCTTGCAGAAGCAGGGCGCCATTTTTTCTTCGACCTCCGATACCGAGACCATCCTGCATCTGGTAGCGACCAGCAAGGAACGCGATCTCAACTCGCGTTTCATCGACGCGGTGCGCCAGGTCGAGGGCGCCTTCTCGCTGGTGGCGATGACGGCCAAGAAGATGATCGGTTGCCGCGATCCGCTCGGCATCCGCCCGCTGGTGCTCGGCGATCTCGACGGCGCCTGGATCCTGGCCTCGGAGACCTGCGCCCTCGACATCATCGGCGCCCGTTTCGTGCGCGATCTGAAGCCGGGCGAAATGGTCGTCGTCACCTCAAAAGGCATCGAAAGCCTGTTTCCGTTCGAACAGCAGAAGACCCGGTTCTGCATTTTCGAATATGTCTATTTCGCCCGCCCAGACTCCTCGGTGGAGGGCCGCAATGTCTATGAGGTGCGCAAGCGCATCGGTGCGGAACTGGCGCAGGAAAACCCGGTCGAGGCCGACATCGTCGTGCCGGTGCCGGACTCCGGCACCCCGGCCGCGATTGGCTTCAGCCAGGCGGCCGGCATTCCCTTCGAGCTTGGCATCATCCGCAACCATTATGTCGGACGCACCTTCATCCAGCCCGGCGATTCCATCCGCCACATGGGCGTCAAGCTGAAGCACAACGCCAACCGGCGCATGATCGAGGGCAAACGCGTCGTGCTGGTCGATGATTCGATCGTGCGCGGCACCACCAGCCAGAAGATCGTGCAGATGGTGCGCGACGCCGGCGCCAGGGAGGTGCACATGCGCATCGCCTCGCCGCCGACCAGCGCCTCGTGCTTCTACGGCGTCGACACGCCGGAAAAGTCGAAGCTCCTGGCGTCGCGCATGTCGATCCAGGAGATGGCGGAATTCATTCGCGTCGATTCGCTCGGCTTCCTGACCATCGACGGGCTCTACCGCGCCGTCGGCGAAGCCGGCCGCAACAACGAGCAGCCGCAATTCTGCGACGCCTGCTTCACCGGCCAGTATCCGACGCGGCTGCTCGACTTCGAAGGCCACGACAATGTGCGCACGCTGTCGCTGCTGGCGACGAGCGGATCGTAATATCTGTTTTGACGCAATTCCGGACGGAAACCCGTAGAACACTTTCCTGGAATTGCTTTTAGTTCACGGACATCCTCGCATGACCCTCGACCTTACCGGCCGCGTCGCGGTCGTCACCGGCGCCTCGCGCGGCATCGGCTATTTCATCGCCCGGGAACTGGCGGCGGCCGGAGCGCATGTCATTGCGGTCGCCCGTACCGTGGGCGGGCTGGAAGAACTCGACGACCAGATCAAGGCCGACGGGCGTGGACAGGCGACGCTGGTGCCACTCGACCTGACCGACATGCCCGGCATCGACCGGCTGGGCGGCGCGATCCATGAGCGCTGGGGCAAACTCGACATTCTCGTCGCCAATGCCGGTGTGCTCGGCGTCATCTCGCCGATCGGCCATGTCGAAGCCAAGACCTTCGAGAAGGTGATGACGGTCAACGTCACCTCGACATGGCGGCTGATCCGCTCGGTCGACCCGCTGCTGCGGCTTTCGGACGCCGGCCGGGCCATCATCCTGTCGTCGAACGCCGCGCATTCGGCGCGCGCCTTCTGGGCGCCTTACGCGGCATCGAAGGCAGCGGTCGAAACCATGATGCGCTCCTGGGCGCATGAGACGCAAAGCCTGCCGCTGCGCGTCAACGCAGCAGACCCAGGTGCTACCCGCACAGCAATGCGGGCGCAGGCCGTGCCAGGCGAGGATCCCGATACGCTGCCGCATCCCCAGGAGATCGCCAGGCGCATCGTGCCGCTGGCGAGCCCTGATTTGAAAGAGACCGGGCTTATCTACCAGGCCAAGCACAACCGGTTCGTCACCTACCGCCAGCCGGAATAAACTTGCCTTCCACGCGGATTAAAACCGCCTTCGGTTACGTTCTTCTGACGTAGGACATTCGAAACCGGAGGACCGACATGCGCAGACTTCTTCTCGTTGCCGCCACCGCCATCACGGCCGCCCTCGCCGCCACGGCCGGCACAGCCCTCGCGCAAGACGCCAAGATGAGTTTCTTCGTCACCAGCGTCGGCTCGGGCAAGGGCGCTGATCTCGGTGGCCTCAAGGGCGCGGATGCGCATTGCGCTTCGCTCGCCGAAGCCGCCGGTACCACTGGAAAGACCTGGGCCGCGTATCTGTCGACCAGCACCGAAGACGCGCGCGACCGGATCGGCAAGGGTCCGTGGTTCAATGCCAAGGGCGAAAAGATCGCCGACGATGTCGCATCTCTGCACAGCGACGCCAACGGCATCACCAAGCAGACAGCGCTCACCGAGAAGGGCGAGATGGTCAACGGCCGTGGCGACACGCCCAACCGTCACGATATGCTGACCGGTTCCAAGCCAGACGGCACCCGGATTGCCGACCAGACCTGCGGCGACTGGACGCTGAGTGGGGCGGAAGGTGCCGCGATGATGGGCCATCACGACCGCACGGGCCTCGATGATTCAGCCGCGGCGAAGTCGTGGAACTCCTCGCATGCATCACGGGGCGGTTGCAGCCAGGAAGCGCTCAAGGGCACAGGCGGCGACGGCCTGTTCTATTGCTTTGCGACCAACTGAGCCTGATCGATCGGGCGCCGCGGCCGGAAAGCCCCCAAGAATTCGCCGGACGATCACGCGGCTGTGATCCGAGGGGAAAAGACGCGCGGAGGTCATGCTTTCGTCATTTCAGCGGAGTTGGTAGGATCGCAGCGACTCCCGCAACAAGCGCCCGAGCTGGGCAGAAGAAGGACATCCTCATGGCTACGACCGCAGCGTTGGTCTGGTACCTGGTAATCGCCGGCCCGCAGGGCGGCATGGTGGTGCTGCCCAGCACCTTCGACAAGCGCGAACAGTGCACGGCCGCGATCACGGAATATCAGAAACAGCCCACTCCCACCGGCTGGTCGATACAGTGCGTGCCAAGCGCATCGCCCTTCACCGACGAGGGCGACGCCGAAGAGCCGGCAGCACAGTAAATATCAACGTACGAGACCCGCGGCCGCCAGGCCGCGGGTCTCGTGATTCAGCGCCGGGCGCTAACCGCCAATTCCGGCTTCTGGTTGATGGTCTGGAACACCACGCAATAGCGCTCGGTCAGCTTCAGGAGCGAATCGATACGCTCCTGGGGCTCATCCGTGTCGAGATTGAAGTTGAGCCGGATGGCGCGAAAGCCGACCGGCGCGTCCTTGGCGACACCAAGCGTGCCGCGAAAATCAAGATCACCTTCGGCTTCCACCGTAGCCGC
>NZ_JAFKIC010000054.1 GCF_017306585.1 Mesorhizobium sp. | reverse complement strand
GCAACTGTTCAGGTTGATGGTTCATCGGTGGGAAGGGACCGAGCCATGCCGCGGCCTGTCCCCGAAAGGGACGACCAGGATCCTCTCGGCCTCCTTCCCACTTCAAACCATACACCCGAACAAACACACAGGATCCTCGGGTCTGCGCGACGCCGCTGCGCGGCTGCTTCGCCCGTGGATGACGAAGTGGTGAGGCTTCATCCCGCGCTGACTGCGTAGCGCAAATGAACAAGCCCATGCGCCAGTGCCTCGCAGCCCTTCAGCGACAGTTGCATCTTGCCGGCCAGTCCGCTTTCGCCGAACTCGACAAAACCCTGGTTGCCCGCCCGGGCGTCGAGCGCGGGGGCGACGAGGAGGCTGAGCTCATCGACCAGCCCCGCCGCGAGGAAGGAGCCGTTGATGCCGGCGCCGCCTTCCAGCAGCAGCCGGCGGATGCCGAGTTCTCGCGCCAGCACGTCCAGCATGGCGGCGAGGTCGATGTCGGCGCTTTCGGACACGATGTAGGACACGCCGTCAGCGGCGAGCTCGGCCAGATGGCTGTCGGGGACACCGCTTCCCAGCAGCACCACGACATGGTCGCCGCCAATATCCGGCTTGGAAAAATGCAGCTTGCCCGAGGCATCGAGCGCAACGGCGAAGCTGCCGGCGTCGCGCCGGGCGAAATGATAGGGCCGGTCGACCTTGCCGGCCTGGGCGGGCGGATGCGCGGCCGCCTTGCTCATCTCGGCCATGGTGACGCGGCCGACGATCCAGGCGTCGCCTTCGAGATCGCCATGGATCTTTTCATAGAGGCCCGACCAATCCGGCACGCCGCCATCGGGGCTCGCCGTGTAGCGGCTGGGATGAAGGCTGCCGTCGAGCGAGGCGAGCATATGGCAGATGACATGCGGCTTCATGGTGTTCTCCAACTGGTGTCCAAACAAAAAGCCCGCCACCTCCTGGGCAGCGGGCTTCGGGCGAAGCATCGATTGTGCCTGGTTGGCGCCATCAACTGGCGCGGCAAGGCAACCTGTCAACCGGCCACGGCCAGAGGGTTTGCGATCAACCGTTGTTTAGCGGCGGCGATGAGAGCGGCACTGGCTCGGCGGTGAGCAAGGCAAGTTTACCGCGCCGGACGAGCCGCGGCGGCTCATAAGTCTTCTTGGTCATTAACGTCTGCTGCTCAATCAATCAATGCACTTCGAAGCCACGCAGGCAACAACGGCCGACAGTTTCTGTCGTTTGGACAGGATCGGTTTTTGGTATGTCTTCTTCATCATGGGAATCCCCGTTAGCCCCTCAAGCGCCTAAATTGCCTTTCGCAAATGAAAATTGTCAACCGATCGAGCCAATATTGGCGACACTGATCCGCCTGTGTTGCCGCAACGCAATAGTACCCTCTTCGGGAGCCACTCGTTGAACCATGCGTTGTCGTGTCGGCTCGTGCCCGGTCCGACGCGGCGGGATCGGAACGAAGTTTTGCCGAAACTTGCGATGAATGGGAACGATCATGGCCACAATCATTCTTTTCCACTCCGTCCTTGGCCTGCGCGCAAACGAGAAGCGCATGGCCGACCGCATGCGCGCCGCCGGTCACGACGTGATCCTGCCGGATCTTTTTGGCGGCGCGGCAACGGAGGATCTCGAGGAGGGGTTTGCGATCAAGGACCGGGTCGGCTGGGCCGCGATCCGCCGGACGGCAGCGGACGCGCTGGCCCTGGCCCCCGGCGACACGGTGCTGGCCGGCATTTCCATGGGCGCGGGCGTGGTGGCCGAGTTCTGGGGCGAGCGCCCGGCGGCCGCCGGCGTCCTGCTTCTGCATGGCCTGGCGGCGGTGCCGTCCGCGATGCGGCCCGGAATGCCCGTGCAGCTCCACGTCTGCGAGAACGATCCCTTCTTTCCCGCCCCCGCCGTCGATGCCTGGCAGGACGAGGCGCTGGCCGCGCGGGCCGATGTCCAGGTTTTCCGCTATGGGGATGCCGGCCACTATTTTTCCGATCCGGCTCTGCCCGACCACAACGAGGCGGCGGCGCGACAGGTCTGGCAACGCTGCCTGGCGTTTCTTTCGTAGCAGGCCCGCCGGCCGGGAATCCAAAAATCCGACAATTCCGATAATTCATTGGCCGGAGCTGTTATATCGATATTGCACAAGTGGTTGACCCTGGGTTAGCATCCATTTGCTGATGCCGGCGGGAGGCTTTTTGCAACCGATGTCAGCTGGAGCGGCATGCGTTGTCGAACGCAAGGAGGATGCTCCAACACTTTGAACCGACGCATGAGCATCCTGAAACCGGTCCCCGGTTCAAGGCCGTGCGTTCCTGTGGAGGAGGATCCCATGAACAGACGTGAATTCCTGATGACGTCCGTGGCCGCTGGCGCGATGGTGGTTGTCGCGCGTTCGGCTTTCGCCGACGACAAGCTGACCATTCTCGGCTCGGTGCCCAATCTCGGCTTTCCGTTCTTCGTGCACATGCTGAACGAGATCAAGGCGGAAGCGCAGGCGCAGGGCGTGAACCTGACCGAGAGCGACGGCCAGAATTCGGCGACCAAGCAGACCGCAGACATCGAGGCCGCTCTTGTGCAGAAGGTCAACGCCATCGTGATTTCGCCGCTGGACGTCAACGCGCTGGCGCCGGCCATCGAGGAAGCGGTCAAGGCCGGCGTTCCCGTGGTGACGATCGACCGCCGCGTCGACGGCGTGGAGGGCATTCTGGCCCATGTCGGCGCCGACAACGTCAAGGGCGGCGAGGCGGAAGCCCAGGCCGTGGTGGCGGCGTTCCCCAACGGCGCCAAGCTGTTCCACCTGCAGGGCCAGCCGGGTGCTGGTCCGGCCATCGACCGCAACAAGGGCGTGCACAATGTGCTCGATCCGCTGAAGGACAAGTACCAGATCATCTATGAGCAGACCGCCAACTTCGCCCGCGCCGAGGCGCTGACGGTGACGGAAGCCGGCCTTGCCGCCAACGGCAAACCGGACGCCATCATCTGCGCCAATGACGACATGGCGCTCGGCGCGCTGGAAGCATGTGCGGCCCGCAACTTCACCGACGTCAAGATCTACGGCTTCGACGCGCTGCCGGAAGCGCTGGTTGCCGTGCGCGACGGCAAGCTTGCCGGCACGGTGGAACAGTTCCCCGGCCAGCAGTCGCGCACCGCCGTGCAGATCGCGGTCGCCTACGCCAAGGACAAGACCGAGCCGAAGGAGAAGCTGGTGCTGTTGACGCCCATCGTCATCGGCAAGGACAATCTCGACAAGGCGGAGAGGTTGAACGAGACGAAGTAGGCTGATTGGTGAGGCCGGAGGGGCACGCCCCTCTCTGGCCTGCCGGCCATCTCCCCCTCAAGGGGGGAGATCGGCAGCTCTGCTGTCGGCGTGTCTTCCGCAACGTTGGCGATTGGCGAAAGCCTTCGCCACATCCAATCTCCCCCCTTGAGGGGGAGATGTCCGGCAGGACAGAGGGGGGCGCTCAAGCGCAGCCCAAACCGCATCGAGGAGCATTCCTTGCCGCCACCTGAAGCCGCGCCCGTCCTGCTTGCCGTCGACGGCGTCACCAAGCATTTCGCGGGCGTGACCGCACTCAGCGATGTCTCGCTCGACGTGCGTGCCGGCGAAATCCTCGGCCTGCTCGGCGAGAACGGCGCGGGGAAATCGACGCTGCTCAAGATCCTGTCGGGCGTCATGCCGCCGTCGGGCGGGCGCATCACCTTCGACGGCGCCGACTACGCGCCGGCGAGCCCGCAGGACGCCAAGCGGGCGGGCATCGTCACCATCTATCAGGAGCTCAGCCTGATCCCGACGCTGACGGTGGCGGAGAACATTTTCATCGGCCGCGCGCCGGTCGGGCCGCTCGGGCTGGTGAGCTGGAAGCGCATGGAGCGGGAGTCCCGTGACATCATCGCCCGCGTCGGCCTCTCCATCGATCCGATGACGCCGGTTTCGGCGCTGTCGGTGGCCGAGCAGCAGCTGGTCGAGATCGCGCGCGCCTTGTCGCTGAAAAGCCGGCTGATCATCATGGACGAGCCCACCTCGGCGCTGACCGAGACGGAGGTGCAGCGGCTTTTGTCGATCATGGACCGGCTGCGCAAGGATGGTGTCGCGATCATGTTCGTCACCCATCGGCTGGAGGAGGCCTCCGCCATCTGCGACCGCATGACGGTGCTGCGCGACGGCAGGCTTGCCGGGCATCTCGACCGGGAGGGCGGACCGATCCGGCTGCCGGCGATCATCGAGAAGATGGTGGGGCGCGCGGCGTCCGAACTCTATGCGCGGCCGGCGCAGCGCGCCGAGGCCGGCGACGTCGTGCTGTCGGTGCGCGGTCTGCGCACCATGCGCGATCCGGAGGCGCCGCACGCCATCGTGCTCGACGGCGTCGACCTCGACCTCAAGGCGGGCGAAATCCTCGGCGTCGCCGGGCTGGTCGGCTCCGGCCGCACGGAGCTCGCCCGCGCCATTTTCGGCGCCGACCGGATCGCCGCAGGCACCATCACGCTGGAGGGAAGGCCGATCGCGCCGGCCTCGCCGGCGGACGCCATCGCGCTCGGCATCGGCCTGGTGCCGGAGGACCGCAAGCACCAGGCGATCTTCGCCGCGCTCGGCATATTGGTGAATTTCTCCGTCGCCTCGCTTGGCCGCTTCAGCAACGGTTTCGGCGTCATGGCCGAACGGCGCGAGCGCGACGCGCTGTCAGGGTTCAGGAAGATGCTGTCGATCCGCATGGCCTCGGCCGAGCAGCCGATCGAGGGCCTGTCGGGCGGCAACCAGCAGAAGGTGATCCTGGCGCGCTGGCTGGCGCGCGATCCCAAGGTGCTGATCGTCGATGAACCGACGCGCGGCGTCGATGTCGGCGCCAAGGCCGAGGTGCACCAGATCCTGGTGCAGCTCGCGGCGCGCGGCATAGCGGTGATGATGATCTCGTCCGAACTGCCGGAGGTGCTGGCGGTGTCGGACCGCATCGTTACCATGCGTAAGGGCCGCATCACCGGCGAGATGCCGGGCGCCGAGGCAAGCGAGGAGAGGCTGATGGAACTGATGGCGCTCGACAGGCGGGATGCGCGGCGCGACGAGGCGAGGGGGCAGACGGTATGAGCATTGCCGAGGACCAGAAGCAGCGCGGCGGCGCAACGTTCGCAAGGCTCTTGATGAGTTTCGGCCCGCTGCTGTTTCTCGTGGCGCTGGTCGTCGTCTTCACGCTCTTGAAGCCGAGCTTCATCGATCCGATCAACCTGTTCAACATCACGCGCCAGATCTCGATCACCGGGCTGATCGCGCTCGGCATGACCTTCGTCATCCTCACCGCCGGCATCGACCTGTCGGTCGGCTCGCTGCTCGCCTTCTGCGGCATGGTCGCGGCCGTCGTCGCCAAGGGCGGGGCCGCCAACACGCTGTCGCTGTCGGCATCGGGCACGCAGGGCTATGGCTGGTTCGCCGCGCTGCTCGCCGCCGTCGTCGTGGGGGCGGCCGCCGGCGGCGTGCAGGGGCTCGCCATCACCCGGCTGAAAGTGCCGCCCTTCGTCGTCACGCTGGGCGGGCTGACGGTGTTTCGCGGCCTGACGCTGACCATCTCCAATGGCGGCCCGATCTCGGGCTTCGACGCCTCGATGCGCTGGTTCGGCACCGGGCTGATCGGGCCCGTGCCGGTGCCGGCGATCATCTTCGCCATCGCGGCGATCCTGTGCCACATCGTGCTGCGCTACACACGCTATGGCCGCGCCGTCTATGCCGTCGGCGGCAACGCGGAAGCCGCGCGGCTGTCGGGCCTGCGGGTCGACCGCGTGCTGGTCTCGGTCTATGTCATCGTCGGCTTCTTCGCCGGCCTCGCGGCCTTCGTGCTGTCCGCGCGGCTGAATTCCTCGGAAGCCGTCGCCGGCATCGGCTATGAGCTGACGGTCATTTCCGCCGTCGTCATCGGCGGCACCTCACTGTTCGGCGGCATCGGCTCGGTCGGCGGCACGGTGGTGGGCGCCGCGCTGATCGGCGTGCTGCAGAACGGGCTGCAGTTCAACAATGTCTCGTCCTACACGCAGAGCATCGTCATCGGCCTGATACTGATCCTGGCGGTGGCGTTCGATAGGTGGCTGAAGTCGCGGGTGAGGCGGTAGATCGGGAAGGTCAGCGCGAGGCCCCCCTCTCTGTCCTACCGGACATCTCCCCCTCAAGGGGGGAGATCAGATGTCGCGAAAGCTTTCGCTAATTACCAACCTTGCAGGAGGGAGTGCCGGCGCCCAAGCTGCTAATCTCCCCCCTTGAGGGGGAGATGTCCGGCAGGACAGAGAGGGGCGCCTCGCACCAACGGACGTTATTTCACCCCGGCAGCTTCACCTCGACAATCCTGGCCGAGCCCGGCACCAGTTGCCCCGTATGGTCGAAGCGCAGCACGACCAGCCAGTTGAACTCGTCGCCCGGCCATTTGCCGTTCGGCAGCAGCGCCTTGGGGTCGGCGCCGAAGGCCTTGATGAGCTTGCCCAACTGGCCGTGATGCCAGGCGATCAGGATCGACCTGCCGTGGGTTTCGGTCGCCAGCGCGGCGACCAGGCCTTGGGTCTCCCTGTCGGCGAAGCGCTGGTCGATGGGCAGTTTCAGCGCCTGGGCGAGCGGCTCCAGCGTCAGCCGCTCGCGGGCGCTGTTCTTGGAATCGGCGCTCGCCACCAGCATGTCGGGCCGGAACGGCTTGCCGTCGAGCGTGAAGGGGTTGAAATAGCTGGCATAGGCGCGCGCGCGGGCTTCGCCGGCGGGCGACAGGTCGGGGCCGCTGTCGGGCTTTTCGCCATGGCGCACGATCAGCACCGTGGCGTCGGCGAGGCCGGTGGTGGTGTCCTGAGCGGCGGCGGACGCGGTATGCGCCGACAGGGCCGCCGAGATCAGGCATAGGACGGCAAAGACAAGATGCTTCATGTTCGGCTCCGGTGAGGCTGTGACCCAATCAGGGCCAGCAATTCGACGGAATCGAGGCTGCCTCCAAGAGCGCCGTTCGTCAAAAACATAATTGGCCCGCGTCTTTGCCGAAACGCGGGCCGGCCAGGCGTGCCTCCCGGCCGGCAGCCGAACCACAGGGGAGCGGACTGCCGTGAGGGCAACTTCGTTTTGCCTGCAATGTTCCCCATGGAGCGGCGGGGCAATCGCATATGGATTCTTGCGAAGGGGACCCCCACCCTAACCCTCCCCACAAGGGGGAGGGAACGCTGCCGCGCGCCCTATCCATCTTCATGTTGAGGATCGAAGCCTCACTATTGGTCGCAATCAGCGCCGGCCAAGTCTCCCTCCCCCTTGTGGGGAGGGATTAAGGGTGGGGG
>NZ_JAFKIC010000053.1 GCF_017306585.1 Mesorhizobium sp. | reverse complement strand
CGTCGCGGCGACGGAGATCGGTGAGATCGGCATTGCCCTCGGTCTGTCCGGCCAAGGGCATGATGTCGAGAGTCTGGCCCACGCAACCATCGATGAGATTGCCCGCCTCTTCCGCGCCATCGGCATCACGGTGACGCTGGCCCAACTTGGGCTTGCCGAGGACAAGATCGACTGGACGGCCGAGCAGGCGCTGGGCATCGACCGGCTGATCAAGAACAACCCACGGCCCTTCGACATCGCCTCGATGCGGAGCCTTGTCCGCGCCGCCTATGATGGCCAGTCGACGCCTGGCACCGTGTGAGCTGGAGCCAAATCCATGAATATCTCTCAAGCCGAATTCGACCAGGATCAAGATATGTCCGACTACATCACCTTCGCGCACGGCCTCTACATCGGCGGCAAGTGGCGGCCCGCGTCCGACGGCCGCGTCATCGAAGTGGTCGACCCTTCAACTGAAGCCGTGATCGCGGCGGTGCCCGACGCAACGCTCGACGACGCGGCTGCCGCGGTGGAAGCGGCGGCGACCGCGGCCCAAGCGTGGCGCGAAACAGCACCGCGCCGTCGCTCCGAGATCCTGCGGCGCTGTTTCGAGCTGATGACCGAACGCGCCGAAACCCTGGCCGCATTGATATCCCTGGAAAACGGCAAGGCCTTGCGCGACGCACGCGGCGAAGTCGCCTACGCGGCCGAGTTCTTCCGCTGGAACGCGGAGGAAGCGGTGCGCATCAGCGGCGAGTTCGGCTTGGCTCCATCGGGTGCGAACCGGATCGTGGTCGACTACCAACCCATCGGCATCTGCATCCTGATCACGCCGTGGAATTTCCCTGCGGCGATGGCAACCCGCAAGATCGCGCCGGCGCTGGCAGCCGGCTGCACCGTGATCCTGAAGCCCGCGAGCGAGACCCCGCTGACCGCCTACGCGCTTGCGGCGCTCTACGAAGAGGCCGGCGTGCCGCCCGGTGTCGTCAACGTCATCACCACCTCCAATCCGGGTCCGCTGACCGCCGCCATGCTGGCCGATGTGCGCGTGCGCAAACTGTCGTTCACCGGCTCGACGGGCATAGGTCGGCTGCTGCTGGCCGAGGCGGCGAAGCACGTTACCTCCTGCTCCATGGAGCTTGGCGGCAACGCGCCGTTCATCGTCTTTGACGATGCCGATCTCGAAGCCGCCCTTGACGGCGCGATGATCGCAAAGATGCGCAATGCCGGCGAAGCCTGCACGGCCGCCAATCGACTCTATGTCCAGGCCGGCATTCACGACGCCTTCGCCGAGGGCCTGCGCAAACGTATGGCGGCGCTCCATGTCGGTCCCGGTACCGATGCGGACACCGAATGCGGTCCGATGATCACCAGAAAGGCGGTGGCCAAGATCGATCGTCTTGTGCAGGACGCGGTTGCGCGCGGCGCCAAGGTCCTGTGCGGTGGCGAAGCGTCCGATGAGAAGGGATATTTTTATCCGCCGACTGTACTTGCCGGCGTGCCAAGCGACGCGGCGATGGGTCACGAGGAAATCTTCGGGCCGGTGGCCCCGATCAGCAGCTTCGAGAATGAGGCGGAGGTCATCGCCCGCGCCAACGACACCGAGTATGGCCTGGCCGCCTACATCTACACGCGCGACCTGGCCAAGGGCATGCGGGTTGCTTCCAGGATCGAGTCCGGCATGATCGCACTCAATCGCGGACTGATGTCCGATCCGGCCGCGCCCTTCGGCGGTGTCAAGCAAAGCGGTCTCGGCCGTGAGGGCGGACAGAAGCACGGCATTGCCGAGTTCATGGAGGCGAAGTACATCGCCGTGACGATTTGAGCAGACAGATGACGAAAGACCCATTCCGCACCCGCGATCATGTCGCCGACTTCGACGACATCGTGGCCGAAATCCGCCGCAGTAGCGCGGAAGCCAGGGCGAGGCTTCCGATGGTCGCTGACGTCGCTTACGGAACCGACCGCAGCGAAACCCTTGACCTGTTTTTCCCGGAAGGGAGACGCGATGGGCTGCCGGTGCATCTTTTCATTCACGGCGGCTATTGGCGCATGTTTTCCAAAAGTGATTATTCCTATGTCGCCGAGACCGTTACGAATGCGGGAGCGATAGCGGCAATCGTGGGCTACGCATTGATGCCTGCGGTCAGGATGGCGACGATCGTCGACCAGGTGCGCCGCGCCAAGCGGTGGGTGGGCGAACGGATTGCAGATCACGGCGGCGATCCCCGGCACCTCACGGTCAGTGGTCATTCCGCCGGCGCGCATCTCGCAACCATGCTCTTCAACGACAGCAGCCCGCGGTCAGGCATAAAGGCCGCAATGCTGCTGGGCGGACTTTACGATTTGAAGCCGTTGCAGACGTCATTCCTCGCCAAGGAGATCGCAATCACCGACGAAGAGGTCGAGTTGTTCTCGCCAATCAATCATCGGTTTGATCCCTCTGTACGGGTCGATATCGTGGTTGGAGCCGATGAAACACTACCCTTTCACAGCCAAGCCGCACGTTTCGCAGAGAGGCTTGAAAAGCAGGGGCTTGTCGTTTCTTGCTCAAATCTTGTGGCGGCCAATCACATGAGCAGTGTCCGTGACCTTGGCTTGGCCGGCACTCACGCTGAAGCGTTTTGGTCTAATCTGCAACGAGAATGGAACGCTTAACCCAATCGTCTGAGCGGCAGCTTTTGAGAGGTATCCAGAGCTGCTCCGATAGCCGATATGGGGCGCATAAAGACATTCAGCGGCTAGCCATCCGCGCGCCGGTGCTATCATCCCTTCCACATCGTTGATCGGAGAACGGCCTGCATGTGATCTGTGAGGTCGAGTTCGCCGAGGCGATCCGCTTCCCGCACCGGAAGGGTAGCCGCAGAGGGCGAGCAGCGCTCGGAAGGAGGTTCGGGCTTAGGCAGTCTGAGCGCGTTGACAGCCAGTTGTCAGCTTCGTCGTGAGATACTGCGTTTGAACCGTCCTGCTCAAGGCAGGCCAACACGGAATTCAGACGCTAATGAAAAAGATTGCCCTATCGTTTTTCGTGCTCGCATCGTCGGGTGCTTATGTCTGGGATCAGGCCGGCTCGGGTCCAATCAGCGACGTGATCGACACGACGGGCCCCGTCAATGCCACCGAGCAGGGCTTGTCGCAGGCGGCCGAACCGGCGCCTGCTTCGATCATTGCCGTCGCGCCGCCCGCCACGCCCTCACCCGCGATCGAACGGCAGGGTGTGCAACTCGAACCTCCAGTGACGCCACCAGGCACGGTTGACAAGGAAACCACGGCCGCGATCCTTCAGCGGGCTTCGAAGCCATCTGCCGTAGCAAAACCGGCAGCAACCAAGATACTTCCAGCCGCTGTCGGCCAGCAGGCGTTTCCCCAGGGGTCAGTGCCAGCACTGGAACCGACGCCGCCTCAACTCACCGGGAATGTCGCGCCTCAGTCCGCGTCCTTCGCCGTAACGCCGGCGGTCTACATCCCCCTTCCGCAGCCGAGGCCGGATTATCCGCAGACTTCAGCCCAGCTCGTCAAGGCCGGGATGAAGGCGTCGCCGAATTCAGGGATAAAGGCCGCGGGCCACGGCTTTGCCGATGGCACATATGTTGGTCCAATCACCGACGCCTATTACGGCCTCATGCAGATACAGGCGTCCATCCAGGGCGGACGTCTCACATCCCTGAAGGTGCTGAAATATCCGAATGACCGACGCACCTCGATCAGCATCAATCGGCAGGCGCTGCCGATGCTGCGGGACGAAGCGATCAGCGCGCAGGGCGCCAATGTCGACATAATCTCGGGCGCGACATTGACCAGCAAGGCCTTCAGACAGTCGCTCGCTGGCGCATTGAAGCAAGCGTCCTCCTGATTCCATGCGCGACACCAGGTTCTTGATGGGCATGCCCATCACCGTGGACATCGGTGGCGCTTGTGGCAGCGGCCTTGTAGACGCGGTCTTCGAATATTTCGAGCACGTCGACCGGCGCTTCAGCACCTACAGGACCGACAGCGAGATTTCGGCCATCAACCGTGGCGATCTTGCCGTCCGCGACTGGAGCGGCGAAATGATGGAAGTTCTGGCCCTGTCTGGACAGACGAGAACCGAGACGGGTGGATATTTCGACATACGCCGGTCCGACGGCTCGCTCGATCCGTCCGGTATCGTCAAGGGCTGGGCCATCCGCAATGCCGCCGGGATCGTTCAGCGAGCCGGCGTCGACGACTTCTTCATCGAGGCAGGCGGCGACATCCAGTCCCGCGGCAGGAATCCCTCCGGTCTCGACTGGAGCGTCGGTATCCGCAATCCCTTCAACGCCCAAGAGATCATCAAGGTCGTTTATCCACGTGGGCACGGCGTCGCGACGTCCGGCACCTATGTGCGCGGGCAGCATATCTACAATCCGCTTGGGACTGGTGAGTCGATTACCGAGATCGTCAGCCTGACCGTGATCGGCGCGGATGTGTTCGAAGCCGACCGTTTCGCCACCGCTGCCTTCGCCATGGGGCGGGATGGCATTCTGTTTCTCGAACGGACAGCTGGCCTTGAGGGCTACGTCGTCGGCAGCAATGGCCGCGCCACACCGACAAGCGGCTTCGGAGCCTTTTGCCAATCATGATCAAGGCCATTGACCGTTTTCTCGACCACCAGACCATGTACCGGCTGGTTCTTTACTACCTGCTCGTCTTGCTAGGCATGGCCTTGGTACTCGGCTTCTTCAATCTCGTGCCGAATGATCCGATCGTTCTCACCTTTACGACGGTGTTGATGCTGGCCGCCTGCTGGACGACCAACAGGGTTTTCGCCGTTGTGTTTGAGGTTCCGGCCAACAGCGAGTCAGTCTACATCACCGCCCTCATCCTGGCGCTCATCCTCGACCCTGTGGCAGCTACCGACCTCAAGGGGATCGGCGCGATTGTGTTCGCCTGCATCTGGGCGATCTCATCCAAATTCATCCTCGCCATCGGCAGGAAGCACCTGTTCAATCCCGCGGCGCTGGGCGTGGCATTAGCCGGCTTGCTGCTTGACCAGCCGGCCACCTGGTGGATCGGAGGCAATTTGCCTCTGCTCCCCGTCGTGCTTGCTGGCGGCCTGCTTATCGTTCGCAAGCTGCGCAGGCTAGACCTCGTCGTGATCTTCATCGTCGTGACGATGGCGATGACACTCTCGACGACCGAGCCGTCGCAATATGCGACAGCACTGACTGAGACGCTGGGCTCGTCGCCACTGTTCTTCTTCGCCTTCGTGATGCTGACCGAGCCGCTTACGGCGCCAGCAACGCGCTTGCCGCGCATCTGCTTCGCTGCGATCGTCGGTTTCCTGTTCGCGCCCAACATCCGCGTGGGCTCATTCTACTTCACGCCTGAGCTGGCACTTCTGACGGGCAATCTCTTTGCATATGCCGTGAGCCCCAAAGGGCGCCTTGTGCTCACGCTCGAGCGCATCGAGCAATCGGCGATGGACAGCTACGACTTCATCTTCAGCTCACCGCGCAGGCTCGCCTTCGAGGCGGGCCAGTATCTTGAATGGACACTTGGTCTCGAACGTTCCGACAATCGCGGCAACCGTCGCTATTTCACGGTCGCATCGGCGCCCACGGAGCAATCCATACGACTTGGCGTCAAATTCTATCCGCGATCGAGCGCCTTCAAGATGGCGCTGGGCGCTATGAAGCCGGGCAGCACGATCCACGCCTCTCAGCTTGCCGGCGACTTCACCCTGCCGACCGATCCCGAGACCAAGATCGCCTTCCTCGCCGGCGGCATCGGCATCACGCCATTTCGCTCGATGCTGCAATATCTTGTCGACATCCACGAAAAGCGACCGATCGTCCTCCTTTACGGAGTCGAGACGCAGCAGGGCATTGCTTATCGAGACGTTCTCCATACAGCAAAGAGAGAACTTGGCGTGAGGACGGTTTTCGCCGTCGCAAACGGCGCCGAGCGTGGCCAGTATTCCGGCTACATCGACGCACGCCTGGTGCGCCTCGCCATCCCGGACTATCTGGAGCGAACCTTCTACATTTCGGGCCCGCAAGCCATGGTCAAGGCACTCCGTGGCAAGCTGCTGGCAATGGGCGTGAGCCGTTCGAGGATAAAGGTGGACTATTTTCCCGGATTTGCCTGAGCGCCGCTCAGCCATGCCGGGGCAAGGCAATGGTCACGATCAGGCCAGGATCGGCATTGGCCATCGTAAGGCGTCCGCCATAGGCTTCGACAATGTCGGAGACGATGGCCAGGCCGAGTCCGCTGCTGCCGCCTTGGCTGTCCAATTGCACGCCGCGCGACAACACCGCTTCCCGATCCGCATCCGGGATGCCCGGCCCATCATCGGCGACCGCGATGGATACCTCACCATCGCTTACGCACGCATTGACCTGAACCGAGGACCTTGCGAAGCGCGCCGCATTCTCCACCAGATTGCCGAGGATCTCCGAGAGGTCGCCTTCATCGACCGGCGCGATGAAATCATCCTCGACGTTGATCACGAATGCGAGCTGCTTGCCGCCAGGCGTTCGCTTGACGACGGCGATGACGCCCGCGGCGGCCTCCCTTACCCGGCACGATGCCTTGCTGGATACGCCGGGCGCCAGACGGGCGCGCGCCAATTCACGCTCTACATGGCGACGGATCGCCCCCGCGCTCTTCTCTATCTCGTCAGCGAGCCCGGCTTCGCCCTTCTGGCGCAGAGCCCGAATGTCGGCCGAAAGCACCTGCAGCGGCGTCTTCAGCCCGTGCGCCAGGTCGGTGGCGCGCGACCGGGCGCGTGCGAGCGCCTTCTCCTGCGCATCGAGAAGGCGGTTTATCTCGTCGGCGAGCGGTTGCACCTCGCTCGGCGCCGCCACGTCAAGCCGCGCTGTTCGCTGCGTGATCACGTTTCGAACCGCGACCCTGAGGTTCTCCAGGGGCGCAAGGCCAACGGTGATCTGGACGAAGAAGGCCGCCATGAGAGCGGCGGCGAGCATGATGAGAGCCGGCACAAGGTCGCGGACATATTCGCGCACCGAAACTTCGACGCTATGGTGGTCTTCCGCCACGATGGCGCGAAAGGACCGGCCGTCGGCATCGGTGATGGTGCGCTCGACTGCTACGGTGAGTTCGCCGCCGGGACCCTTGAGCTCCTCGATCTTTCTCAATTCGCCGCTCGTCCCCTGCTCGGCCAAAACCAACGTTGCGTCCCACAACGAACGCGAGCGCACCAAGCTATGGCTGACCAGGTCTTCCACCTGCCAATAATGACCGGATAACGGATTGGTGAAGCGCGGATCGGTCAGGCCCGGCGCCACCGCAAGCCGGCCGTCGGTCGCGAAACTGGTGGCGCCTATCAGTTCGTTGAGATCGGCTGTCAGCTCGCTGACGACC
>NZ_JAFKIC010000052.1 GCF_017306585.1 Mesorhizobium sp. | reverse complement strand
TGACGAAGGCGAAGATCCCAAGCTCTCCCGCGGCTGTAACCTCAGGTGGTACGGGCGACTTCGCCAAGCCAAGGTCCGGGCGGCCGCCCGGACCTTGGCTCAATCGCTTCATTCCCACGAAATCTCTCTCGTGTAGATACAAGGTGGCCGCGAAGCGGCCGGAGCGGGGGCTTCGTAGGGGATTGCCCCGCAAATTTGGCCACCGTCGAGCCGGCCCCCCTCTCCGTCTCGGCTTCGCCGAGCCACCTCTCCCCCGCCTTGCGGGGGCGAGGAAGCCAAGCTTTGCACCCTCAAGCCGCGTAGCGCGCCGCCGGCTTGCCGCCGATCAGGCTGACGTAAAAACTGTCCCTCGCGCCGAGATAGGCATCGAGCTTGGCCGCGTCGGCAAGTCCGGGCGCGGTGATCGTCTCGCCCTGGGCAAAGCCGGTCAGCGAGGCGTCGACCAGATCGTCCACGGTCATCACCCAGTCCTGGTTGAGGGAATCGATGTCGGCGCCCGAAAGCTCCCAGAACTCGGTGCGGATCGGTCCGGGCAGCACCACCTGCGCCCTCACTCCGGTGCCGGCGACTTCCTTCTGCACCGCTTCGGTGAAGTTGACGACATAGGCCTTGGTACCGCTGTAGATGCCGCCGACCGCGATGCCGTAGGCGGCGACCGAAGCGATGTTGATGATGCCGCCGTGGTTGCGGGCGAGCAGCACCGGCAGCACCGCGCGGGTCAGCCGGGTCAAGGCGATGACATTGACCTTGATCATGCGCTCCACCGCATCCGCATCGGCCTTGGCGATCACCATCTGGCCACCAAGGCCGGCATTGTTGACCAGCAGCTTCACGCTCTCATCGGCTGATATCACCCGCTCGACACGGCGCACATCCTCGTCGTCGGACAGATCAGCGGCGATGAAGCTGACCTTGCGATCGTAGGCGTAACGCAGCTTTTCCGCTAATTCCTCGAGCCGGTCGGCGCGGCGCGCCACCAGCACCAGATCGTAGCCCTGCCCCGCCAGGCGGTCCGCATAGACGGCGCCGATACCCGAGGATGCGCCGGTGATCACGGCCGTGCCTTTGCTGTCGTTCCTGCTCATTGTCTCGTTCCTTTACTGTCTCGGCCGGCTCCGGCGGAAGCGCCGACAGCCATGCCTGATAATGATTTTCGCCTGATTTCCAATTAGTGGCATATGCCACTTTCAACGAAGTAGGTATATGCCACTATCTTGTCAACGGCGGCGCCGAAAACTATTTTTGCGACAGGCCGGCGCATCCTCGCCGGCAAGGAGTGATGACAATGGAAGCCGAACAGCCGGGTTTCAGCCGCTGCAACAATGCCACCTTGCGGCGCACCGCGCGCCGCCTCGGGCGCTTCTACGACGACGCGCTGGCGCCTTCCGGCCTGAAGGGCACGCAGTTCGGCCTGCTCTTCCAGATCAGCGTCGGCAGCGAACCGGCAATGGGCGCCATAGCCGAGGCGCTGATCATGGATCTGTCGGCACTCGGCCATACGCTGAAGCCGCTGGTCCGCGACGGCTATGTCGAAACCTTCCCGGACAAGGACGACCGCCGCATCAAGCGCGTAAAACTGACGCCCTCCGGCCAGGCCAAGCTCGACGAGGCGATCAAGCTGTGGAGCCTCGCCCAGCGGCAATTCGAGGACAGGATCGGCGCGGAACGGGCCGCGAAACTGCGCGCGACGCTGGATGAGGTGGCCGCCCTCGACCTGGAAATGCCGACGGCCGCTCCCTCCAGATGAGCGGCCGCCATTCTTGAAACGTGTTGAGATTCAGGTCAGGCCCGGCATCGGTTGAATATCGACACGCTTTACTCGGCCGGCATGGCGACCGGTCGGGCAAACACCCTCCCGGCCAGCACGATGCCGAGCCCGATGACCGGGAAGGCCGCGGCGATCAGGCCGAGATCGGCCGGCGCGCCATAGCGCAGGATCTCGCCACCCACCACCGCGCCCAGCGCAACGCCCAGATAGAGCGCCGAGGCGTTGAGCGACAGCACGATGGGCGCCGCGTCCGGCGCGAGCTTGATGATGCGGCTCGCCTGCGCCGGCGGGAAAGCCCAGCCGACGATCCCCCACGGCACCATCATGCCCATCAGCGCCAGCCCGGCGAGGCTGTGCGGCAGGAAGATCGGGATCAGCGAGAAGGTGACCAGCATGGCGGCCGAGAGCGCCAGCGACCAAGCGACGGTGCGCGTCGCGCCGAAGCGGTCGGCAGCCTGGCCGCCGGCGATGTTGCCGATGACGGCCCCGGCCCCGAAGGCCAGCAGCATGCCGGGCAGCGCGATCGGCGACAGCCCGCCGCCCTCTATCGCAAGCGGCGCGATGAAGCTGAAAACGGTGAACGCGCCGATGAGGGCGAGCGTCGTCGTCGCAAGGATCGGCATCACGCCGGGACGCATTGCCGCGGCCAGCCGGCGCCTGAGCGGCAGCCTGGTGCCGACGATGCCGCGCGGCAGGCGCCACCACAATATCGCGCCGGCCAGCGCGCCGAGGCCGGCAATGGCGTAAAACGTGCCGCGCCAGCCGGTGAAGGCCGCCACCAGCGCGCCCAGCGGCGCGCCGACGGCGACGGCAACGGTGGTGCCGCCGACGACGACGGCGATGGCGCGTGCCCGGTGATGGTCATCGACCAGCGCCACCGCCGTGCCCTGCGCGGTCGCCGCGAACAGGCCCGAGGACAGCGCCATGACGATGCGGGCGGCAAGCAGCACTTCGAAGGAGGAACTGAGCGCGGCGGCAATGTTGCCGATGACAAAGAACACCAGCGTCCACAGGATGACGCGGCGCCGGTCCCAGTCGCCGGTCAGCGTCGCCAGGATGGGCGTGCCCAGCGCATAGGCCAGCGCGAAAGCGGTGATCAGCGAACCCGCCAGCGGAATGGAGATGCCGGCATCCCTGGCGATGTCGGGCAGAAGGCTGGAGATGACGAAGCCTTCGGTCGAGATCGCGAACGATCCGAGCGCAAGCCAGTAGATCCGCTTGTCCATGGGAATGTCCTTAGTTCAAAAGTTATTGAACAATTGGACATAACAGGGCATCATGTCAATGAAGCCAGGCGAAAATAGCTGACCCATGCTGACAGCCCTATGTCAGCACAAGCGGTCGGGGCGGCTCGCGAAGAGGAGACGGAGCGTGCACCAGCAGGCAAAGTCGGATGCGTTGAAATCGGCTGGAACTGTGCTTAGGTTCCAGCCATGACGTTACCGCACCCCAATACGGACCAGATCAGCCTGCCCATCGTGCTTGGCGTGCTCGGGGATCCGACGCGCCTTGCCATCGTGCGCTATCTCGCCAGCAAGGAGGGCGTGCCGCTGAACTGCAGCCAGTTCCTCGATCTCGGCTCCAAGACCAACCTCAGCTATCACCTGGCCAAGCTGCGCGAGGCCGGCGTCACCCGCGCCGAAGTGGTCGGCACCAACCGCATGATCACACTGCGCCGCGCCGATCTCGACGCCCGCTTCCCCGGTCTGCTCGACAGCGTCATCGCGGCGTCGGCCGATGATCCCGCTCTGCCGGCGGTCGGCGGCCACGACATCGAAGTGACGGTCTGACTCCTGCGGGATTTGGGTTGCCGAGCCCTTCGCCTTGACAAGTCCCTCCTGAATCCGTGGAGCCCCCGAAAATGCGCATCGCCGTTCTCGCCGATATCCACGGCAATGTTCTGGCGCTCGACGCCGTACTCGCCGACCTGACGCGGCGCGGCGGAGCCGATCTCATGGTCAATCTCGGCGACAGCGTCTCCGGCCCGCTGTGGCCGCGCGAGACGTTCGAGCGGCTGCAGGCGCTGAACCTGCCGACGGTGCGCGGCAACCATGACCGCCGCGTCGCCGTGGACCCGGCCGACGAGACCATGTGGGCGTCCGACCGCTATGCGCAGGAACGGCTGACGCAAGCGCAGCGCGAGGTGCTGTTTTCGCAGCCGCTGACGCTGGAAATCGCGCCCGGCGTCATCGCCTTCCACGCCCGGCCCGACCATGACGAGAAATACCTGCTCGATGCGGTGGCCGATGGCCAGTTGGTGCGTGCGCCGCTGGCCGCGATCCGGCGGCGGCTGAAGGCGCTCGACCCGGCCTGCCGCATCGTGCTGTGCGGCCACAGCCACCGCCCGGAACTGATCCGCATCCCCGATGGTCCCGTCATCTTCAATCCGGGCAGCATCGGCTGCCCCGCCTATGACGACGACACGCCGCCGGCGCATGTCTCCGAACAGGGCTCGCCGCATGCGCGCTACGGCATCGTCACTCCAGGCGATGCCGGCCAGCCCGACCGTTTCGAGACGATCGCGGTCGACTACGACCACGAGGCGGCGGCGCGGCAGGCCGAGCAGGCGGGACGGCCCGAATGGGCGCACGGGCTGCGGACCGGATTTATGCCGGGCGGATAAGCTGAAAAAGGTGTGACCATCTCGCTTCTGGACATGGCGCGGCGCCCCAGCCTATAAAACCGGCTTCGCGTGCGGCAGCGTTTTTGGGTCTGGCGGTGCCTTTGGTAATGCAATTGATCGCCCACGGCCGAGTGATGAGGCGCCGAGTAACGCTCAAGACAACGCTTTGCGCGCTAATTGCCGCGCCGCTGTTTCTGGCGGCGTGGCCGGCCGTTGTCACGGTCCACGCCGAGGACACCCCTTTCATCTCCATCGTCACCGGGCTCGCTCCCGACGACCTGCTCAACGTCCGCGCCAAGCCGTCGCCGGTCGGCAAGACCGAGGCGCGTCTGGCCGCTGGCGCCAGCGTCAGGAACCTAGGCTGCAGCGATGTCGACGGGCATTCCTGGTGCAAGGTCGAATCGGACAATCCCAAGGCCAGCGGCTGGACGCCGGCGCGCTATCTCAATCCGGTCAATCCGGCTGTTGTCTCCAGCACCGACTAGCCGGCGGATGCGCCCGCTGTCGCCGCCACGGATACCGGCCCAAAACCGGACGCCCCGCCCCCGGCCGATGGGCCGGCCACCGAGACGCCACCACCGGCTGCACCATCGGTCGCGAGCGCGGCGCCTGCCCCCGAAGCAGCAGGACCTGTTGCCGCGCAGCCTCCGGCTGCCGAGCCCGCCCCGGCCACGCCGCCCGACTTGACGGCGCGCCTCGGCGGCCTGCCACATGCGGCCGCACCCGAACCGCCGAAATCCGCCGCCGCCACCGCCATGCAGGATGCCTATGGCCTGGCGCTGGCCGCGCAGGACAATCCGACGACAAGCGAAATCAGGAGCCCGGCCGAGGCCCCGGCGCCGCCTCCCGTGGCCACAGCCACCGTCACGCCGCCGCCAGCCACCGCGGCTACCCCAGCGCCCGACGCGCCAAAGACGGACGACCAGCCGGTCCAGGAAGCCGCCGCCGATCCGGTGGCCGATCCCCCAGCCGGCGACAGCCCGGCGCCCGCCGCGAAGGGCATTCCGGTTCCCACGCCCCGGCCCGGCAGCACGGAGGCGCAACCCGCCATCGACCCGCAGACCGTCGCGCGGGTCGAGCCTCAGCAGCCGCCTCCCCATGCGCCCGACGCGACGGGCGAAATCCCCTGCGCCCGCTATGTCGGCCAGCCGATGACGCGCTGCGCGGTAAGCGTCGTGCGGAACGGCTCCAGCAAGGCCGACGTCACCGTGACCTGGCCCGACGGCGGCACCCGCGTAATCTCCTTCTATGCCGGCCAGCCCGCCGGCTCCAACTCGCGCAGCGACTTCCGCTTCACCCGGGAAGGCACGCTGAACATGATCCGCGTCGGCGTGTCGGAGCGGTTCGAGATTACGGATCAGCTGGCGCTGGGGGATTAGGTGCCAGGGACTAGGGAATAGGCAGTAGGGAGTAGGCAAAAGGCGCTCCTACTTCCTACTGCCTAACACCTACTGCCTCTCCTGCATTTTCGGGGTTACATCCGGCAAAACTCTTCCCTATAAGGCCCTCCTAGCCTGATACCAGAATCGCAAGCACAACCGGCCGGGTCTTCCCGTCCCGGTTTTTCGTGCAAGCCGCTCGCCGAACGGAATTTCGACCATGCCAAGACGCACCGACATCAAGTCGATCCTGATCATCGGGGCCGGCCCCATCGTCATCGGCCAGGCCTGCGAGTTCGACTATTCCGGCACCCAGGCCTGCAAGGCGCTGAAGGAGGAAGGGTTCCGCGTCATCCTGGTCAATTCCAACCCGGCCACGATCATGACCGACCCGGAACTGGCCGACGCCACCTATATCGAGCCGATCACGCCGGAAGTGGTGGCCAAGATCATCGCCAAGGAGCGGCCGGATGCGCTGCTGCCGACCATGGGCGGCCAGACCGCGCTGAACACCGCGCTCTCGCTGCGCCGCATGGGCGTGCTGGAGCGCTATCAAGTAGAGATGATCGGCGCCGACGCGCACGCAATCGACAAGGCCGAGGACCGGGCGCTGTTTCGCGAGGCGATGAGCAAGATCGGGCTGGAAACGCCGAAGTCGATGCTGGCCAACGCCACCGAGGTCAAGAACGCCGACCGCAAGACGCATGAGGCCGAGCGCGCCGCGTTGAAGGCCGAGAAGCCCGACAATCTCGACGCGGCGCTCGACGCGCTGGAAACCCGCTGGAACCTCGGCGAAGGCGACCGCAAGCAGCGCTATATCAGCCACGGCATGGCGATCGCCGCCCAGGCGCTCGACCATGTCGGCCTGCCCGCCATCATCCGCCCGTCCTTCACCATGGGCGGCACCGGCGGCGGCATCGCCTACAACAGGGCCGAGTTCTACGACATCGTCCAGTCTGGCCTCGACGCTTCTCCGACCACCGAAGTGCTGATCGAGGAAAGCGTGCTCGGCTGGAAGGAGTATGAGATGGAGGTCGTCCGCGACAAGGCGGACAATTGCATCATCGTCTGCTCGATCGAGAACATCGACCCGATGGGCGTGCACACCGGCGACAGCATCACCGTCGCGCCGGCGCTGACCTTGACCGACAAGGAATACCAGATGATGCGCAACGCCTCGATCGCGGTGCTGCGCGAAATCGGGGTCGAGACCGGCGGCTCGAACGTGCAGTTCGCCGTCAACCCGGCCGATGGCCGCCTCGTCGTCATCGAGATGAACCCGCGCGTCTCGCGTTCGTCGGCGCTGGCCTCCAAGGCCACCGGCTTCCCGATCGCCAAGATCGCCGCCAAGCTCGCCGTCGGCTACACGCTGGACGAACTGGAGAACGACATCACCGGCGGCGCCACGCCGGCCTCGTTCGAGCCGTCGATCGACTATGTGGTGACCAAGATCCCGCGCTTCGCCTTCGAGAAATTCCCCGGTGCCGAGCCGGTGCTGACGACGGCCATGAAGTCGGTCGGCGAGGTCATGGCCATCGGCCGCACCTTCCAGGAATCGCTGCAGAAGGCGCTGCGTGGCCTGGAGACCGGCC
>NZ_JAFKIC010000051.1 GCF_017306585.1 Mesorhizobium sp. | reverse complement strand
TCAACGTTGGCGACATGACGATCGGTGAAAAAATCCAGCATGGGATGATCGAGACGGTCGAGCAGGCCGTCCTTGTAGACCATCCCGAGAAGCGTGCCGGTGACCGCCTTTGTCGAAGAATAGATCTCGTGCAGAACATCGGGAGTGTAGGGAGCGTAATAAGCCTCCGTGACGATCCGCCCATGACGCACGACAAGCAGGCTGTCAAAGCTATGGCTTTCGCCATAACCGACAAGCCTGGCGAGCGCCGCTGAATCCATGCCTTGTTCTTCCGGCGTCGACGTCAGCCATCCCCTGGTTGGCCACGGCTGTTGATCCGGGTCGTCGGCATGCGCCGGTCCGATGCAAAGGTATGTCAGCAGAGCGCATAGGCTCAGCATTGAACTCAAGACGAAACGTTTTTTGGCTTGCGCGTCCATGGCTGTCTCCAATCTCGCGGAGACCATGTCGAAAGGCCGCGGCGCGGTCTCGCCGAACATTGAAAACGGCTCGCCGATTTCTCCACACGGCTCGCCGATTCCAGGGTTCGGCGCTTCGCGCGGCGGTTCAGACAGCGCTTTTGGCGAGAGCGAAGCGGCGGAACTCGGTCGGTGTCTGGCAGGTATCCGCCTTGAAGGCGCGGTTGAACGGACCGAGCGACTGGAATCCGGCGTCCATGGCGATGGTCAGAACCGGTACGTCTTTCTGGCCGGGATCGGCGAGAGCCGTCTTGGCTTCCTCGATCCGGTAGCGGTTGAGAAAGGCGTTGAAATTGCGATGGCCCAGACCCTCGTTGATGACCTGGCGCAGCCGGTATTCCGGCAGGTTCATCTGTGCGGCGAGAGAGCCGATGGTCAGCCCCTCCCGGCGATAGGCGCGCTCGGTCGTCATCAGGCGTTCCAGCCGGCTGAGCAGAGCCGGTTCGATCCCCGGACGGTCGTCGTTTCTGATCGGCTGGGAAGAAGGGCGGCCAGCGGATGCAATGGCCGGTTCCAGCGCGAGCGCGCGAACGGGTGACGCCGTGCGAAACAGCGTCCAGCCGGCGAGCACCGCCAACAGGCAAAGGCCGAGCGCGTTGGCAAGGTTCCTGGCCGGGGAGGACCATGTCAGGACTGCGACGGAAGAGAGATTCGCGGCCGAGTTGATGGCGATATAGACCAGCGTTCCCATCAGCACGGCAACGCGCAGACGCCGTCGGCCGGCGACCAGATCCATGCGCCAGGTGGCAATCGTCTGCATCAGAGCGAGCATCCCGAAGCCAAGATTGGCGAGCAGCAAGGCCCGGTTGATCGCTGAAGCGGCGGAGCCGGCAATCGCGCCATAGGAAGCCGTCAGCCCCAGCCCGACCGCGGCCGCCCAGACGCCGGCGTGCCAGGGACGGAAGACGAAGTCGTCGTCGAAAACCACCCGGGCCCAGAGCCAGAAGACGACTGGCGTGCCTGACGACAATGCAATGAGCGGCAAACTTGCCCAATGCCATTGCGGAGGGAAGCCCGGTGCCTCGAGGATCGCGGCGGCGGCACCCGCTCCGGCCAGGGCAGCGCGAACAAACTCAACGGGACGATGGTGCAGAAAGACGGCGGCGACCATCAAAAGCAATCCCGCGGCCGCGCCGCGAAGGCCATTGTCGAGAGCAACGAAACCTGCGCTGGTCACGCTTGGTTTCCCCCACCTGGTCTCCAGGCGGCCGCCTACTCGGCGGCCGTCTTCTGCGGATCGCGCTGGATATCGTCGTTGTTGCCGAACAGCGATGGCTGGTCGCCGCTGTCGACGACCTGCAGCTCTGCCTGGCGCTTCGGCATGAGCCCGATCAGCCAGCCCGAGAACCTTTCGAAATAGACATAGATCACCGGCGTGACGAACAGCGTCAGCGCCTGCGAGGCAAGCAGGCCGCCGACAACGGCAACACCCAGCGGCTGGCGCAATTCGGCGCTGGCGCCGGTGCCGAGCGCGATCGGGAACGTGCCCATCAACGCGGCAAGCGTCGTCATCATGATCGGCCGGAAACGCATCAGGCAGGCCTTGTGGATGGACTCCGTGGCCGACATGCCTTCTCGTCGCAGTTCCAGCGCGACGTCGACCATCATGATGCCGTTCTTCTTGACGATGCCGATCAGCATCAGGATGCCGATCACCGCGATAACGGACAAATCCATGCCGGCGAAGCGCAGGGCGACAACCGCACCCAGCACAGCCGACGGCAGGCCCGTGAGAATGGTCAGCGGGTGGATGAAGCTCTCGTAGAGAATGCCGAGCACGATATAGATGGTCAGGATCGCGCCGCCGATCAGCAGGCCCTGGTTGGCAAGCGAATCCTGGAAGGTCTTGGCGGTGCCGGCAAACGTGGTCGAGATCGCCTTGGGCATCCCGATCTGCTCTTTGAGCGCGTTGATGCGGGTGACGCTGTCGCCCAGCGCCACGCCCTGCGGCAGGTTGTAGGAGATCGTCACCGCCGGAAGCTGGCCGAGCTGGTTGACCGTCAGGGCGCCGGCCGTGCGATCGACCCGCGCGAAGGCGCCGAGCGGCACCAGGCTGCCGCTCGCCGTGCGCACCTGGATAGCGAGCATGCGCTCGGGCGACCATTCGATCTTGGGATCGAGCTCGGTGATGACTTCATAGCTGTCGGCCGAGCCGAAGATCGTCGACACCTGGTCGGTGCCGAAGCCGCCATAGAGGGCGGTCCGCAGCGTGTCGGTGTCGATGCCGAGCTGGGCGGCCTTGTCGCGGTCTACCACCAGCGATGCCTGCAGCGCATTGTTCTGCAGATCGCTGGTGACGTCGGTGAAAGTCGTATGGTCGGCCGCCATCGCATCATTCAGCTTCTGGGCCCAGATGTCGGTCTGGCCGGTATCGAGACCCTGCACGACGAGCTGATAGGCGCTGGCGGACGAGCGCGAACCGAGCCTCAGATTCTGCACCGGTTGCATGTAGGTCTCGATGCCCGCCACGCCGGAGAGTTGCTTGCGCAGATCCGAAAGCACCTTTTCGATATTGGGACGCTGGTCCTTGGCCTTGAGCTGGACGAAGAGCTGTCCCTGGTTGAGCGCGTTGTTGCCGCTGCCCGCCGACCACGCGACATGGTCGACATAGGGCGACTTCGAGAAGACGCTGGCCACCTGGCCCTGCAGCTTGGCCATGGCGTCGAAGGAGATGTCCTGGCGCGCGATGGTGGTGACCGAGATCTGACCGATATCCTCCTGCGGGAAGAAGCCCTTCGGCGAGACCTGGATCAGCCACACCGACCCCGCCGCCGTGCCGACGAAGACGAGGAACACCAGGAAAGTGTGCCGCAGGCAGAAGCTCAAGGCGCGGTCATAGCCGCGCGTGATGAAATCGCGCTTGTGGCCCTCAGCATGCGCCGCGCGGTCGGCCTTGGTTACCGACAGCAGGCGCGAGCACAGCATCGGCGTCAGCGTCAGCGACACGAACATCGACGCCAGGATGGCGACCGTCACCACGACGGCGAACTCGTTGAAGATGCGGCCGATGACGCCGCCCATGAGCAGCACGGGGATGAACACCGCCACCAGCGAAATGGAGATCGAAATGATGGTGAAGCCGATCTCGCGGGCGCCTTTCAGGGACGCCTCGAAGGCCGACAACCCATCCTCCTCCATGTGGCGGAAGATGTTTTCCAGCATCACGATGGCGTCGTCGACGACAAGGCCGACGGCGAGCGTCAGGCCCATCAGTGAGATGTTGTCGATGGAAAAGCCGAACAGGAACATCGCGCCGAGCGTGGCGATCAGCGAGATCGGCACCGCCACGGCCGGGATGATGGTCGCCGTCACCCGGCGCAGGAACACGAAAATGACCATCACCACCAGCGCGATGGTCAACAGCAGCGTGAACTGCACGTCGTCGACGGCCTGGCGGATCGAGGTCGAGCGGTCGTTGAGCAGCTTGATCGAGGCGGCGGCCGGCATCTGGTCCTGGAAGGACGGCAGCATCGCCTTGACCTTGTCGACCACGTCGACCGTGTTGGCATCGGGCTGGCGCTGCACGGCCATGATGATCGCGCGCGTGCCGTCGTACCAACTCGCCGTTGTCGTCGTCTGTACGGAATCGACCACGCGGGTCACCTCGCCCAGCCGCACCGGGTGGCCGTTCTTGGTGGCGATGATGAGGTTGGAGAAGCCGGCGGCGTCGGTCAGCTGCGTGTTGGCGGTGATGGTCAGCTGCTGCTTGTCGTTCTGCAGCACGCCGAGCGGCGTGTTGCTGTTGGCGGACGCGACCGCCGCCTGCAGCTGATCGATCGAGATGCCGCGTGCGGCAAGTGCCGTCGGATCGATCTGGATGCGCACCGCGTATTTCTGCTGGCCGTAGATCGAAACCTGCGCCACGCCGTCGATGGTCGACAGCGACGGCGAGATGACGTTTTCGGCGAACGCATCGAGATCGGTCAGCGGAACCGTGTCACTGACCAGCGACATAAGAAGGATCGGCGCGTCGGCGGGATTGACCTTGCGATAGCTCGGCGGCGACGTCATCTGCGGCGGCAGCGATTTCTGCGTGCGCGCGATCGCCGCCTGCACGTCGGCCGCGGCCGCGTCGATGTCACGGTTGAGCACGAACTGGATGGCGATCGAGGTCTGGCCGAGCGAGTTCGTGGTGGCAATGGAATCGATGCCGGCGATGGTCGCGAACTGCTTGATCAGCGGCGTCGCCACCGATGTCGCCATGGTTTCCGGCGACGCCCCGGGCAGCGAGGCTGAGACGTTGACGACGGGGAATTCGGCGCTCGGCAGTGCCGCCACCGGCAGGAATTTATAGGCGAACAGCCCGCCCAGAACGAGGGCGAACGACATCAACAGCGTCGCAACCGGTCTGCGTATGCAGAATTCGGAGATCATTGGGCGGCCTCGCCGGTGTTGCTAGCCTCTGCCACCTTCGGGGCAGCCGTCGAGGCGCCTTCATGCACCGCGGCGCCGTTCTTCAGCCGCGTCTGGCCTTCGGTAACGACTTTCTCGCCGCTCTTCAGCCCCTGGCTGATGGCGCTGTTCTCACCCTCGGTCAGCGCCACCTGAACCGGGCGCATCTCCACCGTATTGTCGGGCTTGACCACATAGACGAACGGGCCCTTCTGGCTGGGCTGGACAGCCACCGTCGGGACGGATGTCATCTGCGGCATGATGCCGGCGTCTAGGATGACGTTCACATACTGGCCGGGCCACAGTGAAAGATCGGCATTGGGGATGCTGGCCCGCGTTGCGATCGTGCCGGAGGCGGTGTCGACGCTGGAATCGACGAAGTCGAGCGTGCCCTTGCCGATCGGCGTCGGGTCGCCGTCCTTGGTCAGCGTCACCGCCCCTTGCTGCGGATTGGCAAGGGCCTTGTGCAGCAGCGCGAGGTTGCTTTCGGGAAGATTGAAATTGACCTGCAGCGGATCCATCTGGGTGATGGTCACCAGCGGCGTCGACGACGAGCTGTTGCCGTTCGAGGTGGTCACGAGGTCACCGACGGCGACGCTGACCGCGCCCAGCCTGCCGGCAATCGGCGCCGTGATCGTCGCGTAGCTCAATTGCACATTGTCCGCGTCGATCGTCGCCTTGTCGGCATCGACCGTCGCCGCGGCCGCCTTCTGCGCCGCCACGGCCTGGTCGTAGGTCTGCTGCGTGCCGGCTTGCTTTGCGACAAGGTCCTTGGCGCGCTGGAGGTCGGAATTGGAGCTGATGAGCAGAGCCTGGTCCTTGGCGAGCGTCGCTTGGTCCTTGGCCAGCTGCGCCTTCAGCGCCCGGTCGTCTAGCGAAAACAAGGTGTCTCCCGCCTTCACCATCTGGCCGTCCTTGACGTCGATCGACACGATCTGGCTGGAGACACGCGCATTGATGCTGACCACGGCGGGGGAGGAAACGAAACCGATGGCATAGCGGCGGATCGGGAAGTCGGCCGTCGTCGCGGTCGCCGAAACGATCGAGGCCGAGCGGGCGCCATTGCCGCCGCCCGCCTGCTTGTCCGATGCCTGCTTGCCCGCTGCCGCCGTGTCGGCGGACGCGACCTGCTTGACGCCGATCATCTGCTCGACTTTGCCCAGCGTGTCGGGGGACATATAGAGCCAGGCGGCGCCCGCACAGGCGATCGCAAGCAGCGAAAGAATGACTTTTCCACGCATCGTCAAAGTGCCCTCTCCGTCCGACACGCCGTTGCAAGGTGGTCGTATTCTAGCGCAAATCACGGCCTTACGCCGCTATTTTGCCAAATAGATAGGACGCGCCTATGTCGGAAAAGGGCCAAAAGACGGCATTACGAAGATTTAATGTGCACTGCACAATGGATGTGCAGGCCGTCACTGGTCCGGATCGGACGCGACGGCGGCGGCCGAAAAGGGCCTTTGGCGCCTATTTCAGCATCGGCCAAAGCGTCGCCGCCAGCAACAACCCCATGGCGATGTTGAACCATTTCAGGCGCACCGGGTCCGACAGGAAACCGCGCAACGCCGTGCCGAAGCCTGCCCACACGGACACGCTGGGCAGATTGACGACGGCGAACGCGAACGAGATCAGGGCGACCGAAATGAACGGATGTTCGGAATTGGTGTAGACGGCCATTGCGGTGATTGCCATCACCCACGCTTTCGGATTGACCCACTGGAACGCGGCCGCATCGATGAAGCGCATCGGCTGTGCCTCCGCCTCCCCTTTGCCGCTGAGCGAGCGGGACATGGCGATCTTCCAGGCGAGATAGAGCAGGTAGGTGGCGCCCGCTATCTTCAGGCCGGTGTGCAGCGCCGGAAACGCCGTCAGGACAGCGCCTAGCCCGAAGCCGACCGCGAGCAGCAGGATGAGAAAGCCGATGCTGATGCCCAGCATGTGCGGAATCGTCCTGACAATCCCGAAATTGACGCCGGATGCCAGAAGCATGAGATTGTTCGGCCCCGGCGTGATGGAGGTCACGAAGGCATAAACAAGCAGGGCAAGGAAGGCGTCGAGTGACATCGAGCTCACAAGGTCAGCAATACTGACTTAAATAACCCTGCTATCGAACGCAACCGCAATCCCTTGGTCCAGCCGCGGCCGCCAGCCGTGGTTGACGATTACTCCGGCCGGCTGGAAATCGCGAGCCGCCGTCATCGTCCATGAGACCGTGCGGGCCACCGGTTGTTCGCGGCAGGCGAGGCCCGCCGGCTCTCCGGCAGGCGGCGCAGACCTTTTCGTCTTGGGGTGTTCTCCGGCAGTTTGACGCTATGGGCGAGACCGAGGCTCGCCAGGATCCGGATCAGGACCCAGCCAAGGTCGATCTGCCCGCGCTCCAGGCCGAGCCGGGCGGATTCGGGAAACGCGTGATGATTGCCGTGAAAACTCTCGCCGAAGGTCACCAGTCCGAAACGCGGCAAATTGTAACCCTGCACCGCGACGCCATCGACGCACCAGCCCTGGTCCCCACCCCGATGCGCGAAATGCCCGACCAGCCAGTGCCCGGTCAGCGACACCGAGCCACGCCCGCCGCTCCCCCAGCCCACCCAACCCCCGCCGCCA
>NZ_JAFKIC010000050.1 GCF_017306585.1 Mesorhizobium sp. | reverse complement strand
GGCCGGCGCTGGATCATTTCGGGCGGCGGCGTCCAGACCGGCCACTTCTTGCGCGCCTGAACCACCGCGCTGCCTGTCCATCCGAAGCCGGCCTTGCCTAGGCTGACGCCGTAGCGGATCGCCTTGCCGCCGTCGCGCACCAGATAAAGGAAATGCTGCGAGGCATCGACGACGATGGTGCCCGGCTTTTCCCCGGTCGGATCGTCCACGACCTGGCGCAGGAATTTCGGATCGAGCTTCGCCACCGGTATAGCCGGCAGTTGGAAGCCCTCATCGGTACGCGCCGCATACATGGTCGCGGCATCGCCGAGAGCCGGCTCGGGCGGTGCAGCCGCCACGGGAGGCGGCGTCGCGACATCGGCCGTGGTGCACGCAGAAAGGCCCAGCGAAGCGGCGCCCAGAGCGGACGCGCCAAGAAACGCGCGCCGGCTCAGGCGCTCGGAAAGCAGCGAAATGTCGGACATGACCCCCCCGGCTTGCCCTTGGGAACTGGAAAAATTCCGCCCCAGCTATCCGGATCAATATCCCATTCCGGAAGCTTTGAGAACATGATTGCATTAGGGAACGCTGGAAGACTGGGCCAATCTTTTGTGGCGCCGCATCGACCTGCCCCGTTGAATCGGCAATGATGCGGACCGGATCCAAATCAGCCTTGCCGAGTTGCCTGCCATGGACGAAAAAATGCCGACGCGCCGGCGCACCGCCGACCTGACCAGCGGCCCAATCCCGCGCACTTTGCTGCTGTTTGCCCTGCCGGTTCTCGGCTCCAATGTGCTGCAGTCGCTCAACGGGTCGATCAACGCCGTCTGGGTCGGCCGCTTCCTCGGTGAGTCCGCGCTCACCGCCACGTCCAACGCCAATCTCGTCCTGTTCCTGATCCTGGGCACCGTGTTCGGCATCGGCATGGCCGCCACCATCCTGGTGGCGCAGTCGGTCGGCGCCCGCGACCTGCCCGAGGCGCGCCGCATCGTCGGCACCAGCGCCACCTTCTTCTTCCTTGTTTCGGTGGTCTTCGCCGTCTGTGGCTGGATCTGGGTCGACGCGATCCTGAATGCGCTCGGCACGCCGCCGGACGCCTTGCCGCTGGCGCGCTCCTACCTGCGCATCATCTTCGTCGCCGTGCCGATGATGAACCTCCTGTCCTTCGTCATGACCGTGCTGCGCGGCGCCGGCGACTCGCGCACGCCCTTCGTCTTCATGGCGCTGGCGGTCGTGCTCGACATCGTGCTCAACCCCTTGCTCATCCGCGGCATCGGCCCGTTCCCCGAGCTTGGCATCGCCGGATCGGCCACCTCGACGCTGATCGGTCAGACGGTGAGCGTGATCGCCATCCTGATCGTGCTCTATGCGCGCAAGCACCCCCTGCGGCTGGCTGGCGCCAACCTCGCTCTGCTACGGCCCGACCCTGTCCTGTTGCGCATCGTCGTGTTCAAGGGGGTGCCGATGGGCCTGCAGATGATCGTCATCTCCGCGGCCGCGCTGACGGTGATGGGCATCGTCAACTCATATGGTTCGCAGGTCGCCGCCGCCTACGGCATCGCCGCCCAGTTGTGGACCTATATCCAGATGCCGGCGCTCGCCATTGGCGCCGCCGTCTCGTCCATGGCCGCGCAGAATGTCGGCGCGGGACGTTGGGACCGGATCGGCCGTGTCGCGGCCTCCGGCGTCGGCTTCAACCTGGTGCTGACCGGCGCGCTGGTCGCGCTGCTCTGGCTCTTCGACCGCTCGATCCTCAGCCTGTTCCTGAGCAGCGACAGCGCGGCCATCGAGATTGCCGCCCACATCAACACGGTCGCGTCGTGGTCTTTCGTTCTGTTCGGCATCACCATCGTGCTGTTTGCCACGGTGCGCGCCACGGGCGCCGTGATGCCGCCGCTGATCATCCTGGTGATTTCGGTGCTCATCGTGCGCACCGGCTTTGCCTATTTCATGCGCGGCGTCATCGGCGAGGAAGCGCTGTGGTGGAGTTTTCCGGCGGGTTCGATCACCTCGCTGGTGTTGGCGGCGGCCTATTATCGCTTCGGCGGCTGGCGCACCTTGCACATGATCGAGAACAGGCCGGCCGCCGGCGAGCCGCCCGACACCGGGCTTGGTGTGCCGCGCCAGCGCGCCAACATGGCACCCGAAACGCCGAACGGCTGATCGTCGGCTGGGCCTGAACAAGGGCCGCGGATGATACGGCCCCTGTTCGCTATGCAGTCCGCAATTCCAAACTACTTGCAGGAGAATCCGGGCGCGATCTTGCATTTGCCCGGACGCGGCTTGTGCGGCGGGCGGTGGTGCGGAGGACGGTGATGCGGCGGCTTGTGCCAATGCGGCGGCCGATGATGCGGCGGGCGCACGATGACCACGGGCGGACGCACGACATGGGCGCGCTCGAGATAACCGGAACTGACCCAGCCGCTGACACCGCCGCCATGGATCCTGCACCATCCCGGCTGGCAGCCGGCGACATTCACCCTGAAACCGGCCGGCAGCGTTCCGACCTTGGCATAGCTGGCGCCCGGCCCGGTGCGCACGTTGAGATTGGTCGTGGTGTGGGCGCTGTAGGCGAAGGCCGCAGCCGACGTCCCGAACATGGCGGCCACTAGGGTCGCGATCAGAAGCAGAAATCGAAATCTCATGAGTCCCTCCATTCGATCCCCGGCCCTTCGACTGCTTCGGCGCGAGGCTGCTTCACAAGAGGAGAGGCAGAAGCCAAGAAAAGTCAACAAGTTGCAGCCATCTCACATCATGGCCGCCGGTCCCGTAGAAGAATTTCCCCAGACATGGTTGAGGAATTTTCCACACGCCGTTTATCGGCGCGGCAACATCCGCTAACAGTTTACTCTCTTTCGGCAATTGGTTGCGGGCAAAGGTCTAATCATGGGCAAAGGCAGGGTCGAGGCATTCACCGATGGTGTCGTGGCCATCATCATCACCATCATGGTGCTCGACCTGAAAGTGCCCGAAGGCGAGGATTTTTCGGCGCTCCTGCCGCAATGGCCGATCTTCCTGTGCTACGTGCTTTCCTTCATCAATGTCGGCATTTACTGGAACAACCTGCACAACATGTTCCACACCGTGCAGCGTGTCGACGGCCGGGTTCTCTGGGCAAACCTGCATCTCCTGTTCTGGCTATCGCTGATGCCGGTAACGACCGCCTTCATGGGCGAGAACCATTTTGCCACGGTTCCGGTCGCGGTCTACGGCTTCGACCTTGCCATGTGCGCGACCGCCTACGGCATACTGGTCGTCGCGCTCCACCGGCTGCACGGGCAGGATACGGCCTTCGCCAAGGCGATCGGCAATGACCGCAAGGGCCGGCTCTCGCTCGTCGCCTATATCGCGGCCATCGCGCTCGCTTTCCTCAACCGGTGGATCGGCGTCGGAATCTTTGTCGCCGTCGCTCTGGTCTGGCTCGTGCCGGATACGCGGTTTTCGCGGGTGCTCGAAAAATAGTCTGCTCTCCGCTGCTGGAAAGCAGGGCCGCCTGGCCTAGCCGCGCATGGCCTTAAGCTTGTCCGCCACCGAAGCGGCAAGGTCGGCATAGCGCTCCTCGAGCCGTTCCGCCGCCTTGACGATGCGGAAATCATGGCCGAACTTTTCCAGCGCCATGCGCAGCTTCTCGACGAAGTCGGCCTGTTTTTCGAGTGCCGAGAACAGCGTCTTCACCTGGGCTTCGCTGATATCGGGATTGGCCAGCATCTGCGGCACCTCGCGTCCCATCTGGTCGCCGGTGGCGGTCTGCTCCTTCAGAATTGCGACCCAATCCGTCAATCCGGAACTCTCCCTTTCGCGCGGGCAGCATTCGCAGCCCCGGCCGGACGGGTCAACCCGGAAAGGGACGACGCAAGCCTTGCACGACGCCGTTCCAACGCTAATTTCAGCGCCATCGAAAGAGGAAGAAAGCACCGATGATCCCCGACGCCGAGATCCAGACCGCCCTGCCCGCCCTTGGCCGGGGCAACACCGCCGTCATCACCGGCGCCGCCAGCGGCATCGGCCTGGCGGCCGCCAAGCGGCTGGCGCTGATGGGCATGAAGATCGTGCTGGCCGACATCGGCGGGGCGCGCCTCGACGATGCCTCGCGGACGGTCTCGGCCATTGCCGGTGACGACGCCGTGCTTGCCGTTGCATCCGATGTTTCGAAACCCGATGAGGTCGATAGGCTCGCCGACCGCGCATTCGGCGCCTTCGGCGAGGTCTCGCTCTTGATGAACAATGCAGGCGTCGGCGACAATCCCGGAAAGCCCTGGGAGAACCGCGACGCCTGGAGGCGGCTGATCGACATCAATTTCTGGGGCGTCGTGCATGGCGTCGAGGCCTTCGCGCCGCGCATGCTGGCGTCGGGCAGGCCTGGGCTGATCGTCAACACCGGCTCCAAGCAGGGCATCACAACGCCACCTGGCAACCTCGCCTACAATGTCTCGAAGTCCGGCGTGAAGACATTCACGGAAGGTCTCGCGCACGCATTGCGCAACGAGCCCGGGGCTCACCTCTCGGCGCATCTGCTCATTCCAGGCTTCACCTATACCGGCCTCACCGAAGGCGCGACGGAAAAGCCGGCCGGCGCCTGGACGGGCGAACAGGTCGTTGATTTCATGCTGGAATCCCTGGTCGGAGGCGATTTCTACATCCTTTGCCCTGATAACGACGTGGCGCGCCCCATGGATGAAAAGCGCATGGCCTGGGCGATTGGCGACATCATCGAAAACCGCCCCGCTCTGTCGCGCTGGCACCCGGACCACAAGGATGCTTTCGCGACTTTCATGAAGCAGTAGGACCGGTCTCCGGATCTCACGCAGCCTGTTTTTTCGATCCGCGTTTTTGCGCCACGGCCTTCTTGGCCGCCATGGTGGCGATCTGCTCATCGTGGCGGCGAGCCGCCTTCTCGCACTTGTCGCGAATCTCCTCCACTTCCGACTCGGTCAGATGTTCTATGCCGATGAAGTGGTTGTGGCCCTCGCTGACCCGGATCAGTTCGTCGAGCTTGGCCTGGATCGCCGCGCCGTCGCGGTTCTGGGTGTTCTGGATCAGGAACACCATCAGGAAGGTGACGATGGTCGTGCCGGTATTGATCACCAGTTGCCAGGTATCGGAGAAGTCGAAAAACGGCCCGCTCACCGCCCAGGCGACGACGACCAGGCAGCAGACGGCAAATGTCAGCGGCATGCCGGTTATATGCGCGACCCAGTTGGCGATCCTGGTGAAGAGCTTTTCCATTTGTCGAGGTCCCTCGGTGGCTGCCGCCAGAAGAAACCGACGATGGCCGTTTCGAGTTCCCGCAGAGACAAATACATCAGGCACAATTGAATACACGCAAAGCGCGCATTCGCCGGAAAACACACCTTATCGGTTTAATGGCATAGTAACCGTGCAGGCAAAGAGCCTGTTCCTTCCGCTTCACAGCGGTTTACCTCCAGCCCCTTCCGTCGCGCCACCCCCGCATGACGGAAGGGGTTTCAGTCCGGAGAGCGCGGAGCATGGTTTCCCGAAAGCGCCGACCGGCACACGGACAGACGGTCGCAACACTTTCCCGCAAATTGCTTCGCTCAGCCGGCCTTGGCCTGCTGATGGCCTGCGCGGCGACCGCCGCCAGGGCGGAATCCACGACCACGCCGGCGCCCGATCTGGCAGCCCCGGCAACCGATCCCAGCGCATCGCCCACCGATCCGGTGATCACCGGCAGTCTGGAACGGCACTGGACCAACAACGCGCTCGACAGCGACCGCAACGTCTCCGACTGGTATTCGCTGCTGCGCGGCACGCTGCAGAAGCAATGGGGCGACAACGACGCCTATGCCAAGCTCAACGCCGACTTCCAGGTATCGCACTACGACCGCACCTCGATCGAGGACGACCGCGCGCTGGGCGTGTCGGCCGAGGCCTTCCGCCGCCTTGCGCCCGGTCTCGAACTGCGGGGAACGCTGACCTACCGCGTATCCAGCACCGGCGACAATCTCGACATCGGCCCACTGACGCTCGGCACACGCGAATTCAAGCAGGTCTTCGGCGCCCAGACGCAGCTCGGCATCGACCTCGGCAACGCCACCTCGCTGATCCTGGAAGCCACCGACAGTTTCGAAAAACTCGGCGCCACGCATTTCCAGGACGATCTGATCCTGCCGGCGAAGCTGCACGCCGACCGCAACCTGTTCCAGTTGGCGGCCCGGATCACGCGAACCGTCGGCCAGTTTGCCTTCGGCGGATCGGCGTCGGCGCTGCTCGCCAGCGTCGAGCAGATCGGCTACCCGCCGCTCTTCCTGTCGTTCAAGACCTACACGATCCGCGCCGAAGCCGCCTACAAGGCCGCGGACGGCTCGACGCTCGGCGTCGCCCTGGGCGCGGAGTTCCTGCGCGGCGCCAACGACATCTACCAGCGCTGGCGGCCGACCTGGCAGGTTACCTTCGGCAAGCCGCTGCCGCATGGCTTCGAACTGCGTGGAACCTATTTCGGCCGCTACGAGACCTCCAACACCGACGATCCGCTGGCATCCTGGCTGCAGCGCGCGGAGCTGGAAATCGGCATGAAGCTGCGCGAGAATCTCGGCCTCGCCTCCGGAGTATTCTACGAGATCAAGGACAATCTGCTCTACGAGAACCAGGAGCGGCGCGACGGCATCTATGCCGAGGCGACCTATGACGCGACCAAGTCCATGGCCATCGTCGTGCGGGTCGATGTCAACCGGACCATCAAGACCGTCATCGACGACCGCGAACACACGGTCGATGCGTTCATCGCGCTGCGGGCCAAGATCTGATCTCAGCTCGTGCGGTTCTGGATTGTTCCAGTGAGAACAATTCCGGGAATTGCCTGAAATCATGGGCACAAGCAGCGAGGCAGGAGGATGTGCGAGACCCTCCTGCCCCAGACAGAGTTACCCCTGTCCTTGCTGCTCAGTGACGGCCGCCCAGCTTGTAGCTGTTGCCGCCGAGCACATTGACGCCGATACCGCTGAGAACGCCGGTAAGGACGTTGGTCTTGTTGCCGTTCAGGATGCCCTGGACGACGTTGCCGCTCAGGATGTTGTTGCCATTGAGAATGCCGTTCAGCGCGTTCACCTGGCCGAGGCCGATGGACGGCGACACATTGATCAGGCTGCCCGAGCCGCCTCCCCAGCCGCCGGCATAGGCGCCGACAGTTGAAAAGGAAACCATTGCAGCAGTGAGTACAAGTGCGAACTTCTTCATGACTTCTCTCCGTTGTTGCTAGCAGTGTTTCCTTCGACTTCTTACGACTTACCCCTGGATCGATTAGTGCATTTCGCGAAAAGTCTTGCAACCATGGAGCGCTTAATTTGATGGATACAATTCGTTTTCCAATTTTTAACGCTAATATTTTACGTTAAGAAAATTGGTTACCGCCGAAGCTTCCAGCCTCGCCGAAATGCAGCGATTTCGGATGGCGATGACCCGCAATGAAAGCGCGCGGAAGCCGTCCTAAACGGCGCCGTTTTCCCAGCGGTCGAGGAAAGCCTCGATCGGCATTT
>NZ_JAFKIC010000049.1 GCF_017306585.1 Mesorhizobium sp. | reverse complement strand
AGGTCACCTCCCTGGACGTGGCTTTCGACAAGCAGGCTGTGGCCAGCATCCCGATGGACGGCTTCACCAAGGCCTACCGCAACCTCGGCACGTCCTGCGGCTTCCCGACCAAGGACGTCGCGCCGTAACATCGACGGCCGTGAATGCGCCGCTTGTCGTCGGCATAGAGGCAATGCCGCCGGATTTTCGGGCCGGGACCACGGCACTCGCAATTTTGCGCGCGCCTCGCTATCTCTGAGGCTCAGCAGGCCGTCAAAGACGGAATTGCTTCAATCCGCGCCGGAAAGGCTCTAAGCCTTTCGCTTCACCAGATTCGCTAACCCAAGGCTTTCCATGCGTTGTCCCTATTGCCAGTCCGAAGATACGCAGGTGAAGGATTCACGTCCCGCCGAGGACGGCGCGGCCATCCGCCGCCGGCGCGTCTGTCCCGATTGCGGCGGCCGCTTCACCACCTTCGAGCGCGTGCAATTGCGTGACCTCGTCGTGGTCAAGAAATCGGGTCGCAAAGTGCCCTTCGATCGCGACAAGCTGCTGCGCTCGGTGGAAATCGCGGTGCGCAAGCGCAATGTCGATCCCGAGCGTATCGACCGCGCTGTGACCGGCATCGTGCGCCAACTGGAAAGTTCAGGCGAGACGGAAATCGCCTCCGGTGAAGTCGGCCGGCTGGTCATGGAGGCGCTGAAGTCGCTCGACGATGTCGCCTATGTCCGCTTCGCCTCCGTCTACCGCAATTTCCGCGAGGCCAAGGACTTTCATGAACTGCTGGGCGAACTGAAGGTCGACGACAAGAGCGAAGAGGACGCCGGCTGAGCATGGCAGCACCACAGCGCAGCGAGGCCGAGCAAGCGGCCCTGGATCGCCGTTTCATGGCCGCGGCCTTGCGGTTGTCGCGCAGGAACGCGGGCAGGACCTCCACCAACCCGTCTGTAGGCACGCTGATCGTGCGGGACGACGGCAACGGCCCGATGATCGTCGGCACGGGTGTGACCGCCGTTGGCGGCCGGCCTCACGCCGAGACCGAGGCGCTTGCCGAGGCTGGTGAACTCGCCCGAGGCGCCACCGCCTATGTCACGCTGGAACCCTGCGCGCATCACGGCCGCACACCCCCCTGTGCCAATGCGCTGGTCAATGCCGGCATTGCCCGGGTGGTGGGTGCCGCAAGCGACCCCGACCCGCGCGTCTCCGGCAAGGGTTACGCCATCCTGCGCGCCGCCGGCATCGAGGTGGTCGAAAAGGTGTTGGCGGCCGAAGCCGCCGAGCAGATGGCCGGCTACCTCATTCGCTCGCTGAGGAAGCGGCCTGAAGTGATTCTGAAGCTTGCGCTTTCCAGCGACGGCAAGATCGGCAGGCAAGGCGCCGGCCAGGTCGCGATAACAGGCGATATCGCGCGCCGCGAAGTTTATCTGATGCGGGCCGAGGCCGATGCCATCCTGGTTGGCATCGGCACGGCATTGGAGGATGATCCGGCCCTGACCGTGCGTCTGCCGGGGCTGGAGAACCGTTCGCCGGCCCGCATCGTGCTCGACCGGCAGATCAGGCTGCCGGAGAGTTCGAAACTGGTCTCGGGCGTCGATCGCGTGCCGTTGTATCTCGCCGCGTGTCTTGAGGCCGACCCGCAGCGCCGGGCTGTTCTTGATCGCACTGGCGTGCGCTTCATCGGCACGGAAACGCACGAAGGCGGCGTGGCGCTGCCGGAACTTCTCGATGATCTTGCCGCGCTCGGCATGGCAAGCGTGCTGGTCGAAGGCGGCGCCAAGGTGGCGAGCGCCTTCCTGGCCGATGGGCTGGTCGACCGCATCGTGCTGTTCCAGGGGCCGGAAGCGATCGGCGAGGGCGGCATTGCATCGCCGATCGATGCCGACCATATCCCCGAGGGGTTCCGCAAGCTGCGCGAGATGCGTTTCGGCGAAGACGGTTACGCCGAATGGATCAGGGATTTTTAGGGATAGCGATCGATGTTCACCGGAATTGTCACCGATATCGGCACCGTCGCCGCCGTCAAGCCGCTGAGCGAAGGTGTCGGCCTGCGCATCGACACCGCCTATGATCCCGAAACGATCGCCATCGGCGCCTCGATCTCTTGCGGTGGCGTCTGCCTGACGGTCACGGCCTTGCCCGATAGCGGTTCGAACGCACGCTGGTTCGAGGTCGAAGCCTGGGAGGAGGCCTTGCGGCTGACCACGGCCGCGGGCTGGAAATCAGGCACGCGCATCAATCTGGAGCGGGCGCTCAAGATCGGCGACGAACTCGGCGGCCATATCGTTTCGGGCCATGTCGACGGCACCGCCGAGATCGTCGAGCGCAAGGACGAGGGCGACGCCGTGCGCTTCACGCTGGAAGCGCCGCGCCATCTGGCGAAATTCATAGCGCCGAAAGGCTCTGTCGCACTCGACGGCACCTCGCTCACAGTCAACAAGGTGGAGGGGACCCGCTTCGACGTGCTTCTGATCCACCACTCGCTGACCGTCACCACCTGGGGCGAGCGCAAGGCCGGCGACCGCGTCAACCTCGAGATCGATACCATGGCCCGCTACGCCGCGCGCCTGGCGGAGGCGGCGAAGGAGGGGCTTTGAAAGCCTGCTGTCGCGCTGTCCGCAGACGTTCGTCCAGCGCCTCCACCAATCTTCCGCTTGCGGTCAACGGCGCTTCGGCCTAAGTCACCGGCAACCCCCCGGAGACTTTTATGGCAGGCACATCCCAACACGGCAAAGCGTTCATTCGTCCGAAGGCGAAGGCGCATCTGCTTATTGTCGAGGCGCGCTTTCATGACGACCTCGCCGACGCGCTGCTCGATGGCGCGACCGGCGCGCTGGACGAAGCCGGCGCCACCTATGACGTGGTGACGGTTCCCGGCTCGCTCGAGATTCCCGCCGTGATCACCTTCGCGCTGGACGGCGCGGCGGAAGGCGGCACGCATTACGATGGCTTCGTCGCGCTCGGCACCATCATCCGCGGTGACACCTACCATTTCGATATCGTCGCCAATGAATCGAGCCGCGCGCTCATGGACCTTTCGGTGCAGGATTCCGTCTGCATCGGCAACGGCATCCTTACCACCGAGAACGATGCGCAGGCGTGGACGCGGGCCAGGCGCTCGGAGGGCGACAAGGGCGGCTTTGCCGCGCGCGCGGCGCTGACCATGATCGCGCTCAAAGAGAAATTCGGAGCCCAATCGTGAGCGATCCCGCCCCGACCGGTGCCGTGCGCCACGCCAACAAGCGAGGTGCAGCCCGTCTGGCCGCCGTGCAGGCGCTTTACCAGATGGATGTCGCGGGCAGCGGCGTCTTCGAGATCACGGCCGAATACGAGGCGTTCCGGCTCGGCAAGGAAGTCGACGGCGCGCTCTACCGCGAGGCGGACGCCCAATGGTTCCGAGCCATCCTGACCGGCGTGGTCGAGGATCAGAAGACCATAGATCCGATCATCCGCCAGGCGCTGACAGACGACTGGCCGCTGTCGCGGCTCGACTCGACACTGCGCGCCATCCTGCGCGCCGGCGTCTACGAGTTGATGAAGCGCGAAGACGTTCCGGTGGCCGTGATCGTCTCGGAATATGTCGACATCGCCAAGGCTTTCTACGAGGAAGACGAGCCCAAGCTGGTCAATGCCGTGCTCGACCGCGTGTCGCGCCGCGTGCGCGGCGAGGGGCGCGGCAAGGACGCATCGTGACCGCTATCGCCATCGAGGCAGGTAGAGAGGCGAAGCGGACCGCGCTGATCCTTGCCGTCTCGCAGGCGATCGTCGGATCGGCGGCGCCCATTGCTATCTCCATGGGCGCGCTGGCCGGGCAATACCTGCTTGGCGCGGACAAGTCGCTGGCCACCGCTCCGATCACCGGTTACAATCTCGGCGTGGCGCTGGGGGCTCTACCGGCCGCCGCTATCATCCGCCGGCTGGGTCAGCGCGGCGGCTTCATGACCGGAACCGTTGTCACCGCGCTTGGTGGTTTGAGCGCCACGCTCGCGTTGTTCCACGGCAGTTTCTGGGTATTTGCCCTCTCGCTCTTGGTGCTCGGTATCGGCGGCGCTTTCGTCCAGCAGTTTCGCTTCGCCGCCGCCGACAATGCACCGCCGGAATTCAAGGCGCGCGCCATCTCTTTCGTGCTGGCCGGCGGCATCGTCACTGCCATCCTTGGGCCGCAGATCGTCATCTTCACCCGCGAACTGTTCGCGCCGGTGATGTTCGCCGGATCGTTCGCCGCCATCCTGCCGCTGGCCGCGGTCGGCGCCGTCATCCTGTCGTTCCTGCGCCTGCCGGCAAAGGCTGCCAATAAGGTTGACGTTGCCGATGGGGACACGAGACCCCTGTCGGAAATCGTCACCAGGCCGCGCTTCGTCGCCGCGCTGTTCTGTGCTGTCGGCAGCTATGCGCTGATGAGCTTCGTCATGACCGGCGCGCCGCTCGCCATGGTCGGCTGCGGCCTGTCGGAGGACAATGCCACGCTCGGCATTTCATGGCATGTCATGGCCATGTTCGGGCCCAGTTTCTTCACCGGCTCGCTGATCCACCGTTTCGGCGCGGAGCGCATCGTGGCCACCGGCCTCGTGTTGCTTATCGGTTGCGGCGCCGTCGCCTTGTCGGGCCTGGCGTTGTGGCAGTTCTGGACCTCGCTGATCCTGCTCGGCCTTGGCTGGAATTTCGGCTTCATCGGCGCCACCGCGATGGTGGCGGCCAGCTATCGGCCATCGGAAAAAGGCAAGGTGCAGGGTTTTCACGACTTCGTCCTGTTCGGTTCCGTCGCTTGCGCCTCGTTGCTGTCGGGCGTGGTCTACAACGCCTGGGGCTGGGAAATGCTGAACTGGATGATCTTTCCGGTCACCGTGCTGTGCTTCGTCGCACTCGGCGCGCTCAAGGTGACCGGTTCGCGCAAAGCAGAAGCCTGATCCAGCAACGGCCGGCCTGACAAGATGCTGTCAGGATTGCTTCGGCTGGACTTGCTTTCTCCAAACAAAATTATTGCGCCTGTGCCTATTGTTATGAAACCGTGTACCCCGACGGGGCGTTGAAGCCATGCTCATATGCGGCCGCCGCATTCCGGTTCATAGCAAGGGATTCTCACAATGTTTTCAATCAAGGGTCTGGCTGGCGCGGCGCTCGCGCTCGGCATCACGGTTGCATCGGCCAACGCTCAGGTGGTTGTCTCCTCGAAGATCGACACCGAGGGCGGCGTGCTTGGCAACATCATCCAGCTCGTCCTCAACGCCAACAACATCAAGACCTCGGACCGTATCCAGCTTGGTGGCACGCCGGTGGTGCGCAAGGCGATCACCGCAGGCGAGATCGACATCTATCCGGAGTACACCGGCAACGCAGCCTTCTTCTTCGAGAAGGCCGACGATCCCGTCTGGAAGGATGCCGCTAAGGCCTACGAGACGGCCAAGAAGCTCGACTACGACGCCAACAAGATCGTCTGGCTGTCGCCGGCGCCGGCCAACAACACCTGGGCGATCGCGCTGCGTAAGGAAGTCGCCGAAACCAACAAGCTCGTCACGCTTTCCGACTTCGGCAAATATGTCGCCGGCGGCGGCCAGGTGGTGCTGGCGGCCTCTGCCGAGTTCGTCAATTCGGCTGCCGCTCTTCCGGCTTTCCAGACCACCTACGGCTTCAAGCTGAAGCCCGAGCAGCTGATCACGCTTTCGGGTGGCGACACGGCAGCGACCATCGCCGCCGCCGCCAACCAGACCAGCGGCGCCAATGCCGCCATGGTTTACGGCACGGATGGCGGCATCGCGCCTTCGGGCCTCGTGGTGCTCGACGACGACAAGGGCGTGCAGCCGGTCTACCAGCCGGCGCCGATCATCCGCGAATCCGTGCTCAAGGAACATCCCGAGATCGAAACGCTGCTGAAGCCGGTCTTCGCCAAACTCGACCTCGTCACGTTGCAGGAGCTCAACGGCCGCGTTCAGGTCGGCGGCGAGCCGGTGAAAGCCGTCGCCGAGGACTTTTTGAAGAAGAACGGATTTTTGAAGTAGCTGCGCGTCGATAAGTGACGTCGGTGCGAGGCGCCCCTCTCTGTCCTGCCGGACATCTCCCCCTCAAGGGGGGAGATTGGCGGTTGGCGCGCGCGGCGTCTTTTTCCAGCCCGCGTAATTGGCGAAAGCCGTCGCGACATCCGATCTCCCCCCTTGAGGGGGAGATGTCCGGCAGGACAGAGGGGGGCGCCTCGCGCACACGCGCATCATGACCATCCGTTTCGACAAGCTCGGCGTGGTCATTGCAGCGATAGCGGCCTACGCCGTGTTCCTCGCTCCCTTTGCCACGTTCCGCGCCAACCGCATCGTTCCCGGCCAGGCGCGATCCATTCTCGAAGCGCTGCCGGCAACGACCGGGCCGTTGCTGCTCGCCATCCTTGTCGCGGCAGCGCTCGTCGCATTGTTCAGGACGCCGCTTGCTCTGCGCCTGGCCGCCAGCGTGGTGGCTCTCGTGGCGCTGGCGCTCCTGATCGGCGCCGCCGGCACATTCCTCACGCCGGCCGGCAATACCTTCGCCAGAGTGTCGCCGGCCTCCGGCTTCTGGATACTCATCTTCGCCTTCACGCTTTTGCTGGCGGACGTTCTGACACGCCTGAACCTGTCACCATGGGCCCGGATCGGCGTACTGGCGGCAGCAGCCGTTGCCATCGGCCTGCTGCTCATGTCGGGAAGCTGGAACGATCTCTCCATCCTCAAGGAATACACCAACCGCGCCGACAGTTTCTGGGCCGAAGCCTCCAAACACGTGACGCTGGCGCTTGGCTCCCTGCTTGCCGCCGTCATCGTTGGCCTGCCACTCGGCATCCTTTGCCATCGCGTGGAAAGCCTGCGGGCCGGCGTGCTCAACGTCCTGAACATCATCCAGACCATTCCCTCGATCGCGCTGTTCGGTCTGCTGATCGCGCCGCTCGGCTGGGTCGCCATCCATGTGCCGGGAGCCGCCGCGCTCGGCATCAGGGGCATCGGTACCGCGCCGGCTTTCGTCGCCCTGTTCCTCTATTCCCTGCTGCCTGTCGTGGCCAATACGGTGGTTGGTCTTGCCGGCGTGCCGCGCGCGGCCAATGATGCGGCGCGCGGCATGGGCATGACCGACCGCCAGCGGCTGTTCGGTATCGAGTTTCCGCTGGCCTTTCCGGTCATCCTCACCGGCATCCGCATCGTTCTCGTGCAGAACATTGGCCTGGCGACGATCGCCGCGCTCATCGGCGGTGGCGGCTTTGGCGTCTTCGTCTTCCAGGGTGTCGGCCAGACGGCCATGGATCTGGTGCTGCTTGGCGCGCTGCCGACGGTCGCACTGGCTTTCGCGGCGGCCATCATCCTCGACGCGGTGATCGAGTTGACCGCCACCAAGCGCAGGGTTGAAACGGCATGATCGAGATCGAAGGCATCACCAAGCGCTACGATGCGACCACGGTGGTCGACAATGTGTCGATGGTCATCGAACCGCGCACGATTGCCGTTATTGTCGGCACGTCGGGGTCCGGCAAGACGACACTTCTGCGCATGATCAACCGGCTGGTCGAGCCGACCGCGGGCATC
>NZ_JAFKIC010000048.1 GCF_017306585.1 Mesorhizobium sp. | reverse complement strand
TTTACAGCAAATGCAAACTTTCATCGCAGGCGGAACTCTTTGCGCTGATGATGCCGATCCTGGAGCGGGCGACCAGGCAAGATCTCAGAAGCTAAGCCCTCAGGTGGATTGCGTGCGGATGCTCCCGTCGGCGACCATGACCTTACTCCGGCAGGCCATGGTCGCCTGTTTCGTCACAGCACCCGCTTAATCTCCGAATAGTCTCCATTGGTGCGCAGAATCACGGTGATGTTGGTGGTGCCGCGATTACGCCAGAACCAGCCGTGGTTCCCGTCAAAGGCAGCTTCCAGCGCCCCTTCAGCTCCCGGCACGCCCCGACCCTTTTCGTAGCTGGCGGACTGCCCGCCGCCGTCGCCATGCATGTCGAAATTGACGCCGCCGCCGTCGACCGTCCAGGCGTAATTCGCACGGGCCCCTTGGCGCATTACCAGCTTGACTTCCGCTCCCTCGCCGGGCGCCAGTGAAATTGTCATCTCATCCTGCTTCTCGGCGGGCGCCGTCGCCACCGCGACGGTCTCCTGCGCAACCGGCGCGACGTTTTCCGGTGTGATGTTGCTGACGCTGAGATCGTCCTGCGCAGCCGAGGCTTGGGCAGGGGCGTCGGCGCTGAGCTCTACGAGCAGGGTCTCGATGCGTTCCAGGCGCGCCGCCAACTCCTGCGGCACGGCGGCCTGGGAGAGCCGGGGCGCCGTCGCCTTGGCGACCATGGCGGCCTCGTCTGCGGCGGCCTCTGTCGCGAGTTGGGTTTTGATCTCGCCCATCCTTGTGAGGCCGAGAATTCGGCCAGCACCCGTTGGGTCGATCGCATACTCCGAGGGTATGACGATTGTGACGAGCAGGGCGATCGCCGTCAGCGCCGCAATCAGGGTGGAGCGCTTGAGCTGTGCCGAAGTTGGCAATTCTGCCCGAGTGGGCAAGTCAGTATTGTACATTGTTGTGGTCCTATGCTGCAACGAACAGGCCGGCGAGCTGATACCCGATCAGCAAGAAACCAGCCGTCATCATGATGACGTTTGCGGTGTAGGCATGGCGCCAGAAGCTTGGTGTCCGGCGCCAGTAACCCATGACGATCAGGATGGCGCCCAGTGCCATGAGCTGACCGAGTTCGACGCCGACATTGAAGGCGAGAAGGTTGGGCACGAGCCCGTCGGGCGAGATGTTGTATTCGATGATCTTCGTCGACAGGCCAAAGCCGTGGAAAAAGCCGAAGATCAGCGTCGCGATCTTGGTGTTCGGCTGGAAGCCGAGCCACCTCTGGAAGGCGCCCATATTGTCGAGCGCCTTGTAGACGACCGACAGGCCGATGATGGCGTCTATGACGTAGCTGTTGATGCCGACGTTGAAATAGACGCCGAGCAGCATCGTCGTGGAGTGACCGAGCGCGAACAGGCTGACATAGATGCCGATGTGCTTCATCCGGTAGAGGAAGAAGATCACGCCGAACAGGAACAGGATGTGATCGTATCCCGTCACCATGTGCTTGGCGCCGAGATAGATGAAGGGCAGCAGATTCATGCCCGAGATTTCCTGGATGTAGCCCTTGTCGCCGGCGGCGACGGCATGGGCGAAGGCTGCTCCTGCCAGCAGCGGGAGCGTCAAAATAGCAATTAGCAAGGGCAGGGTGGTTCGCCAACACGCGCGACGCGAGCGCGGTCGCCCCCGGTAGAAGGGTTCTTGCATAAAATTTCCGATCTTCGTCGTTGAGGGAGGCCGCTTGAGCGGCCGTGATCACGCGGCGAGGAATGGTCTCGGCGGTCGCTCGAGCCGGAATGTCGCGCCCGGATCGATGAAAGTCGGCGAATAATTCAGCCAGCCCCGTTCGACCTGCGGAACGGTCGGTGCAAAGCCGACAGGTGTACTCGCCGTTTCGTGCGAGTGGTCGGCCGCATTGTGCCCGTGAAAATGACCAAGGCTTTGCTCGTCGGCAACGCCGTCCTCGTGGGCGTGACCATGATTTTCGATCTGCGCCGCGACTTCGGCTTGGCGCTCGATCGCGGAGGCGGCAATCGCGATCGGATCGTGCGAGGCCGAATAGCCTAAGGGACGCGGCATGCCGAACACTATCGTCAGGGCGATGACCAGACAAAAAACTGCGCTGTGGACCCGATTCGGCATGAAAGGCGATTATTCTCTAAAATCCTAACGAATGGTTGCCTACACCGAAATCGGGGCCTCTTTGAGGCTTGTATATCCCCTCCATGAGGATAGTATCGAGACATGAGCGAGCAACCTCACATCCACGAAACGCATCCTGATATCGTCAAGCGTCTGAAGCGCGCCAACGGACATCTCAAGGGTGTCATAGAAATGATCGAAGCGGGCCGGCCCTGCATCGATCTCGCCCAGCAGTTGCATGCTGTCGAGAAGGCCGTCTCGCAAGCCAAGAAAACCCTGATCCAGGATCATCTCAACCATTGCCTTGAGGACGTCGTCGGCCCCTTGGCGCGCGAGCAGCGCCGCTCGATCGATGAGTTCAAGGACATCACCAAGTACCTGTGAGAAACGGCATGATGGACAAGATACGCGACTGGTTCGGGTTCGGCCCGATGACGCAAGGCATGGGCGGCCATGGACATGATCACGGTGAGGGTGGCCACGGACACACCCATGGCGTGATCGATCCTACGATCGCGACGACGACGCGCGGCATCTGGGCGATCAAATGGTCGTTCGTCGTGCTGGCCATCACATCGGCGCTGCAACTGGTCGTCGTGTTGCTTTCGGGCAGCGTGGCACTGCTTGCCGATACCATCCACAACGTCGGCGACGCGGTCACCGCCATCCCGCTGTGGGTCGCCTTCATGCTGGCAAGGCGCAAGCCGAGCAAAACCTTCACCTACGGCCTTGGCCGGGTCGAGGATCTCGCCGGAATCCTGATCGTTCTCATCATCCTCTTCAGCGCCATCGTCGCCGGCTACGAAGCGATCGACCGGCTGATCCATCCCCAGCCCATCACCTTCCTTGGCTGGGTGGCAGTTGCCGGCCTGGTCGGCTTTCTCGGCAATGAGGCCGTTGCGGTGTTCCGCATCCGTGTCGGCCGCGAGATCAACAGCGCTGCCCTGATCGCCGACGGCTATCACGCCCGCACCGACGGCTTCACCAGCCTCGCTGTGGTGCTTGGCGCCATCGGTGTGTGGCTGGGCTTTCCGCTCGCCGACCCGATCATCGGCCTTCTAATCACGATCGCGATCTTCGCCATCGTCTGGCAGTCGTCGAAGGCGGTGCTGACGCGGATGCTCGACGGCGTCGAGCCGGGCATCGTCGAGGAAATCTCTCATGCGGCAGAACATGTTCGGGGTATCGAGCGGGTTGCCCAGGTGCAGGCGCGCGGGATCGGCCATCGCCTGCATGCCGATGTCGCCATCAAGGTTGCCGATACCGCGACCGCCAAGGACCTGGTCGGCATCACAGAAGCCCTGAGAGGGGAGCTGTTTAACCACCTTCCAGCCCTTTCGGAAGCGAACATCCGCCTGGAAGGCGAGGGCGGGCCTGTGGTGGCAAGTTCCGGCCACGCCCATCACGCGCCAGACCCCTTCAAGGTCGCCTGCGATCTGGCAACGGGAACGCTGGAGATCGTCGATACGCCTGCGGGCGAGCGCATGCGCCTCACCATCGACAGCCATGCCGACGATCTCGGGGCAACCGTGATCATCGACCGGCCGCAGGGGCCCGAAACGCTTCCGCTCGGACCCGTCGCTGGCGATCACCATCGCCTTGAGAGCATCGTCGCCCCGGCCGAGCCGCACGAGTTCGAGGCAAAGCTGATCCTGACCGCCAAGGGCAAGGAACAGGTTCTGCCGTTCAAGATGGTTGAGCCGGAAGGCCATCATCACTGACAATACGACCGGCGCGGCTTTGCGCGCCCCCGATGCATTCCGAGAAGATAGTCATCATGCTTGAAGTCCTCGCTGACCGCACCTATCGGCACCTGTTCCTGGCGCAGGTCATTGCGCTGGTCGGCACCGGCCTCGCCACCGTCGCGCTCGGGCTTCTGGCCTATGATCTTGCCGGCGCCGACGCGGGCGCCGTGCTTGGCACCGCACTCGCCATCAAGATGATCGCCTATGTCGGCGTGGCGCCCGTGGCCGCCGCTTTCGCGGAACGCCTGCCGCGGCGCACCATGCTTGTTTCGCTCGACCTCGTCCGGGCCGCGGTCGCCGTCTTCCTGCCGTTCGTCACCGAGGTTTGGCAGGTCTATGTTCTGATCTTCATCTTGCAGGCGGCCTCGGCCGGCTTCACGCCGACCTTCCAGGCCTCGATCCCGGACGTGCTTCCGAGGGAAAAGGACTATACGCGGGCGCTGTCGCTTTCGCGGCTGGCCTACGATCTGGAAAGCGTCGTCAGTCCGATGCTGGCGGCGGCGCTGCTTTCCGTCATCAGCTTCCACAGCCTGTTCGCCGGCACGGTCATCGGCTTCCTGGCGTCGGCGGCGCTGGTCGTGTCGGTGGTTCTGCCGAGCCCGCAGCCGACGGAACCGCGCGGCATCTACGAGCGCACCACGCGCGGCATCCGCATCTATCTGGCGACGCCGAGATTGCGCGGCCTCCTGGCGCTCAACCTTGCCGTCGCCGCCGCCAGCGCCATGGTGATCGTCAACACCGTCGTGCTGGTGCAGGCGAAATTCGGCCTTTCCCAAAGCGACACGGCACTTGCCCTTGCCGCCTTCGGCGGCGGCTCGATGATTGCCGCGCTCGCCCTGCCGCGCCTGCTGGACAGCATCCCGGACCGGGCGGCGATGCTTTCGGGTGCGGCGCTGCTCGTAGCCGGCGTGTTCGCCGGCCCGCTCGCCACCAGCTATCAACTGCTCTTGCCGCTGTGGTTCGTGCTCGGCCTCGGCTACTCGCTGGCGCAGACCCCATCGGGGCGTCTGATCAAGCGCTCCGCCGATCCCGTCGACCGGCCTGCTTTGTTTGCCGCGCAATTCGCGCTTTCGCATGCCTGCTGGCTGATCACCTATCCGATCGCCGGGCTCGTCGGCGCGGCGATCGGCCTGCCTTTCACCTTCATCCTGCTTGGCGTCATCGGCGCCGGAGCACTTCTTGCGGCAATATGGCTGTGGCCGCGTCATGACCCAGACGTCCTCACCCACGCCCATGAAGACCTGCCGCACGGGCATTCGCATCTGGAGGATGCCGTCTCGACCGAAGCGGGTTTCGAGCATTCGCATGGCTATGTCGTCAACGACCGGCATCCAAAATGGCCGAAAGCAAGTTGACCGCCCACCATGCTGGGAGATGTTGCCGCCTACGGGGGACTGTTCCTGACCGCGTTCGCCGCCGCGACCGTGTTGCCGCTGCAATCGGAGGCGGTGTTGGCCGGCCTGCTGCTGGTGGGCACCCATTCGCCGGCCGCGCTGGTTCTCGTCGCGACGCTCGGCAACGTACTTGGCTCTGTGGTCAACTGGTTTCTCGGCCGCGGCATCGATCGCTTTCGCGACCGCAAATGGTTTCCGGTGAAGCCCCAAGCCTTCGACCGCGCAGCCGCGCGGTACCGCCGTTACGGACGATGGAGCTTGTTGCTGAGCTGGGTTCCCATCATCGGCGATCCGCTGACTGTGGTGGCAGGCGTGCTGCGCGAGCCGCTCTGGAGCTTCGTTGCGATCGTCACGATCGCGAAAGCCGGCCGCTATCTCGTGCTGGCGGGCGCTGTCCTGAACTGACTGTAAGCCGCCGCAACTATTGTCAATCAAGCAAAAAAGGGGAACTGACATGATGACTCTCGACCGCCGCAATTTCCTTGCCTCCACCGCCGGCCTCGCGTTCGTCGCCGCGTTTCCGCGCGCTGCCTTCTCCGAGGCGCATGAAACGCTGAAGGTCGCCATCGCCGCCGAAACCGGCGATCTCGACCTGCTGCAGAACGTCTCCACGCTGAGCTCCTACACGGTCGTGTTCGACGCCCTCATCCACTATGGCCAGGACGGTGCGCTCGAGCCCGGGCTCGCCACCAAGTGGGCCGTCGCCGACGACCAGCTTTCGATCGCTTTCGACCTGCGCGAAGGCGTTGCCTTCAGTGACGGCACGCCGTTCGATTCAACCGCCGCCGAGTGGAACCTCAAGCGCTGGCTGGGCGTCGCGGATTTCTCGTGGATCGGCGTGTCCGACGCATTCGACAGCATCGTCACCGATGGACCCAACAAGTTGACGATCAAGCTGAAGCGGCCGGTGCCCGCAGCCTTGCTGGAGCTCACCATCGTGCGTCCGGTGCGCTTCCTGTCGCCGAAGGCTGTCGACGCCAGCGGCAAGCAGACCGCTCCGGTCGGGACCGGGCCGTGGATCGTCGAGAGCTACGATTCGTCCGGCACCGTGCTCGTGCGCAACGACAAATACTGGGGCGAGAAGCCGCTGTTCGGCCGCATGGAGTTGAAGGTGGTCCCCGACGAACTCGCCCGCGCCAACGCCCTCCGTTCCGGCGACCTGGACGTGATCGGCGGCGACTGGGTGGCGACGCTGTCGCCGCGCCGCGCTCGCGCGCTCGAAAAGGACGGCATGAAAGTGGTGGCCGAAGCCGGCACCGCCACCATGCTGCTCGGTTATTCGCCGAAGGCCAAGATGATGGCCGACAAGGCCGTGCGCGAGGCCATCTATGTCTCGGTCGACCGCGCTGCGATCGCCAAGGTGCTGTTCGAGGGCTACGCCGACCCTGCCGCGGATCTCTTCCCGGCCAACGTGCCCTCGTCGGGCAAACGGCATGAGGTGCCGGTGGGCGACGTCGCCGCGGCCAGGAAGATCCTTGCCGATGGCGGCTGGAGCGAGAGCGGCGGCGCCTGGACCAAGGACGGTGCGCCGCTGGCGATCGATTTCCTGGTTTCTGAGGAGTCCCTGCCGGGTTCGCGGCGCATCGCCGAGATGATCCAGGGCCAGCTGTCGGAGGCCGGCTTCCAGGTCCAGGTCTCGTCGGTTGACAACGCCACCATGCACGACCGTCGCCCGGCGTTCGAATATGATCTTGCTTTCTTCACTACCTATGGCGCGCCCTACGATCCGCACGGCACGCTTGGCAACGCGTTCGTATCCACCGCCGACAGCGGGCCGGACGGCAAGATCTATGTCTCGCCGGAGCTCGACGGCGTGGTCAAGGCGGCTCTGGATGCGAGTGGCGGCGAGCGCGAGGCCAAGATGCAGGCGCTCTACGATTGGCTGCACGACAACCGTGCGATCTGCCCGCTCGTTGTCAGCCAGCGGCTGTGGGCGCACAATCCTCGCGTCGAGAACTTCGCGCTTCCCGCGACGGACTACGACCTGCCTTTCAAGGCGATCACACTGAAGTCCTGAACGCCTCGAACCTGCTGGGGGAGTGTCGATGAGACGCACGATTCTGCGAAGGATATTGCTTGCCTGTCTGCTGGTCGTGGCGGCATCGGCACTGACCTTTGCCCTGGTTGCCGCCGCGCCGGGCAACGTCGCGGCGCTCATGGCCGAGCGCGCGGCGGGCCCGGGCGCGGATGCCGAAATGATCAAGAAGATCGGCGAGGACCTCGGGCTCTATGACCCGCTGCCGGTCCGCTTCGGCCGGTGGCTGCTCAATGCAGCCACCGGCGATCTCGGTGTCTCGCTGCGCACCGGCAAGCCGATCG
>NZ_JAFKIC010000047.1 GCF_017306585.1 Mesorhizobium sp. | reverse complement strand
TCAAATCCTTCAAGATGGACGCCACCGAACAGCAGAAGCTGATGCTGGCCGTCGACAAGCAGGGCAAGGACCTCGACGCTGTCGTCAAGGAATGGATCGACAACAACGAGGCCGTATGGAAACCTTGGCTCGACGGCGCCAAGGGGTAATTCGCCAACCGGGGAGCGGTTCAGCGTTCGTTTGCTGAACTGCTCCTCAGGAATGATATTAGCCGGCAATCAATCAGGCCAGCAGCGACTTGAGTTCGAAGCTCGGGTCGCTAACCGCTCTTCGGTCGGGCGACTTTCCCTGGGCAATGAGGCGTTTGCCCACCATGTAGGAACCCGGGTGGTTGATCGCGTCCACCGCCAGCAATTCGTCATTCCGATAGTACCAGACGGAAAGTGAGGTGTCGGACATCTGCCTGATAATGGCGGCGTCATGGTCGGCGCCTAGACCCGCGATCTGCAGCTTGCAATCGAATTGATCCGACCAGAACCAGGGCTCGGCATGATATTCATGCGTCTGCCCCATGATTGTTCTCGCCGCCGCTTCGCCCTGCTCGACCGCGTTGCCGACGCTTTCGAGCCGGATACGCCGGCCTTTCCAGGGAAACGACGCGCAATCGCCGGCGGCCAGGATCGCCGGGTCAGCTGTCCGGCATTGGGCATCGACCTCGATGCCGTTCCCGGCTTCGAGACCTGCCCGCAACGCCAATTCAACGTTTGGCAGGATACCTATTCCGACGATGACGAAATCGGCCGCCAGACTCCGGCCGTCGGCAAGAATGGCGTGAGTAACCTTGCGGTCGCGTCCGGCCAGCCGATCCAGCCCGACGCCTTCCAGTATGTCGACGCCCTTGGATTGGTGAAGGCTCCGAAAGAATGATGCGGTATGAGTGGATGCGACGCGCTGCAGGATACGCGGAGCGCTCTCTATCAGCGTCACCTCAAGCCCCAGCTTTGCCGAGACCGCAGCGGCCTCGAGCCCGATATATCCGCCGCCGACAATGACAACCCGCCGGCCGGCCGTGAATTCAGCCGCCATTTTCCTGATGTCGGCGATCGACCTCAGACAGTAGACGCCGCCCAGTTCACCGCCCTGTTCCGCAGGCAACTGCCTGGGCCTTGATCCGGTGGCAAGAACAAGGTGGCTGTAGGACAGGTCGGATCCATCGCTCAACCTCACTTCATGCCTGGCCCTGTCGATTGTCTCGACCTCGGTTGCCAGCCGCAGCTCGATGGCTTTCTGGCCGTAGAATGCCGGCGGCCTCAGATGCAGGCGCTCTTCGGTCAGCTCGCCCAGCAGATAGGCTTTCGAAAGCGGCGGGCGCTGGTAGGGCGGATGCGCCTCGGCGCCGACCAGGGTGATCCGCCCGATGTGTCCCAGGTCGCGTAATTTGGCCGCGACGGAAAACCCTGCCTGTCCGGCGCCGACGATGACGACAGGGCCGTTTTCCACCGGGACGTTCGACATTGTGCCGCTCAGCGCGCCCGAAGCGGCGTGATCGCCTTCAGCGTGGCCGTGATCAAGGCGTCGCGCTGGCTCGACAGGTCGGAGACCGTCTTGCCCTGCGCTTCCTCGGTGACGCCTTGCACCAGTTTTCCGGATGTTTGCGGATCGAGATGGAGGACGCCGAGATCGTCCCACCAGCGGTTGAAGCTTTCGGTATAGCGCTGGCAGAACGCGGCAAGACCGCCGTCACCGGCGCCAAGATGGAACAGCATGGTCGGACCCATCGCGGCCCAGCGCAGACCGGGACCAGCCCACATCGCCTTGTCGACATCCTCGACGCTGGCGACGCCCGTCTTCACCAGATGGATCGCCTCGCGCCACACCGCCGCCTGCAGCCGGTTGGCGACATGGCCGGGCACCTCGCGGTTGACGCGGATGGTGACCTTGCCGACGCTGGCATAAAAACGCTCGGCCATCGCCACCGCGTCATCGGCCGTACGCTCGTTGCCCATGACCTCGACCAGCGGGATGAGGTGGGGCGGATTGAAGGGATGGCCGAGCACGAAGCGGGCAGGGTTCTTCCACCCCGCCTGCATCTCGCCGAGTGTCAGGCCGGACGCGGATGATGCCACGACAGCACCGGGCGCCAGCGCGGGTTCGATCGCGGCGAACAGTTCATGTTTGACAGGGAGCCGCTCGGGCACGCTTTCCTGGATGAACTGCGCGCCATCGACTGCTTCGGCGGGCGATTTGTGGAAGCTGACGCGATCGGGATCGCCTTGCTCGGTAAGCCCAAGCTCCTGCAAAACCGGCCATGCCCGTTCGACATAGGTGCGCACCTGCGCTTCGGCGCTGTCGGAGACATCGAACACCGCGACGCTGCGGCCGGATGCGAGAAACAGCGCTGCCCAGCTCGCACCGATAACGCCCGCGCCCAGTACCGCCGTGTGGTTGATATCAGTCATCTCAGAACAATTCTGGTTGCAGGGGAGAGGCGGCGGTCAGTCCGCCGTCGATCACGAAACATTGGCCGTTGGCGAAGGCAGCCTGGTCCGACACCAGCCAGGCCACGGCATTGGCGATGTCATCGGGCGCGCCAAGCCTGCCGGCCGGGTGCCTGGCAAACGCGTCGGCTCGTGCGCGCGCCGGGTCCCGGGCGAGATCGAAGCCATCCGCAGCCATCTCGGTCATGATCCATCCGGGGCAGATGGCGTTGCATCGCACCTTCGGTCCATGGTCGATAGCAACCGATCGCGTCAGGCCATGCACGAAGGCTTTCGAGGCGTTGTAGATCGCCATTTTCGGATCGGAGACGTTGCCGGAAATCGAACCGATATTGACGATGCTGCCGCCATGCTCCGTCATGAACGGCAGCACCTCACGGCACATGTTGAACATCCCCTTGCAGTTCGTTCCGACAACGAGGTCCCAATCGGTGTCGGTGGTCTCGACGACCGTTTTCGTCAGCTGGACGCCGGCATTGTTGACCAGGATCGTCGGTTCGCCGAAAGCCTCGCGGGCCGAGGCGACGATGGTCCTGGCGTCAGCGGCGATACCGACATCGGCCTGGACCCAGAAAACCTCGGCTGCGAGATCTGCCGGCCGGTTGCCGCGGCCGCAGGTGAGAACGCTGGCGCCGTCGGCGAGAAGCCTGTCGACAACAGCCCGGCCGATGCCCCGTCCGCCGCCGGTGACAACAGCAATCTTGCTCTTCAGGCCGTTCCCTTGGGAGGTCATGCGTGGCTCACTCAAAACGCGACATGGTCGGCGCCCTTGAGGCCGAGACGGACCCGGACCTCGTCGGGCGTGGCGATGGTGCGGCCAAGATTCTCGACGATCGAGCGGATCTTCCTTACCTGTTCGGCGCTCGAAACGGCTTTCTGTCCCGGGCCGATATAGAGACTGTCCTCCATGCCGACCCGCAGATTGCCGCCAAGCAGCGCGGCCTGGGTGGTGAACGGGATCTGATGCCTGCCCGCCGCCAGCACAGACCATTCGTAGTCGTCGCCGAACAGTTTTTCGGCGATCGTGTGCATGTGCACCAGATTGTCGAGGTCGGCGCCGACGCCGCCAAGAATGCCGAACACCATCTGGACGAAGAAGGGCGGCTTGACCCAGCCCTGATCGACGACCCAGGCGAGGTTGTAGAGATGGCCCAGATCGTAGCATTCGAACTCGAAGCGCGTTCCATGCGCCTCGCCAAGCTCGCGCAGCGAGTATTCGATGTCGCCGAAGGTGTTGCGGAAGATGAAATCCCGGGTCATCGCCAGGAATTCCGGCTCCCAGTCATGTTTCCAGTTCGAGTATTTGTCCAGCATCGGGAAGATGCCGAAATTCATCGAACCCATGTTCATCGACGCCATCTCTGGGCTCACGGCGCGCGCGGCCTGAAGCCGCTGCTCGCGGGTCATGCCGAGCCCGCCGCCGGTGGTGATGTTCAGCACCGCGTTGCAGGACTGTTTGATGCGCGGCAGGAAGTCCTGGAACAGCTCCGGTCGCGGATCGGGCTTGCCCGTCTCGGGATCGCGCGCATGCAGGTGGATGATGGACGCGCCCGCTTCGGCCGCGTCGATGCTCGCCCTTGCGATCTCGCTCGGCGTGATCGGCAGGTGTTCCGACATGGTCGGCGTATGGATGCCGCCGGTCGGCGCGCATGTGATGATGACGGGTTTGCTCATGGTCAAAGTCTCATCTGCTGGACCTGGGCCGAAAGGCCGCCGTCGAGAACCCACAGCTGTCCGCTCGCATAGCGCGCTTCGTCACTGGCAAGCCAATTGACCAGGTTGGCGACGTCGGTCGGGGTGCCGTAGTTGCGAATCGGGTGCACGTTGCGCACGGCATCGCGCAACGCTTCGATCGTGCGGCCGCCGCCTCCCGATCCCGCGCCGGCAAAGAAGCACTGCAGCATCGGCGTGTCGATGTAGCCGGGGCAAATCGCGTTGACCCGGATGCCCTCGGGGCCGTGGTCGCAAGCCATGGCGCGCGTCAGGGCGTGCACCGCGCCCTTGCTCGCACAATAGGCCGCCAGCCCCGGATCGGCGATGAAGCCGTCATAGCTGCCGAAATTGATGATCGACGCGGTGCCGCCGCCGCTTACGGCCTTGCGCATCAGCGGCAGGGCGTGTTTTGAGGTCAGGAACATGCCCGTGACGTTGACCGCGAAACAGCGGTTCCATTCCTCGAGCGTGGTGTGCTCGATGGTCTTCTCGATCTCTATCCCCGCCGCGTTGACCAGCACGTCGAGCTTTCCGGCCGCGGCCTCGACCGTGCCCATGGCGGCCTTGACCTGGTCTTCCGAGGTGACATCAAGCTGAACGAACGCCGCCGCCGCCCCCGAGGCGGCTCCCATGCTTCCCGTATCGCTGAGGTCGGCGGCGAACACCGTCGCCCCTTCCGCGATGAACCGCTCGCATATGGCGCGGCCTATCCCGCCCCGTCCGCCGGTGACCAGCGCAACCTTGCCGCCGAGTTTTCCGCTCATCGGGCGGCGCATCGCGCATAGGCGTCGAGGACCAGACCGTGAAAATGATGCACGGCGTGTTCGGATTGGCCCGAACCGTCCGGATCGTTGACGATCCGCCCTTGCGTGAAGGCCGGCGTGTTCATGCCCTTCTGGACGCTCTCGACGATGTTGATGTCCTCGACCTGCAGGACCTCGTCGAGATATTTGATCGACTGCAGCTCCGCCTCGTCGGGCTCCTTGGATTCGAGGAAGAAGTCGTAGGTCTCGAAGGTCCGGTCCGGCCCCGCCGGGATGATGTTCAGCACGATCATCGAGGATCGCCCGGGGTAGCGCATCAGGCAGGTGTTCGGCCACAGCCACCATACGGCATGCGTGCGCACGGTCGCGTTGGAGACGTCATAGGCCGAGTTGGAGGATTTGCCGGCGTCCGCCATGTGGCTGGAATAGATGCCGTGTGTCGTCACCTTGTAGGTGCTCATGTCGACCAAGGTGCAGAAATCCTTGTGCGCGGTCGGGCAGTGATAGCATTCGAGGAAGTTGTCGACGACGTTCTTCCAGTTCGACTTGATGTCGTAGGTCAACCGGTGCGCGAAGGTCAGCTGATCAATGTCGGGCGCCCAGTGCTTGATCTCCGTCGCGAGGTCCCCGGTCTGGGAAGCGAGCGAAGGGGCGGAAGGATCCAGGTTGACGTAGCCGAAGCCGCAGAATTCCTCGACCTGCACCCGGTCGAGGCAGATGTCCTTCGTCTGGAAGTCTTCCAGTGTTTCGGTGTGCGGCGCGCGCACCAGCTGGCCGTCGAGCCGGTAGGTCCACGCATGGTACGGGCACATGATCTTGTTCGAGTTGCCCTCGCCCGAAAGAAGTGCATGCGCCCGATGCTTGCACACATTGTAAAAGGCGCGCAGAACGCCTTCGCGATCGCGCACGACGGCGATCGGGCGCCCGGCGATTTCAACTGCGATGTAGTCACCCGGCTTGCGAACCTTTTCGACATGGCAAACCCATTGCCAGGTCCTGGCGATGACCTCGGCCAGATCGACTCCGAACCAGCGCGCATCGGTATAGGCATCGCTCTTGAGCGAGAGGGACCGGGAGGGATTTGAGGAATATCCCTCCTTGATGGCGGCGAACTCGTCTTTCGAAGGAAGCAGCGTCATCGGAGCACCTTTCGTTTCGTGCGCCTGTGGCAGGCCACGGATGACAAAGCTTGCTGCCGGTAATGCGGAAAATCTATGCGCGGTTCGCCGCCGATTTATCGTTTTTCGACAGCAAGGCCGTCATCGCCTTGCGCCTTCCGGTGCATTGGCCAGGCCCTGAATTCGAAGGGGATGCGGCCTTCGACCCGGTCGGAACGCGGCGAAAGGCCGAAGCGTTCGCGATAGGCCCGGCTGAAATGGACCTGGCTTGAAAAGCCCGAGGCGATCGCGATCTCCGACATGAGCATGTCGGTCTGGGTCACTAGTCCCCGGGCGCGGTCGAGCCGGATATCACGATAGTAAAGCGCCGGCGGCTTGCCGACATATTGCTTGAAGAGCCTGTCGAGCTGCCTCTGGGAAACGTCCACCTTGCGGCAAAGCTCGGGAATGGTCAGCGTCTGCTCCAGATGCTGCTCCATGATGGCGATCACCTGCCGGACGGTGCGGGGCGCGGTGCGGCCAAGCGGCTCGGCATGGCCCGGATTCTGCGACGTGCCCACCGGCCTCAATGTCGGGTGGAAGATGTAGCGGGCAGCGGCATTGGCGAGCGCGTCTCCGGCGCTGGCCCGGATAAGATGCAGCGCGACGTCGGCCGAGGCGATGCCGCCGCTGCAGGTGAACCGCTTTCCGTCATGGACGAAAATGTCTTCCGAAACATCGATGTCGGGGTGCAGCTCCTTCAACGCGTCGATATGCTCGTAATGCACGGTCGCGCGTCGTCCGGCGAGCAGCCCCGCATCGGCCAGGATGAATGCGCCCGTGTCGAGCCCGCCGATGATGGAGCCGTTGCGCGCCCATTTTCTCAGCTGCGCCTGAAGATGAGGCGTGCTTGCCGTTTCCGGCGTCCAGCTCGCCGAAACCAGGACGATTTCGAAATTCTGCTCCTCCACGGAAGCAAGTCTTTCCGTCTGCACCGTCATCCCGTTGCTGGCAAGGCAGGCTCCGCCCTGGGTGGAAGCGAGCACCCATCGAAAGCGGGTCAGTCCTTCGAGATAGTTCGTTGCCCGAAACGGATCGATGAAGGCCGTGGTCGCTGCCAGATTGAAGTTCGGCGCGACCACGACGAGGATCCGGATCTGCTGCGCGCTTGGGGCCACGTGTCCAAAGATCGAAAGTTGACGTCCATATTTGTTAAGTCGGCGGCCCGCTTTGTGCAACACTTTGGACGCGGCGCACAGCGATACATCCAAAAACAAAGGGGAACATCATGCTGAAAATGCCGATCGTGAATGCCATGAACATAGCCCTTGCCGCCTTTCTGGTTGCCGGTGTGCCTGCGGGTGCCGCCGACCTCGGCGCGAAGGACGAGCCGATCAAGCTGGCCATGCTGGAATGGACCGGCGCGCATGTCTCCACCCACATTGCCGGGCAGCTGATGGAAAAGCTCGGCTACAAGGTCGAATACGTCACCGCCGGCAACTTCCCGCAATTCTCCGGCCTCGCCGACGGCACGCTGAGCGCCTCGGTCGAGATCTGGCTCAACAATGTCGGCGACATCTATCCCAAGGTGCTGGCCGAGAAGAAGATCGAGGATGTCGGCAAGCTCGACCTCAAGACACGCGAAGGCTGGATCTATCCGAAGTTCATGGAAAAGGT
>NZ_JAFKIC010000046.1 GCF_017306585.1 Mesorhizobium sp. | reverse complement strand
TTGTTGGACCGGCCCTCGGCCATCAGCTTGAGGACGTCGTTCTGCCTTGATGTCAGTCTGCTGAGATGCCTGCCGAGATTGTTCGAGCCCATGCGCCGGCGGCTCGAATTCTTCGCCGGGGGCATGGCGGCGTATGAACTCTGTCCGGCCGATGTACGGGACAACAGCGCCGGCACGTAGATCCGGCCAGAGAGGATCTCGTTTACGGCCTGCACGACCTCCTCGTCCTTCTGCGACTTCACGATGTAGCCATGAAGTCCGATCGACAGCGCGGTCAATATCTCCGAGCGCGTATCGTCTCCGGAGACGATCGCAAAACGAGTGTCGGGATAGGCTGACAGAACGTCGCCGAGGATTTCTTGCTTGAACAGTCCGGGCATATTCAGGTCGAGGATCGCAAGATCGATGACGGCCTGCTCCTCGAGAAGACTGACAACGGCATCGAAGCACGCAGCTTCGAATATCTCGGCAGTCGGAATTCCAGCCGCAAGTGCCAGCCGAAGGCCGCGCCGATACAAGCCGTGATCGTCCGCGATGACGATACGGTACATTGAACTACCCCAACGCTTACTCGGTTTCCGACGAGAAAACCCGCCGAAACCTCCCATTACCGTGTGATGAGGGGGAACCGTGGCGATCCTGAGAGCCGTGGCCGACCACTAGTCCCCGCATCACAGTGACATCCACGGGCGTCCCGTCCAAGAATATCATTGGAAGCTAATATAGTGTCAAATCGCCAGAAGCCTCTATTAGTTTTTTTAACGCTGGCGGGCCGCTGCCGTTCCGAACAGGTCCTCGATTTCACGCAACATCATATTGGAAACGCGCCGTATCCTTGCCATTCGAATGCACGACGACAGCCACCCTGACCGTCACATACCCTTCCCATACGATGTTCGGATCGTCGCGGAGATTGGCCCGGATCTTACCGGCTGCCGGGGTTCGCGTGAGTGAATTCGAACTTGAAATACGCAGGCGCAACGAGCTGCAAATGCAGGGAGGAACGGATGAAAGCGGTGATTCAATGCGGTGGGATGGGCACGCGCCTTCGGCCTTTCACGTCGGTCTTGCCGAAGCCCTTGATGCCGATCGGGGCCCGCCCGGTTCTTGAGCTGCTTCTGAAGTGGCTGCGGCGCAACGGCATAGAAGAGGTCTACATCACCACAGGGTATCTCGGGCATCTGATCCGCAGTGTCTGCGGCGACGGATCGCAATGGAACCTGAAGATCAAATACACCCAGGAAATGGAGCCGCTTGGCACCATCGGACCTTTGTCGCTGATCAGGGATGAACTGAACGAGACATTTGTCGTGCTCAACGGCGATGTCCTCACCGACCTGAGCCTCAGCCGGTTTGTCGCCGCGCATCGCGTGCACAAGGATCCCGTCACCATCGCCACCGCCTGCAGGCTGATCAAGATGGACTTCGGTGTCATCGACGAGATCGACAATGCCGTTCAGCTCTTTCGCGAAAAGCCGACACTTTCCCATCTCGTCAGCATGGGGATCTACTGCATGAACCCGGATGTTCTGCGCTTCATTCCGTCCGGCATTCCGTTTGGGTTCGACGATCTGATGCTGCAGATGATGCAGGGCGGCACGACCGTGCATGTCTACAAGCACGACGGTCTCTGGCTCGACATCGGCCGCGTCGACGACTTTCAGAATGCGCAGGCGATCTCCTGGGAAGAGCAGTCGACTTCGATCGAGGTCGCCGCCGCGGCCGCTTGAAAAAATCAGACGCTAGGACTGATCCCGCAAAGTAGGTGAGGAGGTCAATATGCTGTTGGTGAGTGCCCCGATCCTGGGAGTGCCGGAAAAGGCGGCCCTGTCGAAAGTTATTGATAGTGGTTGGCTCACCATGGGAGAGCGGGTGCGAGCCTTCGAACAGGCTTTTGCCGACATGCATGGCGCGCAGGACTGCGTCGCGGTTGGGTCTTGTACGGCGGCGCTTCATCTCATCCTGCATGCGCTGGGCATTGGTCCGGGCGATGAGGTCCTGGTCCCGTCATTGACCTTCGTCGCGACCGCGAATGCGGTGCTCTATGTCGGGGCCACCCCGGTCTTTGTCGACATCGAGTCGGCCGACGTGCCGTTGATGTCTCTGGCGGAGGCCGAGGCGCGATGCACGCCGCGCACAAAGGCGGTCATTCTCGTTCATTTCGCTGGCTATCTCGCCAATCGGGAACAGTGGCAGCGGTTCGCCCGCGCCCGAGGGCTGCATATCGTCGAGGATGCCGCGCATGCTCCCGGCTTGAGGGAAGTGGGAACATTCGGCGTCGCGGCGGCCTTCAGCTTCTATGGCAACAAGAACATGACAACGGCGGAAGGGGGAGCCGTGATTGCCCGCGACCCCGATCTGCTCGACAGGATTCGCCAGGCGCGCGGGCACGGTATGACCACCGGCACGCATCAACGGCTGAACAGCCGCACGCCGCAATATGATGTCACCATGCTCGGCTTCAACTACCGCATGGACGAGATGCGGGCGGCGATCGGACTGGTCCAGCTTCAGAACCTCCAGGAGTGGAATGAGATCAGGCGTATCCTGGTCGTTCTGTACCGGCGCCTCATCGCGGACCATTGCCCGGCCGTGACAGTTCCCTTCAGCGAACCGCGGACGTCGGCTTACCACATCATGCCGGTCCTTCTGCCGCGCTACGCGAAGCGGCAGGACGTGATCGATGAACTGCGCACGCAAGGGATTCAGACCACGATCCACTATCCCCCGGTGCATCAGATGACGCTCTATCGCGAGCTTTATCCCGGAACCAATCTGCCGCGTACGCAGGACTTCGCCCAGCGGGAACTGACGATTCCATTGCATCCTCAAATCACTTCACCTGTCGCAGAAGCGGTTGTGTCGGCTCTCGCAACCGCGCTCAAAAGCTGCGCCCAAACAGGAACAGCGGCATGAATGCGTTGGATATGTCCTTTCACGGGCGTTTGACTGTAAATCCCGCGCATGGCCTCGCCAGGCGTTCGATCGATCTGGTGGTCGCTGGCATTGCGATCGTCATATCGGCACCGCTGATGCTGCTGATTGCGGTGGCACTCCGGGTCGAAGGTGGCCGCTCCATCCTGTTCGTACAGACCCGCTTGGGCGCCGGCGGCCGACCGTTCCACATGTATAAATTTCGCAAGTTCCGTGTCGATTGCAGCCCCCATGGGCCTGCGCTGACCGCAGTCGGCGACAGCCGCATGACGACGGTGGGCCGGTTCCTTGCCGCCACGAAATTCGACGAACTGCCGCAATTGTGGAATGTCCTCAAGGGCGAGATGGCGGTCGTCGGCCCACGGCCCGAGAGCCTCGCCTTTGCCGATTGTTTCCGGGGCGGCCTCGAGGCCGTTCTACAGTACAAGCCCGGCTTGCTCGGCCCCACCCAGGTCCTCTTCCGGCACGAGGCGCATTTCTTTCCGCGGTCCCAGGATCCGGCGCTGTTTTACCGGGAGGTCATGTTCCCCGCCAAGGCCAGAATCGACCTCTCTTACTACTCGCGGCGCACCATAGCCTCCGACATCGTCTGGATGGCCCGCGGCTTTCTGGCGGTTCTCGGCTGGGTCCCACCGCCGCCTGTCGACATATGAATCCCTGATCGGATCCGCCCCAACCAGCCGAGGACAACACGGTCATGAACTATAATGGCAAGAAAGTTCTGGTGACGGGTGCGGACGGATTTATCGGCTCGCACCTTACCGAAGCGCTCGTTCGCAATGGAGCTGATGTGACGGCTCTGGCGCTCTACAATTCCTTCGACAGCCATGGCTGGCTGGACGATTTGCCGGACAACATTCGAAGCCGGTTGAAACTCGTGCGCGGTGACGTTCGCGACAGCGCATTCCTGAACCGCATCATGCGTGGTCAGGCAGTCGTGTTTCACTTGGCTGCGCTCATTGCGATCCCATACTCCTACGCGGCCGCCCAATCCTACGTAGAGACCAACATCCTAGGCACTGTGAATGTCCTCGAGGCGGCGCGCCAATGGGAGACGGAGCGGGTGGTGCATACCTCCACCAGCGAGGTTTACGGCACCGCCCTGACCATGCCTATCCGCGAAACCCATCCGCTACAGGGACAGTCGCCCTATTCGGCTTCCAAGATCGGCGCCGACATGATGGCGGAGTCCTACGCCAGGTCGTTCGATGTCCAGGTCGTCATCATGCGGCCCTTCAACACATATGGTCCGCGTCAGAGCGAGCGGGCGATTGTTCCCACCATTGTTCGTCAGGCGCTCGATCCGAACTGCCCGGCGATCATGGTCGGGGACACAAGCCCGATCCGTGACCTTACTTTTGTGGAAGATACCGCGGCCGCGTTCCTGGCCGCCGGCCTGGCGGAGCTCGAATTCGGCCACGCCTACAATGCCGGCAGCCAACGCGCCGTAACCGTGTCCGACGTGCTGGATCTTGTCGTGGAACTGAGCGGCTCCAAGAAACCTGTCCACCGCGACGAAAGCCGCTTGCGGCCGCAGAATTCGGAGGTCCGCGCCTTGCTTGCGGATTGCTCTCGTTTCGAGAGCGAGACCGGCTGGAGGGCGCAGACCAGTCTGCGCGAAGGGCTGCAGCGCACGATCGCATGGTGGCGGGAGCGCCTTCGCGAAGGCCGGGTGCGGCGCGAAAAAGGGTACATGACATGACCTTGCTGCGCCGGGATGTGCTGAGGCTGCTACTGATCGTCAGCGCCATCTCTCTCAACGTCTGCATGGCTGGAGATCGTGAAAGCAGCGCATCCGCGGAGCCGGGCATGGCGCCGGCGAAAGACCTGCCCGGCTATTTGCGCGCGGCAAAGGATCCGGCGTCTGGCGTGGTTTTCATGCGGATCACCAAACCCGGCCCCCTTGGCGCCGGGATTGTGTGTGGCAAGAAATACTGTAGCCACCGCTATTCGAGCTCCCAAGCCTGGAATGCGGATCAGAGTCTTCTCCTTGTCGTCAATGGTTGTGGGGCTTTTTGCTTTCTCGACGGCCACGACTACGTTCCATTGTTCCGCCGCGAACGCGCGACCGAGTGCGAATGGCATCCCAGGGATCCCAATCTGATGATCTGCGTCGGCGGCCGGCGGATTTCCACCTGGGCCCCACGCACCGATCGCGAGGACATCGTGTTCGTGTCGTCAGCCTACCGCGATCTTCAGTTCGGACCGTACAAAGGCAATCCGAGCCGTGACGGAAACCGCATTGCGGTGCGTGCAACGCGCGATGACGGCAAAGCGGTGGTCTTCGGCTACGATCTTCAGCAGAAGCAGAAGTTTCCGGACATCGATCTTGCGCAACTGCCGGGCACCACCGATGCCTGCACGATCTCCCCCCTTGGGATCAACATTCTATGTTCTCAGGAACTGCAGGACGGCAATGAGCCGAGCTTCGTCTTCTCCATAGACGGCGTCTTGCGCCAGAAGTGGACCGAGCATCATCGGCCCGGTCATGGCGACATGACGGTCGATGCCGACGGCAGCGAAATCTATGTGGGGATCAGCAAATCGGATCCGGACAAATATCAGGTGATCAAACGCAGACTATCCGACGGCAAGGTCACCTCGCTGATGAAATATGGCGAGGCGCAGCATGCATCCCTCAGGTCCCTGGATAGACCTGGCTGGGTGTTTCTGAGTTATGGCGGCACCCCAGACGAGGTATCGCAGCACCGGGATTGGGCGCCCTATGCGCAGCAGGTGATCGCCTTGCGCACCGATGGCAGCGGAGAGGTTCGCCCCATAGTCGACACGCATGATGCGCATTTCGACTACTGGAACGAAACCCATGCCTCGCCGTCTCCAGATGGTTCACAGATAGTCTGGTCGAGCAATTGGGGCGTGCCCGGTGGGCCTGTCTTCGATTTCGTTGCCCGCGTTGACTGGCCCTGGCAGCCAGCGTCGATTGGGAAGGAGGTTGTCGCAAATGGCCTTCACTAAGCGGATGGTTCTTGTTTCGGCTGCCGCGCTATCGCTGACATCGATGGCTGTGGCGGGCGAAGTCGCGCCCTATCGGCTGTCCCCGGGCGATACCGTCGAGGTGGCGATAGCGCCACTTTCGGATCGAACCCAGCGAGCCGTGGTCCAGATGGACGGCAATGTCGCTCTTCCCGAAGTCGGGATGGTCATGGTCGCAGGCCTGACGGCCTCGGAATTGCAGGCCCGCATGCAGGCGCTTCTGCCGACCAGGATTTTTCATGTGCGTCTGCCCGATGGACGGGAGCAGATCGTTGTCGTCAAGCCAGACGATGTGACCGCCATCATCGCCGACTACCGCCCGATCTATGTCTCCGGCGACGTACTCACCCCTGGGCAGCAAGCCTACCGTCCGCTCATGACCGTGCGGCAAGTGCTCGCCGTCTCCGGCGGCTTCAGCCTGCTGCGGTCGCGCGCGGCGCAGACCGGACCTGATCCGGTTGATCTCAGGCGCGACTACGAAACGCTTTGGGGCGGCTACATCAAGGACTATTTTCATGCCGCCCGGCTGCGCGCCGAACTTCAGGACCAAGAGGATTTTGACAAGCAGACGCCACAGGGATCGCCCCTGTCCCCGAGTGTTGGAGCAGCGATCGCCGAGGCTGAAGCAGAGGCGCTGAAGATTTCGCTGAGCGATTTCCGGCAGGAGCAGACTTTTCTCGAGAAGGGCGAGAAGGACGCATCGGATCAGATAGATGTATTGCAGAAGCGCGAACAGGTTGAAGCTGAGGGCGTGAAGGCGGATCAGGAGGATCTGGCGCGGGTGACCAAGGTGTTTGAGTCGGGCAATCTGACCAACAATCGGCTCGCGGACGTGCGGCGCGCCTTGCTGCTCTCTTCAAGCGAGGCGCTTCAGACATCGGTCGAACTCATGAGGACGCGCCGCCAACAGGAGGACTATGCCCGGCAACACGAACGCAATGACAATCAGCGCAGAATTGGCTTGCTGGGCGATTTGAAGGACACCAATGCGCGCATTGCGGATGTGACCGCCCAACTCCACGCGGCCAGTGAGAAGCTGCAGCCGACCGGAGCAACCGCGCGGCCACTGCCGATTGCCGGCGAAACGATCCAGGCTCAGATCACCATCGTGCGCAAGGTAGGCGACGAGTGGCGCAAACTGTCGGTCGATGAAGACACGATCGTGATGCCCGGCGATACGGTGGAAGCCAGGTTCAGCAGTGATGTGCAAAGTGCCGCGGTCCAGTAGGCTTCCTCGTCGCGGCCGATAAAACGGGCTTGGGGGATCAACAGAATCCGAACGGGAGGTCCCGGTGTGGCTCAATTCCAAACGAGGGATAAGGCCGGTGCGGTCGGACATGGCTCACATGACGCAGCCGGCTGGCCATGTGCCTTCGGCGATCCGAATTCCTTTTGCGGAGCCGCCGGCCGGCGAGGCCGGAATCTGGCGGGATCTGACGTCAAGCCAGGAGGTTCACTCGCAAGGGGACCGAGTGTCGGACGACTACAGGGCCAGTCATTGCGCGCCGGGATACGGCGCTCACTACAACAAGACCCATGAGTCTGGCTACTATGGTGCGCTCTGGGAGAAAATCGAAAGACCTCTGGTCCTGAGTGTTCTTCGCCCGATGGGAGGCGCCGGCCGAAACTGTCTCGACTTCGCCTGCGGAACCGGTCGTATCACCGTAAGCGCCTCGCCGATCGCCTACGGATTTGGGCTTGACGTTTTCCGGAATCGCCAGGGCATGAGTTCCTCGATCTGGCTCTGCGGATGGCCGTTGATGATGGCGTCGAGGGTTTCTGCGAGGTAGGCAACGGGATTGACGTCGTTGA
>NZ_JAFKIC010000045.1 GCF_017306585.1 Mesorhizobium sp. | reverse complement strand
CAACGCGTCCCTGGCGATCAGCAGGCTTTCACAACCCTCCGGCGGCGCGTCGGCGTGAACGATCGCCAGGTCGATTTCCAGGGTCTCGAAGTCGACGGGCGTCCCGCTGGTGTCCAGCCAGGGTTCGCAACCGGGCACCGCCGCCCGCAGGGACGGCAGGCGGTGCAGCAGCCAACGCCGGGCGAAATCGCGCGGGGCGTAGATGACCACGCTGCCCGGTTTTCGATAGGGCTCGAGGCGGCGATAACCCTCTTCCATGAGTTCGAGGCAGCGGCGCACCGTGCGTTGATAATCGCGTCCGGCATCCGTCAAACGAACCTCACGACCGCTGCGCAGAAACAGCGGCTGGCCGATATGACCTTCCAGCAGCCGCATCTGATGGCTGATGGCGGACTGGGTGAGGCCCAGTTCCTCGGCCGCGCGACTGAAGTTTTCCAGACGCGAGGCGGCTTCGAACCCCTTCAGAAACTGGGTGGGCGGAATATGTCTGAACTTCACCATCCATGAATTCCATTCATTTCGAACAGGAATCCTTCTCAGTTGTAAGGCGATGATGCCTGCTTAACAATGAGAGCTGTAAATGAATGGAGCATTTCATGAACGCCGTTGAATGGCCGACACAGCAATTGCGGTTCCGCCGGCCGGCCGAGTTCGAACCTCATGCCAGGACTTGGATGGCATGGCCGCACCGGCGGGATATGTACGCGGCCGCACTGCCGGCCATGCAGCAGGCCTATGCCGATGTCGCCCGTGCCATCCGCGAGTTCGAGCCGGTCAGCATGGTGGCCCATCCCGATCACGCCGAAAGCGCGCGGGCCATGCTCGGCGAAAGGATCGAGGTCGTCGAAATTCCGATCGACGACTGCTGGATACGCGATTCCGGCCCGACTTTCCTGAAACTGGCCGATGGCGGTCTGGCCGGCGTGTCCTGGCGCTTCAACGCCTGGGGCCGCAAGCACGAGCCCTATGATCAGGACAATGCCCTTGCCGAGCGTGTGCTGGCGCATGAGGGGGCGCTTGCCCTATGCTCTTTCCTGCATTGCGAAGGCGGCTCGCTGACCACCGATGGGCAGGGCACGTTGATCGTGACCGAGACCAGCCTGCTTCATTCCAACCGCAATCCGGGCATGGCCAAGGCCTGGGTGGAGAAGGAACTCATGCGCATGCTGGGCATGGAGAAGGTCGTCTGGCTGCCCGGCGATCCGCTGGACCTGGAGACGGACGGCCATGTCGACGGCATGTGCTGCTTCGTGCGGCCGGGCGTGGTGATGTTCGAATACAATCCCGCCCCATCCGACCTGCATGGCCGTATCCTGGCCGACAATCTTGCCGCCTTGCGCGGCCAGACCGATGCGCGTGGGCGCAGTTTCGAGGTCATCATGATCCCCGAGGCCTATGACGTCGAGGCGACCAGCGCGGTCTTCGCCCGTTCCTACATCAATTTCGCGCTCGCCAATGGCGGTGTGGTGATGCCGACCTTTGGCCGCCCGTCCGGTGAAGAGGCAAAGGCGGCTGTTGTCAGGGCCTTCCCGGACCGGCGCATCGTCACCGTCGATGTCGGCGCCGTCGTGCCGGCGGGCGGCGCCATCCACTGCATCACCCAGGAACAGCCGGTCTAACTCTTTGTTTTTACGCAGGTGAACCAATGAGGGCATCATGGACGCGTCGCAAAGTCATCATGGCAGCAGGCCTGGCGGTCATGCCTGAGATCGCGATCAACGCAGTCAGGGCCGACGACCTGACATGGGCTGCCCCCGCGGAGGCGGAGCCGCATGCCCGGACCTGGATGGCCTGGCCGAGCACGCCGGCAATCTATGGCGGGTCCGGGGCCTATTACGAGAGCGTCCAGGAAACGCTGGGCAGGCTCGCGGCGGCTATCGCCGAGAACGAACCGGTGGCGATGGTCGCGCCGGCGGATCAGCACGCCCTCGCCGCCGAACTTTGCGGCGCAAAGGTTGAACTCGTCGAGCTTGCGACGGACGACATGTGGATGCGCGATACCGGTCCGGTTTTCGTGCGTTCCGCGAAGGGGTCCATCGCCGCCGTCGATTTCGGCTTCAACGGCTGGGGCAACAAGCAAGCGCATGCCCGCGATGCCGAGGTCGCGGCCGGCGTTGCCGGGCATCTCGGCGTCCCCAGCCATGTTGCGTCGATCCGGGGCGAAGGTGGCGGCGTCGAATATGACGGCGACGGCACCTTGCTGCTGACCGAGAGCTGCTGGGTCAACGACAATCGCAATCCAGGTTTGAGCCGCGCCGAAATCGAGGAGCATCTCAAGTCGATCCTGGGCGTGGAAACCGTGATCTGGGTTCCCGGCGTTCGGGCCAAGGACATCACCGACGGCCACATCGACGGCTCGCTGCGCTTCGTGAAGCCCGGGCTGGTCGTCGCCAGCGCCTGGCCTGGCGATACATCCGAATGGGGCCGGGCGCACGCCGAGTCGCTCGCCATCCTGGCCAAGGCCAGGGACGCCAGGGGGCGCGGCTTCGAGGTGATCTCCATTCCGGCCGCCACCGAGGTGCGCTCGACGCGCGACGACGTGCTGACCAGCTATGCCAATTACTATGTCGGCAACGGCGCGCTTTACACGCCGCAATTCGGCGACGGCAAAGCCGACGCGCTGGCGAAGGAGACGCTCGGCCGGCTGCATCCGGATCGGCGCATCGTCCAGCTCGACATGGACCGCATCTACGAGAATGGCGGCGGCATCCATTGCGTCACCCAGCAACAACCCTTGTGAGATGAAACCATGCGTCAGCTGATTGCCGCCGCCGTTCAGATTTCCTGCACCGACGACGTCGAGGCCAATCTCGAAAAGCTTGAAGGCCGTGTTCGCGAGGCGGCAGGGCGCGGCGCGCGGCTTGTCGTGCTGCAGGAGCTGTTCGAGGGCGTCTATTTCTGCATCGACGAGGATCGGCGCCACGACGCACGCGCCCGTCCGCTGGCAGGTCATCCAACCATCGAGCGCATGAGCGCTCTGGCGCGCGAAACGGGCACGGTGCTGCCGGTCTCGCTGTTCGAGCGCGATGGTTCGCGCCTGTTCAACACGCTGGTCATGATCGACGCCGACGGCAAGGTGCTGGGCCATTACCGCAAGAGCCATATTCCCGACAGTCCGGGCTACTGCGAAAAGTTCTACTTCGCCGATGGCGACACCGGCTTTCGCGTCTTTGAAACCGCCGCCGGCAGGATCGGCACGGGTGTCTGCTGGGACCAGTGGTTTCCCGAGGCGGCGCGCGCCATGGTGCTGATGGGCGCCGAGGTGCTGATCTACCCCACAGCCATAGGCTCCGAGCCGTCCTATCCCGGCTGGGACTCGCGGGATCACTGGCAGCGCGTGATGCAGGGACATGCGGGCGCCAATCTGACGCCGGTCATCGCCGCCAACCGGGTCGGCGCCGAGAAAGGCGAGACCGGCGCCGTGGTGTTCTACGGTTCGTCCTTCATAGCCGATCATACCGGGGCCAAGCTGGCGGAAGCCGACCGCGTCTGCGAATGCGTGATCACCGCGGCCCTCGACCTCGACGAGATTGCCAGGGCAAGGCGCGACTGGGGCGTGTTTCGCGACCGGCGCTACGATCTCTACGACGCGCTGATGCAACCGACGCCGGAGCGTCTGCTCGCCCGGAATGCGGCCTGACACGCTTCGCCTGAGAGCATGGCCCCGCAAGCAGCGGGGTTTCACCAAGGGAGGAAATGATGAAGATCTGGCTCGCGCTTGTCGCGGCATGCCTTTTTGCGTCCCCGGCTCTGGCCGAGGAGAAGGTGCTGCACCTCTATTCCTGGGAATCCTATTTCGGTCCCGACTCGGTCGCGCAATTCGAGAAGGAGACCGGCATCAAGGTCACCTACGATCTGTTCGATTCCAACGACATCGTCGAAACCAAGCTTCTGACCGGCGGCTCGGGTTACGATGTCGTCACCATCAACCTGTCGCCGCATATGCAGCGCGAGCTTCCGACCGGCGTCTGGGGCGCGCTGGACAAGAGCCGGCTTTCCAATCTGGGCAATCTGGACCCGGCCGTTGTCGCCCGCGTCGACGAAGTCGACAAGGACGGGGCGCATGGCGTGCCCTGGATGTGGGGCACGACCGGCGTCGGCTACAACATCGACAAGGTCCACGCGATCATGCCCGATGCCCCGGTCGATTCGCTGCGCATGCTCTTCGATCCAGGGATCGTCGCCAAATTCGCACCGTGCGGCGTCGTCATGCTCGACGACGCGGAACAGGTGCTGGGCCTGGCGCTGATCTATCTCGGGCTCGATCCCGACACCACCGACCCGGACGTGCTGCAGAAGGCCGTCGACGTAGTCGCCAAGATTCGGCCCTATGTGCGCAAGTTCCACAGTTCGAGTTACATCAACGACCTTGCCGAAGGCGACGCCTGCCTGGCGCTCGGCTTCTCCGGCGACATGCACATAGCCGACATCAGGGCGAAGGAGGCAAAGCGGCCCTTCTCCATCACCTATCGCCTGTCGAAGGAAGGCAATCTGGTCTGGGCCGACGTGCTGGCGATACCGGCCGATGCGCCGCACCCGGAAGCGGCGCACGCCTTCATCGACTTTGTCATGCGTCCGCAAATCGCCGCCGCCGCCGCCAATGACACCGGGTTTTCGACCGCGAACAAGGCGGCGCTGTCGATGCTGGACGGGAAAATAGCCGGCGATGCGAATCTTTACCCCTCGGCGGAGGCCCAGAAGCGTTTCCATCTGCCGAAGGCGCTCGATCAGAAGGCGCTCAAGATGTGGTCGAGCGCCTGGAACCGCGCCAAGGGCCTGGAATAGGCCGGGAGCGTAAGCGCTCCGGGCCTGAAACAGCCAGGTCCGGAGCGCTTGGCTTCGACAATACGATCAGGCTGCCCTAGCGCCGCCGCAACAGGCTCTTCATGCGGTTGCGCAGGATGCGCGCCATGTTGCGGGTCTCGCGATAGAGATGCAATTGCGAGGCGGCCTGACGGGCGGAACGGTCGGCATCCGGCGTCAGCCCGATCACCAGCGTGCCCATCGGCTTGCGCTCGGTCCACAGCCTGCTCATTACCGGATGGTCGGGGACCGCGCAGGAATCGGTCATCATGATGTTGGGATCGTCGAGGTGCTGCCTGGTGACCTCGATCATCAGCAGCGTGCCTGGCGAATAGCTTGCCAATGTCTCGTCATAGGCCGTCTTCCAGGTATAGGCGACGCCGGCCTCGACGAAGACGATCAGGCTGGCGATCGTGCGGCCGTCGAGCGTCAGCGAATGGATGCGGCACATGTCTTGTTCGGCCAGCCGGTGCACGGCCTCGCGGGCAAAGGCGGCGCGGAAGCGGTCGATCGCCATGGCGGTGCGCTCGCGGCCTTTCCAGCCGGACGCCTCCAGCGTCAGGAAGCTTTCGATGGCGTGACGGATTTCTTCAGGCGCGCGCGCCACGACATGTTCCAGCTTGCCAAGATCGCCCAGGCGCCGCTTCAGACGGCGGAACTCGCGATAGTGGTGCGAGCGCAGCGAAGCCTTGAGATAATCGTCGCCGTCGAGTTCGCTCTCCAGCACCGGGCGCGAGGTCTGGCTCGTGGTCACCAGCATCAGGCCGCGTGTCTCGGCCACGGTGCCGACCAGGCTCGCCACGGGACCGTCGAGCCTGACGTCGGGCAGGACGAGGACCTTGGGCAACTTGAGATGCGGGCGCGACAGCATGGAAAAGAAGTCCTCGACCACGCCGACCGGGTCGTCGCGGTCGATCAGCGGCGTGCCGAGCGGACCGAACGGGCTCGACCAGGTGCGCATGACCGGCACGCCGAGCGGCACCACCGGGCGCTCGACCGAGATCGGCACCAGGAGGCGCAGCCGGTTGCGGTATTCGTCGCCGTCGCGGATGACCGCCAGCCGCACCTCGCGGTCTTCCAGCCGGGGCATGGCCGGTGCCAGGAAGCGCGGGTTGAAGAAGACGTTCGGCTCGATCGTGCGGGCGCAGAGATAGTCCAGTTCCTCGACCAGGTCGAAGCCGGCGGACGCCGGATAGATGGCAAGCTTGCGCTCTGGCCGGTTGTTGGCAAGGATCTCGATATGGGCCGGATCGGCGTCGCGTCCGAGCCCGGCAAGGCCCGACACCATGGCGCCGGCGGTGCCGCCGCTGGTTTCCTCAAGCAGGGGAATGGCTGCCATCAGGCGGCTCCTTTGGCTGGCACGAAGATGGCCATGACGATGCCGAGCTTGCGCCACACGGTGAAAGACAGCGCGCTGGCTTCGAAGATCATGGCGAAGGCGGTGGCCATGGCGGCGCCCCACAGGCCGAAAAGCGGGATCAGCACCACGTTGAGCCCGATGTTGAAGGCCAGCGTCATGGCATAGACGGCGGCGCAGATATTCTGATTGCCGCTCATGGTGAGCAGGCTCTCGCATGGGCCGACGGCGGCACGCGCCACAACGCCGAAGACGAGCAGGAACAGCAAGGGATAGCCCGATGTGAATTCGGGACCGAACAGCACGAGCATGGGCTTGCCCAGCACCAGCACCAGCACCGCCATGAAGAGCGACGGCCAGAAGGTCCACGACACCGTCTCGCGGGCAAAGGCGGCGAGCTTCTCCGGCTCGCCATGGGTGAACTGGGCATAGCGCTGGGCGACGCCGGCCTTGACGGCGAAGTAGACGAAATGCACCAGCGCCAGCGTCTTGACCGTTGCGAAATAGATGGCGACGTCGTTGGGGTCCATATAGGCGCCGACCATCAGCACGTCGGCATTGGTCAGCAGGAAGAAGAAGCTTTCGACCAGGAAGATCGGCAGCGAGACGATGAACCATTGCGCGAAATGCACCGTCATCGGCCCGGCCGGAATCTGGCGTTCCATGCGATGGGTGACGCCGATCAGCTGGGCAAGGGTGGTGACATAGGTCGCCGCGATCGAGGCGAAGATCGCGGTCCTGGCATCGGGAGCGTAACCTGCCCAAAGCATCAGCGCCATGAACAGCAGGATCAGCACCGGCCGCACCAGATAGGTCGGCGAGAGGGCGAAAAGCGCCCAGCTGTTGGCCCTGGCCTGGCCTTGCAGGAGATCCGACAGGGCGATCATCGGCAGGCAAATAATGCCGAGGATGAAGGGTATCACGTAGTAGTTTTCGAGCCAGGGCGCCGCCAGCCAGACGCCGAGCGCGCCCAGCCCGGCGATAAGAGTCGAGGCGATGAGCACGAACAGGCGGCTGGCCACGACGATGCCACGCAGCTCGTCCATCATGCCGCGCTCGCGGTATTCGGGAATGAAGCGGATGACCGAGGTGTGGAAGCCGAGGCAGGCAAGGTTGCCGACGATGACCATCGTCACCCAGACCAGCACGAAGATGCCGTATTCGAACGAACCCATCCAGCGCGCCATCAGCACCTGGCTGATGAAGGCGATGACGGCGCTGACGATGCGGATGGAGAAGGCGATGACCGACATGCGCCCGGCCTCGCCGCGCTCATCGGCGGTGAACAGCACGGCGTCGATGCGGTCGAGCAATGGCCCGACGCGCAGCGCCAAGCGCTGCGGCAGGAACCGCCCGGCAGTCGTCGCCGCGGAAAAGCGCACCCAGAACTCTCCGTTTTCCGCCTCTTTTCAGGCTTTGGTGTAGCCGAGACACCTTAAGAAAACGTGGGTGGAGAGCTTCCTTCTCCCCGTCCCTATACGGGGAGAAGGTGCCGGCAGGCGGATGAGCAACTGTGTTTGTCAGGATGGTTTTGGATTCCAAGGTTTGTCGTTTCGGATCATTGCGCTGAGGATGGTCAGGATCTTTCGTGCGACGGCCACGAGGGCGACCTTGGGCGCCTTG
>NZ_JAFKIC010000044.1 GCF_017306585.1 Mesorhizobium sp. | reverse complement strand
GCGCAATCGTCACGCCAGAACGGAACGCCCATGATCGGATTGACGATCTTGATCCCGCTGTCGAGATGTTCGAGATCTTTTGCTTCATGAGTCGCGCCGAGCAGATTGCTGTCTGTCGAATACGCCTTCTCGGCGCTCATCTTGTAGGCGAAGCCGTGCTCGGTCAGGAAAGTCGACATCTCCGTGCGACCTCCCAGCTCATCGATGAACTGCTGGTCGAGCCAGGGCTTGTAGATTTTCAGGTTCGGATTGGTCAGCAGGCCGTAGCGATAGAAGCGTTCGATATCGTTGCCTTTGAAGGTCGAGCCATCGCCCCAGATGTTGACGCCATCCTCCTGCATCGCCGCGACCAGCATCGTGCCGGTCACGGCGCGGCCGAGCGGAGTGGTGTTGAAGTAGGTGATGCCGCCGGTCGAAATGTGGAATGCCCCCGACTGGATCGCGGCAATGCCTTCGTGAACCAGCTGCGTCCGGCAGTCCACCAGGCGGGCCTTTTCAGCGCCGAAGTCGAGCGCCTTGCGCGGAATCTCGTCGTAATCGCTCTCATCGGGTTGGCCGAGATTGGCGGTGTAGGCAAAGACGCGGGCGCCTTTCTGTTTCATCCAGACCAGCGCCGCGCTGGTGTCGAGACCACCCGAGAAGGCGATGCCGACTTTTTCCCCTGTGGGCAGGCCTTTCAGGATCGTGCTCATGAAGGTTTCCAATCAGTCAGTGTCGTTGGTTCGTATGAGCGCATATCAAATCGCGTGTCGATAGGCACGCGCATAAATCGCACTTCCTGACGAGCCTTCCCTCCCTGTGCCATCAGACGGTGCTCAAGACGCTCTGATTCAGCTCGGAAGGCCGGATAATCAGCGGATCAGGAGCGCGGTGCCCCAAAGTCCGAGCGCGAACACGGTGTGCGAGATCACGTTGAAGGCGCGAATCTGCATCGGGTTGGGGCGCTTCGAAGCAGCCCAGCCGGCACCCATGCCCGGCGCCAGCAGGAACCAGCCGGCCCCGATGGTCACCATGCCGAGGATGAAGGCCGGCAGGAAGGTCGGCGCCGCGAGCCAACCTGCTCCCGCCAGCACGACCAGGATGATGCCGTAGACGATGCCGGTGAAGTAATGGAAAGCCCAGCCCAGCGCCTGCTCATGCGCATAAGGCGCGGCCTTGGCGATGTCGTCGTGGAAGACCTTGCCGTCCTTGAGGTGCCAGACCCAGCGGCCTGGCGGCCCCCAGTTCGGCCGCGGCTGACCGAACGCCCAGTGGAGGAAAAAGGCCCAGATGTCCATCAGGACGGTCGCGCCGATGCCGATCGCGATCGCGCGCCACAACATGTCAAACATCCTGCAATCCCCCCGAAAGCCCGCGGTCCTGAAAATGCGGGCGCTGATCGGGCGAGACCGGCCAATGCGGCTTCACCCGACCGGTCGTTGAAGCCTAGATCTGCCCGAGAATGTGGGCCGCGCCCGACTCATCGACACCCGGCTTGGTCTCGACATTGAGCGCGGTGACCTTGCCGTCCTCCACGACCATCGAAAACCGCTTCGAGCGCAGCCCCATGCCACCGCCCGAATAGTCGGCATCGAGACCGACCGCCTTGGCGAAGTCGCCATTGCCGTCGGCGAGGAACAGGATCTTGCCTTCGCCGCCGGTGAAGCGCGCCCAGGCGCCCATCACGTGGACGTCGTTGACCGAGACGACGGCGATGGTGTCGACGCCGCGCGCCAGGATGGCGTCATGGTTTTCGAGGTAGCCGGGCAGATGGTTGTTGCTGCAGGTAGGCGTGAAGGCGCCGGGGACGCCGAACAGAACCACCTTCTTGCCCGGGAAAATCTCGGCCGACGTGATCGGCTTCGCGCCATCGGCGGTCATCGTTTTGAAGGTGGTCTCAGGCAGCTTGTCGCCAACGGAAATGGTCATGAGTTCCTCGCTTGGGGATGGGGAGCAGATGCATGCTTGCGTAGCGAACTCGGCGGCGTCCTGCAACAGGCCGGTGGCGTCACGGGAAAGGCAGAAGCCCTTCGACGGCGCCGGCTGAACTGGTCAGCGTGTAGTGCAATCCGCCATCCGTGGGTGTCGTCGAAGGACGATCGAGGATCGGCACGGTGAAGATCAGCTTGCCGTCCCTTTCGCTGCGCGAAGGGGTGCCGAACATATAGTCGCGCTCGCCGGCGACGAAGAAATCCGCGGCCTCGGGATCGCCCGGAAAGCTTGCCTCCACGACCAGCGTCTCATGATCGCCCGGCAGCACGTTGACGCCGAAGTCAGGCTTTGCAGGCGCCGGCAGCGCTGTGAAGCTCGCCTTGACCAGGGTTGCGTCGTCGGCATTGTCAGGGTCCGAAGCTGGATCGACGGTCAGCCGTGTCTGCACGGGAATGCAGATGGTTTCGCAGATGCCGAGAAAGATGTCGGCATCGATGACTGCCGGCTGGCTCGGCGTCGCCAAGGTGAAGGTCACCGGCAGCGAAACCGGGTAGTTGTAGCCGGCCCATTTGCCATAACCATCGTCGTGGCGCTGGGGTGCGGGAAACGAGAGTGTCGCCGCGGCGATATTGGTGCTGGCCGAAATGTCGAGCTGCGGCGGCACGCCCGCGTCACCGGGATCGCGCCAGTAGGTCTTCCAGCCCGGCTTGAGCGCGATGTTGAGGACGCCCTGGATGCGGCCCGCATCGTCCGGTTTGCCTGACGTCACCAGCCGCACCTTGCCGCCTTCGCTGTTGTACCAGGCTGACGAAGAGGCGGCGGCGGGGATGACAGTTGCGGATCCGATGGCGGCGCCGAGCAACAGGATTTTCAAGCTTTGCATGGCGGTGATTTGATCGTCCGTTCGTGGCGGTGCAATGATTTCATGGTCTTGCCAGTATCATATTTGCGTGACCCTCCATGGCAAGCCAAGGCCAGCACACGAAACATGGGCTTTGGTCGAATCCGGCGCCGCACATCTTTTCGACGCCTGGGAAACACGTTACCCTCGCTATATGGATTTGTTGCGCCACAAGAAGACGGCCGCTGGACGCGGCTTTCTCGACGATCAGTTCCTGATTGCCATGCCCGGCATGAAGGACGACCGTTTCACGCGCTCGGTCATCTATATCTGCGCGCACTCCGATGAGGGCGCGATGGGGCTGATCATCAACCAGACACAGCAGATGCTGTTTCCGGACCTTCTGGTGCAGCTCGGCATCATGAACGAGCAGGAGGCGATACGCCTGCCGGCGCAGGCGCGCGATTTCGTCGTGCGCAATGGCGGCCCGGTCGACCGCAGCCGGGGCTTCGTCCTGCATTCGGGCGACTACCGCGTGGAATCCTCGTTGACCGTTTCCGACGACATCTGCCTGACGGCGACAGTCGACATCCTGCGCGCCATATCCGCGGGCCGCGGCCCGCGTCATGCGTTGATGGCGCTGGGTTATTCGGGCTGGGGGGCTGGCCAACTGGAAACCGAGATTGCCGAGAATGGCTGGCTGACCTGTCCCGCCAATCCCGAACTCCTGTTCGACGCCGATCTCGAGCGCAAATACGATCGCATTCTTGCCTCGATCGGCATCGATCTGGCGCATTTGAGCCTGGCGGCCGGACACGCGTAACTTTCGCGCCGACGCGGAGGCCGTTTGGAAACTCGCTCCTGCCAGTCATATGGCGGCGATTTCGCGAACCGGCCCACGCCGGCCGTGGCCTTAGCTGCATGGCGGTTCCCGGCTGCTTCGGTCGGCCAAGGCCGGATGCGCGGAAGGCGCCGCCAGATGGCCGCGGGAGTGGAGTTTCCAAATGGCCCCGAAAAGTGATAAATCGCGGTGCTACGTCATCGATTTCGGTCAATCAGGCCGCTGCGCGGAAATCATCGGTTTCCCGTCATCATGCTCGTCGGGCCAGCCAGACGCCGAAGATGATGAACGCCCCTGAGATCAGGGTATTGAGCGAAAGCGCCTCGCCGAGCAGGGAAACAGCGACGACGATGCCAACGACCGGCTGCAGAAACTGCAGTGGCGCGACTGCGGCTGCTCCCGCTTCACCCAAGGCATGGAACCATAGCGCATAGCCGACGATGGTCACGAGCAGCACCAGGAATGCCAATGCCGATAGCTCAAAGAGGCTGGGGACCGTCCAGTCAAAACCGACTGCCTCGGGGATCGTAAATGGCGCAAAGGCCAATGCGCCCACGGCGATCGACCATGCCGTCGCAGGCCATTGCCCGATCCGCGAGGAACTCCGTCCTCCGAACACATAACCAGCGCTGGCAAACAGGACTGAGAGCAGAACAAGCCCATCCCCCTGCAGTGTCGCGGGCATTCCTGTCGTCCCGGCGGGGCTTCGTGAGATGACCAGAATGAAGATTCCTGAAAGGGAAACCATGCAACCGCCCCACCACGGAGGCTTGGGCCATTGTCTGGTGATCAGGAAGCTGAATAGTCCCGTGAATATCGGCGCTGACGCCAGGATTACGGAGGCGTGCGTCACCGACGTCTTCAGGACGCCAATGCTCAGAAGAAGCGGATAGGCCATGAAACCGAAAAAGCCGCCGGCGACAAGTTCGAGTCGCGCTGGCCTGGTTGAAGGCAGACGGTCTCGAAACCGAAACAGTAGGGGCAGCAGGAGAATACCGGCCAGAAGGCTGCGTAGCCCACCGATGAGCTCCGGGGAAATACTGCGTCCAGCAACCGCCGTCGCAGCGGGTGAGGCTCCCCATATTGTCACTGCCGCGAGAGCTGTAGCGAGCGCAACAGTGTTTGACTGGGAATCGCTCTTCATTAGGTCGGTTTCCGCGGTTTGGGTCGGCTTTGGAACCGAAAAAGGTTGCCCCAGCATCTATGACGGCCAATATTGTCTGGCTCAATGCAAACATTGTCTGGCAAACAATAATGACGTGGATCCCTAAACTCGCATCGACACGATCACGCTATCTCGCATTGGCCGATGCTATCGAACGTGCGATCGAAACAGGCGAACTGAAAGTTGGCGATCGGCTACCGACCCATCGCGACATTGCGTGGCGATTGGGCCTCGACACGTCGACGGTGACAAAAGCCTATCGCGAGGCATCGCTCCGCCACCTCATACACGGCGAAGTTGGTCGAGGCACTTATGTTCTCGGACGAAGCAGAGCCGCTGAGATGTTCGCATCTCGCATGGGCGATCCGGCAGTCCTCGATCTCTCGGTGAACACCCCGGTTGCAATGGCGAGCGATGCATTCGCAAAGGCGGTCGAGCGAGCGATCAAGGCACCCGGCATGGACTGGCAAGGCTATGCGTCCCGAAAGCTCATTCAACGGCTACGGCTCGCCGGTGCTCGGTGGCTGGAAACACGCGGAATCATGGCGCGGCCGGAAGAGATTGTACCCGTCGCCGGGGGGCAAGCCGCTCTCGCGGCGATCCTCGGTGTCCTCGACATAAAATCCCTTGGCATCGAGGCGCAGACCTATTCGGGTGTCATAGCCCTGGCGCAAGGCCGTGCATTGAAAACCATCGACTTACATATGGATGGCGATGGCGTTCTCCCCAAATCCTTAACGGACGCAGGTGTTGACGCAGCGATATTAACGCCGACGCTGCATAATCCGACTGGTAAAATCTGGTCAAAGGCGCGCCGGCGGGATCTGCTCGCCGTGGCCGCCCGCAGCGGCACGCTTGTTATAGAAGACGATGCCTATGGCCCGTTGGCGGACATCGAGCCCATGACTGCCTTGCCTTCTGGAGCATCGACTTTGTTTGTCTCGACGCTCTCCAAGATCGTAGCTCCAGGGCTTCGGACTGCCTTCATCTGGGGCAGGGGCCAGACAATCGAGAAATTGAGTTCGGCCATATATGCCACGGGCTGGGGAATGGCTCCGCTCATGATGGAGGTCGCCGTCCAGTGGATCGAAAGTGGCGTGGTGAACGAGCAGATTGCCGCTCAGCGGCTTGAGATCGAGGCGAGACATCGTCTCGCAACAGCATTTTTCCCCGAACTGCGCGGGAACCCGCCTTCACCTCATATCTTTCTGAAAACATGCGCGCCGGCGGAACTGTTCGAACTGGCCGGGGTCCGAGTGGCTGGGTCTTCAGCGTTCTCAAGACGACCCGTGGCAAATGCCGGCATACGGATTAGCTTGAGCGCAGCGCCGTCTCGGGTGGCGCTCGATGTTGCGCTCTCAAGATGCGCGGAGGTCACTCGCGCGCATGCTCGTCTTTAGCGGGTACCGATGCAGAAATGACCGCGGTGCGGCTCTCACGCCTGCGTCAGCGGGTACTGGTCCTTCAGCGTCTTCAGCACCTGATCGCCCGGCATCGGTGCGCCGAACATGAAGCTCTGCACATACTCGCACCCCATCTGGCGCAACTCCAGCGCGTCGCGTTCATCCGATATGCCTTCGGCGACAACCGACAGGCCGAGCTCATGCGCCATGTTGACCATGGATTTGAGCAGCACGGCACGCTTCGGCGTGTTGTCGTCGACAAAACTCTTGTCGATCTTGATGGTGTCGAAGGGAAACCGCGTCAGATAGGCGAGCGACGAATAGCCGGTGCCGAAATCGTCTAGCGACAGGCCGATGCCGAGCTGTTTCAGCTTGGTCAGCACATGGGCTGTCTGCTCGGGATTGTCCATCACCAGTGACTCGGTGAGTTCGAGCCGGAAGCAGCGGGGCTTCAGATTGGCCCGCGCTATGACCGAGCGGACATCGCTGACCAGGTCGCGGCGGATGAGCTGGCGGCTGGACAGGTTGACCGAGACCGACAGTGGCGCGTCGCCGATCTGCTTTTGCCATCCGACGAGATCCTCGGCGGCCTGCTGCATGGCGAACAGGCCGAGCTGCACGATCAGGCCGCAGCTCTCGGCGACGGGGATGAAATCGGCCGGCGGGATCATGCCGCGGCGCGGATGGTCCCAGCGCAGCAAGGCCTCGAAGCCGGCGACGCTGCCGTCTTCCAGGCGCACGATCGGCTGATAGGCAAGCGTGAATTCGCGCCGCTCGATGGCGCGCCGCAGGTCGGATTCGAACTGCAGCCGATCGGTGCCGACCGTCCGGAAGGCGGGACGGAACGGCTCGATCCTGTCGCCGCCGAAACGCTTGGCCTGGTGCATGGCGAGCTCGGCGTCCTTCACCATGTCTTCGGCCGAGGTCTGCGCCGAGGTCCAGGTGATCAGGCCGATCGAGGCGGTCAGCACGATCTCGCGCTTGGCGAAGGTGATCGGATTGTTGATGGCATGCTTGATCGCGTCGGCGACGCCCGCGATGCGCGCGGGATCCTGCTCGGACAAAAGCATCAGGGCGAACTGGTCGCCGGCGAAGCGCGACAGCGAATCCTTGGGCTTAAGCAAGCGGTGCAGGCGGCGCGCTATGGTGAGCAGGATGGTGTCGCCGGCCGAAATGCCGAGCCCGTCATTGACCTGCTTGAAGCGGTCTATGTCGATGACGAAGACGGTCGGTCGCACCTTTTCCTCGGTGCGGGCGATCGAGATGATCGCCTCCAGCCGGTTCATGAACAATTCGCGGTTGGGTAGCCCGGTCAGATTGTCGTGCACGGCGTCGTGCAGCAGCCTTTCCTCGGACTTCTTCTGTTCGGTGACGTCGACCATGGTGCCGACGCAGCGGATAACCTCGCCGTCCGATCCGATGACCGGGCGCGCGCGCAGCGCGAACCAGTGATAGTGGCCGTCGGCGCCGCGCAGGCGGAAATTCTGCGCCACCTTGCCACGGCGGTGCTCCAGCACCACGTCGAGCGTCGTGCGGAACGTGTCGCGGTCATCGGCGTGCAGGACCGGAAGCCAGTTGCGGGCGGCGCCCCCAAGGCTGTTGGGGGCGAGACCGAGCTGCAGGCTGACGTCGGGTTTGGTGACGACGCAGTCGC
>NZ_JAFKIC010000043.1 GCF_017306585.1 Mesorhizobium sp. | reverse complement strand
GGTCAGGATCGCCTCGCTGATCGACCAGCCGCCCTGATGTGGCAGCATGGAATCGCGGAGCGCCTTGGAGGCCATGTACATGGTCATCAGCGCGTCGTTGGCGCCGGGCGCCCGGACCGCCGAATGCGCCTGCGGGATCGGCGCGCCGTCGCCTGCGGCGCGCGCCCAGTTCTGCGGCTCGTCGCAGACGAAGCGATAGATCATCGAATAGGCCGCGCCGCAATGCGTGTCCCAGCGCGCCGTGTTGCAGAGCGGCAGCATGTAGAAGGGGTGGAACGAGATCATCCCGGCCAGCCCGTCATAATAGCCCCTGGCCGCGTGGATGGGCTTCGATCCGCGCACCTTCTCGGCCGGTTCGCCGGTGAAGCGTAGAGTGCCCTGGATGCCGTGGCGCTGCATCGCGGCCTTGACGGCGAGGAGGCCGCCGAGGCTTGCCATGCCTAGCCCCGAATGCGGATCGGTGTGGCCGCCGGCTTCGGTGCCAAGGCCGGGCCGTGGCTGTTTCACGGTCGCCGCATCCTGGCAGTTGCCGGGCACGGCATCATATTCGGCATACATGCCGATCGTTGGTCCCGGACCGTTCGTCCAGTGGGCGCAGAATGCGGTCGGCATGCCTGCCGAACCTTCCTCGACGGAAAAGCCCTCATGCTTCAGCCGCGCCACATACCAGGCGGACGACTGATATTCGCGCCAGGCGGTCTCGCCGAAATCGAAGATCGTGCGCGTCCACTGCGACAGCGAGGGCTGGATACCATCGAGGCAGGCAAGGGCGGTCGCTTGTGCGGAGGTCGTCACCGGTTTGTCCATACTTCAAAGAAAGCAGTGAAGCGGCTCGCCAAAAAGTGATATGTTTTCCCGGTTCATGCAAATTCGGTTCACCTCTTGAGAATTCCTTCGACCCAGGCGCTCCGCGCCCTCGACAGTTTCGCCCGGCATGGCAGCGTCTGGCGCGCCGCCGACGAACTGCACCTGACCCGCAGCGCGGTGAGCCATCAATTGCGCCTGCTGGAGCGCGATCTCGGCTTCGATCTCTTGCAGCGCATCGGCAAGGGCGTGGCGCTGACGCCGCGCGGCCAGCGCTACGCGGCCGATGTCAGAAAGGCGCTGACCGTGCTTGGCGACGCGGTGGCGCAAAACAGCGGCGCCGGCGTCGGCGGCTCCTTCGCCGTCTCCTGTCCGCCGGGCTTCGCCTCGATGTTCCTGTGCACCCATATCGGTGAATTCCAGCAGATGTACCCGGATGTGGCGATCTCGATCCTGACGCCTCGCCGTCTCGACGACGTCAGCAACCCGGAGGCCGACGCTTTCATTGCCTTCGGCGTCGGCAACTGGCCGAACCGGGCGGTGGAGTTGCTCTGTGAAGTCCACTTCACGCCGCTCTGCAGTCCGACGCTGCTCAACAGGGTCGGCGGATTTTCCAAGCCCGCCGACGTGCTGCGAGCCAATCTGCTCCATCTCGGCGACACCGAGGACTGGGCGCGCTGGCTGGCGCTCTCCAAGGTGGAGAATCCCGACACCGAGGGCGGCATCTTCTTTTCCGACATGAACCTCGTCTTTTCGGCGGCGGTCGCCGGGCAGGGCATTGCCATGGGCGACGAACTGACGGGGCGTCGGGCGCTGAGCGAGGGCCGGCTGGTCAAGCCGTTCGAGGCCTCGGTGCCTTCGCCCCGTTCCTACTTCCTGGTTTTCGAGCACGCCAAGGCAAGTCATCCCGTGCTCAATGCGTTCAGCGACTGGCTGAGGGCCAAGCTGGTGGAGAACAGGCTGTAGGCGTATCGGGATTTGCCTATCTCCTCCGCGAGGGGGGAGATAGGCAGCTTCAGCGCCTCCACGACCTGTCATCCGTGAATCAAATTTGCCGATCAGGCGAAAACTATTCGGTTGCGGTGAGCCGCCGGCGTGCCTACGATTTCCTCTTGGGAGTGAGGAAGAGGCAGGATGCAGCAACCCGGCCGGGCCGCAGAGATCAAGGCAATAGGGATCGGTAAGAGCTTCGGCTCGTTCCGTGCACTGGATAAACTGACGCTTGATATAGGCCGCGGGGAGTTCCTGACGCTGCTCGGGCCTTCCGGTTCGGGCAAGACCACCTTCCTGATGATCCTGGCCGGCTTCGTGCAGCCGACCGAGGGCAAGCTTTTAAGCGACGGCATCGACATCACCGACCGCCCGGCCGAGCAGCGCGCCGCCGGCATGGTCTTCCAGGGTTATGCCCTTTTCCCGCATATGAGCGTGGAACAGAACGTCGCTTTCCCCCTCAAGGTGCGCAAGAAATCGGCCGCCGATATCAAGAAGCGTGTCGGCGAGATGATCGAGCGCGTCGGTCTGGTCGGCCACGAGAAGAAACTGCCCTCGCAGCTCTCCGGCGGCCAGCAGCAGCGCGTCGCTCTCGCCCGCGCGCTGGTGTTCGAGCCGGGCGTGCTCTTGCTCGACGAACCGTTTTCGGCGCTCGACAAGAGCTTGCGCGGCCAGATGCAGGCCGAGATGAAGCGGCTGCACCAGGAAACCGGCACCACCTTCGTCTTCGTTACTCACGACCAGAGCGAGGCGCTGGCGTTGTCGTCGCGCGTCGCCATCTTCAACCATGGCAAACTGCTGCAGGTCGGAGCGCCGGACGAGGTCTACGACCGGCCGGACAACCGCTTCGTCGCCGAGTTTCTCGGCGAGATCAACATGCTGCCGCTGAAGGGCGTGCAACCGGACGGCAATGGTTCGACCGGTCTTTGCGAGGACCGCGCGGTCAGCATGCACTGCAAGGCCGAGAAAGTCCGTGGCGACGCCATTTTGGCGATCCGGCCCGAACACATGTCGATCGCGCGCGAAGCCGCTGTCGGCGAGAACGGCATCGCAGCGACCGCCACCGCCTCGACCTATCTCGGTGCCGCGACCAAGCTCGATCTGACGACACGCCAGGGCGCCAAGGTAACCGTTTCGGTGCCGAACGAGGTTGCCGCCGCCGCGCTGAGCAAAGGCAATTCCGTCTGGCTGACCTGGCCGGCGGAAAAGGGCTTCCTCCTGCCTAACGGAGGACAATGAGCGCTGGCGCGGCCTGATCCGCCGCACCGGATTCGGGATTAAATCAACGAAAACAAAGGGGAACTGACATGACCGACACCAAGAAACAGGCTATTGAAACGCTGTCCGAAAGGACGAAACGCGGCGAGATTTCGCGCCGCCAATTCGCGCAGCTCGCGGGCCTCGTGCTCGCCGGAACGCCGCTGCTTTTGCGCTCGACCGGTGCTTTTGCCGAAACCAAAGGACTGGTGCTCGTCAACTGGGGTGGCGATGCCATCACGGCCTACGACGCCGCCTATGGCCAGGCTTTCACCAAGGACACCGGTATCCCTGTCAAGATGGACGGTTCGGGCCCGACCGAAGGCGCCATCGCTGCGCAGTACAAGAGCGGCGCGCCGACCTGGGACCTGGTCGACGTCGACCCGTTCTCGGCCATCACGCTGGGCGGTCAAGGCATGCTGGAGCCGATCGATTACAAGATCGTCGACAAAAGCAAGATGCGGCCTGGTTTCGGCTGGGAATACGCGGCTTCCACATATTTCTTCTCCTATGTGATCGCCTACGACTCGCAGAAATTCGGCTCTAACGCGCCGACCGGCATGGCCGATTTCTTCGACGTGAAGAAGTTCCCCGGCAAGCGCTCGCTCTACAAGTGGGGCGTGTCGAGCTGGGAGGCTGCTCTGCTCGCCGATGGCGTCGCGCCCGCCTCGCTCTATCCGCTCGATCTGAAGCGCGCCCATGACAAGATAGCCGCCTTCAAGGAGAACGTCGTCTCCTATTGGGGCGGTGGCGCCGAAAGCCAGAGCGTGCTGCTCAACGGCGAGGCCTCGATGGCCATAGTCTGGTCGACCCGCGCCTCGCTGATCGAGCAGGATTCCGGCGGCCAGATCAAGTTCATCTGGGACCAGGGCCTGATCTCGCCCGGTGCGCTCGCCGTGCTCAAGAACAACCCCGGCGGCAAGGACGCGGCGATGAAGTTCATCGCCAGCGCGCAGGATCCGGAAAAGCAGCTCGTCATGTTCGACAAGCTCGGCCAGGGCCCGGCCAATCCGGCGGCCGACGCGCTGATCCCCGCCGACAAGAAGCGCATCAACCCGGTCGACCCCGCCAACATGTCGAAGCAGATTCCGCTTGATATGGACTGGTACGCCAAGAACTACGGCGCGGCGCTGGACGAATACACCAAGATCATTTCCGCCTGAGCCGGCGGGGATTTTCAGAACGATGAGAGGCATCCTCTCCGACAGGATGGGCGCGGCGCTGTTGATGGCGCCGCTGCTCCTGTTCCTCGTGCTCGCCTATGCCTGGCCGTTTCTCGGCGTGGTGAAGTGGAGCTTCACCCTGCCGACACCGGGGCTCGGCCAGTACGGGGCATTGCTTACCGACGATCTGGTCCAGTCTGTGTTCATCCGCACGCTGCGCATCGCGGCGATCGTCACCATTGTATCCGTCTCAGCCGCCTATGCCATCACCGTGGTGTGGGTTCGCGGCACTCCGGCGCAGCGCCTGATCGCCGAGTTCTGCATCCTTGTTCCATTCTGGATTTCCGTGCTGACGCGCGCGTTCGGCTGGGTGGCGCTTTTGTCCAACCGCGGCCTGATCAACACCTGGCTGCAGTCGATCGGTTTCATCTCCGAACCGCTGACCCTCGTGCGCAACGAGTTCGGCGTCATTGTCGGTATGTCGCATTTCCTTATTCCATTCGCGGTCTTTCCGCTGGCGTCCGCCATGCGCAGCCTGGACGAGCGCGTGCTGCTCGCCGCGCGCGGCCTGGGCTCAAGCCGGATGCGTACCTTCTGGACGGTGTTCGTGCCGATGACACGCTCCGGCATCATCGGCTCGGCGATGATCACCTTCGTCTTTTCGCTGGGCTTCTTCGTCACCCCGGCCATCCTCGGCGGCGGTCGCTCCGTGATGATCGCCGAACTGATCTATCTCAGGATATTCCAGAGCCCTGACTGGGGCCTGGGGGCGGCAATCAGCGTCGTGCTGGTCGTGTTCGTCGGCGCGCTGATGGCAATACTCTTCCGCGACGTCAAACCGAAGGAATTGGTGTAGCGCGATGCCAACCTATCGTCCCGGCCCCGTTTCGCTTGTTCTCGCCGCGCTGGTGGCACTGTTCCTGCTGATGCCGCTGTTGGCGGTCATCCCGGTGTCGCTGACACCCAGCCGCATGCTGACCATGCCGACAGGCGAACTGTCGCTGCGCCACTATCGCTCGCTGATCGAGGATCCGCGCTGGCTGGATTCTATTCTGCTGTCGCTCAGGATCGGAGTGGTGAGCAGTGCGTTCTCGACCGCGCTGGCGCTTACCTTCAGTCTCGGCATCTGGATGTTCCAGCCCCGGTTCACCGCCATGCTCGTGGGCTTCGTGCTTCTGCCCATGGTGGTGCCGCCGGTGGTTTCCGCGGTGACGCTCTATTTCCTGCTCACCTCGATATCCGGCCTGACATCCTTTTTCGGCTACGACACCTGGCTCGGCGTTGCCATGGCGCATTCGGTGATGACGGTGCCTTTCGCCACGGTGTTGATCCTGGTCTCGCTCAGCCAACTCGACCGCCGCATCGACCTTGCCGCGCGCGGCCTCGGCGCCAGCGTGTGGGAGCGCGCCACCCGCGTCATCATGCCCAACATCAAGTTCGGCATCGTCACCGCGGCGCTGCTCTCCTTCGTGCTGTCCTGGGAAGAGATCGGCGTCACCCTGTTCATCACCTCGGTCAACGCCATCACGCTGCCGCGCCTGATGTGGATGGGCCTGCGCGACAACATCGACCCGGCCATCGCGGCCCTTTCGGTGATCCTGATCATCATCACCGTGCTGGTTCTGGCGGTGCGCAGCGTCGTGGTCAGGATACGTGGGGGAGTTTAGACAAACCGCACCGAGACACGGCCGAACCTGCCGAGGTCACCGATTACTTCGTCTCCAGCCTCGACGGCTATCGGCGTCACGCAGGTGCCTGTAATCACTACCTGGCCCGGCTCGGCCGCTATGCCGAGGCCGGACAGTTCGTTGACGATCCATGTCAGCGCGATGCGAGGGTCGCCCAGCACCGCCGCGCCCATGCCGTTGTGCCGCGACTTGCCGGAAACGACACCGGTTACCGGATGTTCGGCCAGATTGACGTCGCGCCATTCGTCTTGCGCCGCCTCGCCGATGACGAACAGATTGGCGCAGGCATTGTCGGCGATGAGTTGCGCCGCCCCGACGGCGCAGAAATCGTCATAGCGGGAATCAGGGATTTCGATCGCCGGATGCAGGCTTGCAACCGCGTCCATCACCTCGGGGATTTCATAAGGGCGCGCGCGAGGCGGCAATTGGCGGCCGAAACGGAAAGCGAATTCGATCTCGGCGACACGCATCTTGCTGGTCGCGAGCGAAACGCTTCCGCCGACCCCGACGGCCTTTTCAGCCAGAAGACGCCCGGCCATTGGGCCGTCGACATTGATATGCCTTTGTCCGGCCAGGCTGGTTGCCGCGATTTTCCAGCCGAAAAGCGGAGCCGCCGAGCGTTCCATGACATGTGACTGGATGGCATAACCGTCGACGCGCGTTTCCGGTCGCAAGTCCTGCGGTATGGCGTCGAGATGCGTACCCTTGTCCCAATGCTCTACCAGCAAACGGGAAGCGGTCCTGGCCTTGTCTGGATCGAACATGCTCAGCTCCGGAAATCTGGGAACACATCCTGCTGACGAGATTGTCGGCGAAGTCGCATTTTCGAGATGATCGGCATACATGATCGCCGAGACAAATCGTCATCGTGTCCGAGCAACAAATAGCTATATATGGCAAAGCGTCTAGAACGCGCATGAGCTTCTGGCAAGCAACGGCCGATGGCGCAACAGGGAGAAAATATGACCGCGGCCGGTGATTTGCAGCAGGCTCTGTTCCTCAGGCTGAAAAGCGATGCCTCGCTCTCGGCATTGCTGGGCGGCGCCGGCTTGCTCGAACGCGCGGCCGACAACGCCGCGTTTCCCTACGTGACCTGCGGCCAGACCAGCGGCTTCGACTGGGATTCTGGCGCCGAAGACAATGACGATCAGCTGATCACCTTCCACATCTGGTCGAAGGCGCACGGCGAGGCCGAGACACGGGCCATCATGGATGCCATCAACGCACGCCTTGACGGCGCGGTGCTGGTGATTGGCCCTCGCGGCCAGACGCGACTGTCGCTCGAATTCTCCGAGGCCCGTTACGACGAGGAACTCCTCGTGCATCACGGGCTGCTGCGGTTTCGCGCGCTGACGCAGGAAAACGCCTGAAACGCTTTCAATCTGACCGCAACGGAGTCTAGACTGGCCCGTGCCGGATTTCGTCGGGTTGGGGCGGCGAAATCACGATCTGTCGTCAGGCGTTTCAGGGGGTATAGCGGACATGGTTTTCGCATCGATCACCGTTCATTTCACGTTCAGCACCGATGCGTTACAACGCCGACCATGAAAACGCTTCGCTCCCATTTCCGAACCGCGACCCTGGCGCTCTGCGCCGCCGGGCTGTTCGCGTCGCAGGCCATGGCGATGCCGGTCATCGCGCCCGATCAGGACAGTCCGATCGTGCTGGCGGCGTCCGACTGCTACGCCATCGGCCAGCAGGTGGCCGAGCAGAATGGCGGAACGCTTGCCAAGGCCTCGCAGTCGACGCGTGGCGGGCAGGCGGTCTGCGTCATCGTCGTCTTGGTGCCGGGCAAGGATGGGCAGCGTCCGCGCCGTTCCGAAATCGTCGTCCCGCAGAACTGACACGGTTTCCGATCTAGCGGGTCCGTTTCCCAGACCGCCGGAATCGGCCTATATCTCAGGTCTTCTGCAAGTTTCTTCAAAA
>NZ_JAFKIC010000108.1 GCF_017306585.1 Mesorhizobium sp. | reverse complement strand
CGCAACAGCCCGCGCAGCAAGGCCGCCTCCGGATCGCCCTCCTCCATGCGCAGCCACACCAGCCCGCCCTGCCAGTCATAGAAGGCGCTGACGGCGGCCTGCATGCGCAGCGTCAGCACCATCTGATGCGCCTGCGAAGGCGCCATCGACACGCGCCAGACCGGCTTCTCACTGCCGTCGGCGAAAGGCCTACAATCGCGCACATCTCGCCAGACACGCTGCGAGGTCTCGCCCGAAATTTCTTCCAGAGCGCCGGCGCCGCCAAGCAGCCCCTTCAGCGCGCCGACACGATAGGCGACGGAGGGACCAAAGCCCTCGACGCGCAGCAGCGTGGCGGCATCGCTGCCGAGCGCACCGTCGGCCACGCGCGCCGCGACGCGCTCCGGCAGATGGGCAGCGCTGGAGACTTCGGCGCTGGAGCCGAGCGCCAGGGCCATGGCGCTCGCCGCGGCATCGTCGAGCAGGCCGCGGACCGCAAGCGTCACCTCGGTCTCGGCCGAAGGCAGCACCTTGAAGGTGACGTCGGTGAACACGGCCAGCGTGCCCCAGCTGTTGGCCATCAGCTTGGACAGGTCATAGCCGGTGACATTCTTGACCACGCGGCCGCCGGACTTGAAGGCCTCGCCGCGTCCGGACACGACGTTGATGCCCAGGACGTGATCGCGCGCGGCACCCGCCTTCAGCCGGCGCGGACCGGAGAGGTTGGCGCCAAGCACACCGCCGATGGTACCTTTGCCCGGTTCGCCGCCGAGCAGTGGACCGTAGTCCATCGGCTCGAACGCGAACTGCTGACCGTTGTCCGCCAGCAGTCTTTCGATTTCGGCCAGCGGCGTGCCGGCCTTCGCCGACAGTACAAGTTCGGCCGGCTCGTAGAGGGTGACGCCGGAGAGTTTCGACAGGTCGAGCGTGTGCTCCGTCTGAAGCGGACGGCCAATGCCGCGCTTGGAGCCGTGGCCGAGGATTTCGACAGGGGATTCCTCAGCCGCCGCCCATTGGACGGTGGAGAGAACTTCGGCTGAAGTGGTTGGGGTGAAGGTGGTCATCGGTTGGCGCCTTTCCCCACAGAGGCCGGCGCTGCCCCCTCTCCGTCCGCTACGCGGCCACCTCTCCCCCATATTGTGGGGGCGAGGAAACCATGCTTGTGAAGGCTGCGACCTCTGCGATTATCGGTTCCTCGCCCCCATGAAATGGGGGAGAGGTGGCTCGGGCGAAGCCCGAGACGGAGAGGGGGCCTCATAGAGTGCCGTCTCCTATTTTCCTGGCCGCGAAAACGAACCTGAGGTCCGCAGCGGCAACATCTTCAGCGAGCCGCCCTTCAAACACCGCAAGGATCGTTTCGCAAACGCTCCTCGTGTTCTTCAGAACATCGAAGTTCCAGAACCGCAAAACCGAAAAGCCTTCGCCACGCATGAATTCATCTCGTCGCCTGTCGTATGAACTGTCCGCATGCTGGCTGCCGTCCAGCTCTATGATCAGCCTTTGGCTTCGGCAGGCGAAATCCGCGAAATACGGACCAATGGGCATCTGGCGAACGAATTTGTAGCCGCCCAGTTTTTTCGCCTTTAATTCATTCCAGAGAGTTGCTTCCGCTTGATTCTCACCGTGGCGCAACTTTCTCGCACGGGCTATCTTTTCTGGCGAGCGCCGGCTTGGCTGATAGGCCGCCCCCCTCTCCGTCTCGGGCTTCGCCCGAGCCACCTCTCCCCCGCTTTGCGGGGGCGAGGAACCTAAGCTTCGAGATGCCCTCATCAAAACCTCGGAATATCCGGAAACGCCAACTGCCCGCGATGCACATGCATGCGGCCGAGTTCGGCGCAGCGGCGCAGTTGCGGGAACATTTTTCCGGGGTTGAGCAGGTGGTTGGGATCGAAGGCGCATTTGACGCGCATCTGCTGGTCGAGATCGACCTGGCTGAACATCTCCGGCATCAGGTCGCGTTTTTCGACACCGACGCCGTGCTCGCCCGTCAAGACGCCGCCGACCTTGACGCAAAGCCGCAATATGTCGGCACCGAAACTCTCGGCTTTGTCGAGTTCGCCCGGCACGTTGGCGTCGTAGAGGATGAGCGGATGCAGATTGCCGTCGCCGGCGTGGAAGACATTGGCGACGCCGAGGCCGTATTTCTCCGACAGTTCGCGCATGCCGGCCAGCACGCGCGGCAGTTCCTTGCGCGGGATGGTGCCGTCCATGCAGTAATAGTCGGGCGAGATACGGCCGACCGCCGGGAAGGCCGCCTTGCGCCCGGCCCAGAAGCTCAGCCGCTCCTGTTCGGACTGCGAGATGCGGCAGGTGGTCGAGCCGTTGCGGATGGCGATCGCCTCGACCGCGGTGATGAGATGGTCGACCTCGACGCCGGGGCCATCGAGCTCGACGATCAGCAGCGCCTCGACATCCAGGGGATAGCCGGCATGGACGAAATCCTCGGCCGCGTGGATTGCCGGCCGGTCCATCATTTCCATGCCGCCCGGAATGATGCCGGCGCCGATGATATCGGCCACGCACTGGCCGCCCTGCTCGCTGGTCGGAAAGCCGATCAGAAGCGCGCGGGCTGTCTCCGGCTTCTTCAGGATGCGCACCGTAACTTCGGTAACGACACCGAGAAGGCCTTCGGACCCGGTCATGACGCCGAGCAGGTCGTAGCCTTCTGCGTCGAGGTGGTTTCCCCCGAGCCGCATCACCTCACCATTCATCAGCACCATCTCGATGCCCAGCACATTGTTGGCGGTCAGGCCGTATTTCAGGCAGTGCACGCCGCCGGAGTTCTCCGCGACGTTGCCGCCGATCGAGCAGGCGATCTGGGAGGATGGATCGGGAGCGTAGTAGAAGCCCTCCTGCTCGACGGCGACGGTGATGCCGAGATTGGTGACGCCGGGCTGAGCGACGACAATGCGGTTGGGGTAATCGACCTGGAGGATGCGGTTGAAGCGGCTCATGACCAGCAGCACCGCATCTTCCAGCGGCAGCGCGCCGCCAGACAGCGAGGTGCCCGACCCCCGCGGCACGACGCGGATGTTGCGGTCGTTGCAATATTTCAGCACGCGGGAAACCTGGGCCACGGTTTCAGGCAGAACCACGACCAGCGGCAGTTGGCGATAAGCGGTCAGGCCGTCGCTCTCGAAGGCGCGCATGGCGTTTGCCGCGTCGACCACGCCCTCACCCGGCACAATGATGCGCATGTCGGCGACGATCTCGTCGCGCCGGCGCATCGTGGCGTCGTCTGGCTTCGGCATGGCAAGACCGGACATCGGCAGCCTCCTCTCGCTTGACTGGTCAAAATCTTTTACCAGTGAAGCGCGTCCGTTGCAAATGCCGACGCGGGGCGGACTACGCGATCAAACTTGGGACAAGCTTCCGCAGCGGCAATCTGCCGCTACTCGCCCGGGTGCCTGGCCGGCTCGGAATGCATCTTGCGCACCCGGCGCACGCCCCACCAGACGAGCAGGATGGCGACCGGCACCGAGGCAGCGGTGACGACCTCAGGCGCGAAAGCATGGCCGAACACCGAGACACCCTTGGCGACGTAGCCGATCAGCCCGACAACATAATAGGAGACAGCGGCGACCGAGAGCCCCTCGACGGTCTGCTGCAGGCGCAGCTGCAGCCGGGCGCGGTTGTTCATGGAAGCGAGCAGGTCGCGATTCTGCTTCTCGACCTCGACATCGACCCAGGTACGCAGCAGCGTGGTGGCGCGGGTGAGCTTGCGCGACAGATTGGCCTGGCGCTCCTCGACCGAGCGGCAGGTGCGCATGGCCGGCGCCATGCGCCGCAGCAGAAACCCCGCCCAGGTGTCATAGCCCTGAACGGCCTCCTCCTCCAGCGCTTCCAGCCGTTCCGTGACGATGCCGTCATAGGCACGGCTGGCGCCGAAACGGTAGAGGCTGGAGGCAGCGTCGGCCTCCAGCTCGGCCGCCAGTTCGGTCAGGTCGGCAAGCAAGGTCTGGCTGTCGCGGGTCTGGGCTACCTTCATTTCCAGCGTTGTCTGGGCCAGCCTGTCCTCGATGCGGCGGGCGCGGCCGGACAAGGTCAGCGCCAGCGGCAGCCCCAGCATGGCAAGCGTGCGATAAGTCTCGATGTCGATCAGCCGCTGCGACAGGGCGCCCGTGCTGGCCGGTGTCAGGCCGCGATCGAGCACCAGCATGCGGGTCATGCCGTCGCCGTCCTGGCGGAAGTCGGTGATGATGGCCGCCGCGCCCCGCTCGACCAGCGAATAGCAGAGGCTGGTCGGGTCGAAAGCAGCGATCAGACGCTCGCTGGCCTGCGTCCATTTGCGGATTTCAAGCCGGATGCCGGAGATGACGGTTCCGGGTGGCGAAAAGCCGTTGCCGAAGGGCGAGTCCTCCTGGGCCCTGCCATTCTCGGAAAGCGGCCCTTCCCACAGATAGGTCGAAAACTCGGTATGCCGCTCCCAGCGCAACGAGCCCTTGCCCCATTTCATGGCGTGGTGGCGGGCATGCCGCTCGGGAGCGGCGATGCCCAGGCGGCGCGACAGTTCCGAAAGGACGGCATGGTCGACCGCGGAGCCTCCTTCGGTCATGAAGGAGAGCTGGACGAGCACGCGCGGCTTCTCGACCAGCGGATGCGGACGAGCATGGACCTCGCCAAGCGCGCCCGGACGTCCCTCATGTGCCGGAAAGCCCATGACGCTGCCCTGGGTGCGCGGCTGGAATTCAAGATTGGACGTCTCGTCCGACACGGCTGGTCCCCCTGTTCTCGACCTCGCGTGCAATCGCGTCCCTCTAGGGCGAAACACAAGACGACGCAAACGGCGACTTTAGCCGGGAATTATCCGTGTCCGGAATTCGGGAAGCGGCTGGGCCCGACGAATTGGATAAATAATTTGACCAGTTGACGACGCAGGCTTTATTCTACGGGACACCGGTTCACCTTCCAGGCATGTCCGTTGAGCGATATTTTTTCAAGGATCGAGCATTCGCGCACCGCCGACGAGGTGGTGCAGCAGATCGAGAGCCTCATCCTCGAGGGCGTGCTGCGCACGGGCGACCGGCTGCCGGGCGAACGTGAGCTGGCGCGCCAGTTCGATGTGTCGCGGCCGATCCTGCGCGATGCGCTGAAGGCGCTCGAAGGGCGCGGGCTGCTGAGTACGCGGCCGGGTGGGGGCACCCATGTCGCCGATATCATCGGCCAGTTGTTCACCAAGCCGGTGGCAGACCTGATCTCGATGCATCGCAAGGCGGTGACCGACTATCTGGAATATCGCCGCGAGGTCGAAGGTATCGCCGCCGAATACGCCGCGCGCCGCGCGACGCCGGAGGATCTGGCCCTGCTCGACCGCATCATGGCGCGCATGGACGAGGCGCACCGCACCGGCGATTTCGACGACGAGGCCGAGATCGATGTCGAATTCCACCACGCGATCTGCGAATGCGCGCACAACATATTGCTGCTCCACACGCTGCGCTCCTGCTACCGGCTGCTGTCGGAAGGCGTGTTCCAGAACCGGTTGCTGGTGTTCACCGTGCCCGGCGCGCGCGAGGCGCTGCTGGCGCAGCACCGGGCAATCCATGCCGCGGTCAAGGCCGGCGATCCGGCCGGCGCACGGCAGGCGGCCATGGACCACATCACCTATGTCGAGCGATCGATGGCGGAAGCCGAGCGCAGCGGCGACTGGCAGCGCGTCTCGCGTCTGCGGCTGCGGCAACGATCGGAAGCCGGTGAAACCGAACCGGCACGCCGACGCTCCTAATCAACTGATCCAGCGGGGAACCCTCATGAGCGACATTCTCACCATCGCAGACCTCAAGGACCTCGCGCGGCGGCGCGTGCCGAAGATGTTCTTCGACTATGCCGATTCAGGCGCCTGGACCGAGAGCACCTACCGGGCCAACGAGGAGGACTTCCAGAAGATCAAGTTCCGCCAGCGTGTGCTGGTCGATATGAGCAACCGCTCGCTGGAATCGAGCATGATCGGCCAGAAAGTGTCGATGCCGGTGGCGCTGGCGCCAACCGGCCTCACCGGCATGCAGCATGCCGATGGCGAGATGCTGGCCGCACAGGCGGCGGAGGAGTTCGGCGTGCCGTTCACGCTGTCGACGATGAGCATCTGTTCCATCGAGGATGTCGCCTCGGCGACCAAGAAGCCGTTCTGGTTCCAGCTCTATGTGCTGCGCGACAAGGATTTCGTGCTCAATCTGATCGACCGGGCGAAAGCGGCCAAGTGTTCGGCGCTCGTGCTGACGCTCGACCTGCAAATCCTTGGGCAGCGCCACAAGGACGTCCGCAACGGGCTGTCGGCGCCACCCAAGATGACGCTGGCCAACATCATGGACCTGGCCTTGAAGCCGCGCTGGTGTCTTGGCATAGCCGGCACCAAGCGCCGTACGTTCCGCAACATCGTCGGCCATGCCAAGGGCGTCGGCGACGTCTCTTCGCTGGCGTCCTGGACGACGGAGCAGTTCGACCCGCAACTTTCGTGGAAGGATGTGGCCTGGATCAAGGAACGCTGGGGCGGCAAGCTGATCCTGAAAGGCATACTCGACAAGGAGGATGCGCTGATGGCGGCCAAGACCGGCGCCGACGCGATCGTGGTTTCCAACCATGGCGGGCGCCAGCTCGATGGCGCATCGTCCTCGATCATGGCGCTGGAAGAGATCGCCGATGCGGTCGGCGATCAGATAGAAGTGCATATGGATGGCGGCATCCGCTCCGGCCAGGACGTGCTGAAGGCGCTTTGCCTCGGCGCCAAGGGCACCTATATCGGCCGGCCATTCCTTTACGGCCTGGGCGCGCTCGGCAAGGAAGGGGTTACCAAAGCGTTGGAAATCATCCGCAAGGAGATGGACATCACGCTGGCTCTATGCGGAAAGCGTCTGGTCACCGACATGGGCAAGGACCAGCTCCGGCGCTAGCCCCTGACACTTGACCACGGAGATACCGAGACGTTGGCGGAACCCGGCATCCATTTCCTCGACGCGCACGGGCCGGAGGGCGTTCGCCTCTATGCGATCGGCGACGTGCATGGCCGGCTCGACCTGCTCGCCGCCATGCACCAGCGGATCGAAAGCGAATTGCAGTGGAAGCCGGTCCCCGACTGGCGGATAATCCATCTCGGTGACTATGTGGACCGTGGCCCCGACTCCAGGGGCGTCATCGACTTTCTGATCGAGGCGCGAGAACGCGACCCGCGCAATCTCATGATTGCCGGCAACCATGATGTCGGCTTTCTGGACTTTCTGCGCACGCCGGACCCGGAAGGGCTTTTCATGCGGTATGGCGGCGTTCAGACCGCCGAGTCCTACGGAATTTCCCTGACCGCCGACGCCAGCTGGTTCGGCAAACCTGAGACGCTCAGACGCGGGCACGCCGCCCTGCTCGAAGCCATGCCGCAAAGCCATGTCGATTTCCTGCGCTCGCTGCCGTTCTCGGTGACATCAGGCGACTTCTTCTTCTGCCATGCCGGCATCAGACCAGGCATTCCATTTGACAAGCAGAATCCGCAGGACCTGATCTGGATCCGCGACGTTTTCCACGACCACACCGGCCTCTTCCCTAAGATCGTGGTGCACGGCCACACTCCGGTAGCGGAAGCGGAAGTCATGGCCAACCGCGTCAATGTCGACACGCTTGCCTGGCAGTCCGGCATGCTTACCGCCCTCGTCGTGGACGGGGCGGACAAACGCATACTGGAAATATCGATAAAGTAAGCCTCGACGCGCCCTAAGCGGGCAAGCCGGCCTCAGCGGAGGGAAGCGGTGACGCCGTAGCCGTCGACGGCGTTGTGGTTATTGGCTGCGTCAGCGGCATAGATACCCAGACCGCAGAGCACGATGGCGGACAGCATGGCAAAGGACAGAAGCGCTGCTTTCACGGAAGTCATCTCTTGTTGAGCTTTCTGCATCTGTGCATGGGACGGTTACCAATGCGTTGAAACGAAAAATACGTCTCAAAGTTTCGACGATTTCGCGCTTCTAAGCGTGTTCTGTATCGACGGTGTGTCGCACGGGTCACACAAAAGGTTCATCCCGGTTGCACAGCCAATGCAGAGCGCGCGCCTTCTAGGATGGCGGGCGGACACAAGCCAAGCATGAAAGGTGTTTTCCCCAGCCGGTTTCACGGCTGCGTGCCAATTATGCCACGCGGAACTCCGGGGACAGGTCGCTCAGATCGTCGCCACCCAGGCGCGGGCGATCGCCAGACCGGCGGCATCGGCGTCCGGCCCGTTGCGGGCCATCTCGCCATCGAGCTTGCCGGCCCAGTCGGGATGGCGCGCGGCGATGGTCGGCGCGAAGGAAGAGCTCCAATCCTTCACCATCGGGCGGTCGGCCTCGAAATGGAACTGGAAGCCGTAGACGGCGCGGCCGACGCGAAACGCCTGGTTCGCGGCGACATCGTTGCCGGCGAGCCGCACGGCATTTTCCGGCAGCTCGAACGTGTCATCGTGCCATTGGAAGATCGGGAACTTCTCCGGCAGATCAGCCAGCACCGGATCGGCCTTCGCATCCGGTGTCAGCGACACGCCGCGCCAACCGAACTCATTGGCGGCGCCGATGCGGTTCTCGCCACCGAAGGCGCGGGCAACGAGCTGGCTGCCGAGACAGATGCCGAGGACGGAGCGATCCTTGCCGGCGAAATCGCGGGTCAGTTCGAGGAGTGCCGGGAAATAGGGATATTCCTCATCGGCCAATGCATTCTGCCCGCCGCCGAGCACCACCATGGCATCGTGGCCGGCGGCGTCGGCCGGCAGCGGATCACCCTTATAGGGAGAGCGCACGTCGAGATCGGCACCGGCTTCCACCAGTGCGGCACCGACCTGGCCGAGGCCGGTATTGTCGTAGTTCTGGACCACCAGCACCCGCATCGCAAAACCCTGCTGACATGAAAATGATGCCAGGAGCGATATCATGGCGCCTGTATTCCAGCCAAGATGCGTATCCCAGGAGAGAACTATGCCACTGCAGAACCGGGTCGATCCGTTCGGCGCCATCCACGCGGTGCCCGAGCGCGGTCTGTTCACCGGCAATCGCGGCATCATCCACGATCCCGCGACCAAGACGCTGTTAAAAAAGCGCTGGGCGCTTCAGGCCTGGATCATCTGCGTCTGCCAGTTCCGCAATGTCCGGCGCGAGCCGATGGGCCGCAACCGGCCGGGCGGGAAAGCCGGCTGGACCGAACTGTTTTTCCTCGACGAGGTGACGGCATTGGCCGCCGGGCACCGGCCCTGCTTCTTCTGCCAGCGGGAGCGAGCCAAGGAATTTGTCGGCCGCTTCGGCCAAGCGTTCGGCATCGCAGAACCGCGCGCGCCGCAGGTGGACAAGCGGCTGCACAGGGAGCGGCTGGCGTCGGGCGACAAACCGCAAGGGGTGACAAAGGATGAGCTTAGCCTCCTGCCGGATGGCGCTATGGTTGCCGATGGCGGCAACGCTTATGCCTTGCGCGGTGGCAAGGCGTCGGCATGGTCCTTTGCCGGATATGGTCCGCCTTTTAGGCTTGATCAATTCGAGGACAAGCCGCTTGTCGTGCTGACGCCGCAAACGACGCTTGGCGTCCTGCGCCATGGTTTTCAGCCCGTGTGGCATCCATCAGCGAAGACTTGACGGCAACGACCGCCTCGACCATTCCTCGGCGATGCGCGCAAATTACAAGATGCAACGCCTGTTCGTCCCCGATGATCTGGGGCTCGACATCGAATTCGAACCCGGCCAGCAGCAGAGCCATTATCTCATGCATGTGCTGCGGCTCGATGAAGGCGCCGAGATCCTTGTCTTCAACGGCCGTGACGGCGAGTGGTCGGCGGCCATAGCGGCGAAATCGAAGCGCTCGGTTCGGCTGAAAGTGTTGGTTCGGCAAAGGCCGCAGCCGCCCCTGCCCGACCTCATCTATTGTTTCGCGCCGCTGAAGCAGGGAAGGCTCGATTATCTCGTGCAGAAGGCGGTCGAAATGGGCGCCGGCGTCTTGCAGCCGGTCGTCACCCAGCACACGCAAGTGCCGAAACCCTCGATCGACAAGCTGCGCGCCAATGTCGTCGAGGCCGCGGAACAATGCGGCATACTGGCCGTGCCGGAAGTCCGTGAAGCGGAAAAATTCGAGCGCATGCTGACCGGCTGGGACAAGGAGCGCCGGCTGGTCTTCTGCGACGAGGATGCCTCGACCAACAATCCGTTGCCGGCCTTGCAAGCGGTGAAGGAGAAGAAGCTCGCACTGCTGGTCGGGCCGGAAGGCGGCTTTTCCGATGACGAGCGCAAGACGCTGCGCGCGCTCCCCTTCGTTACCGCCATTCCGCTCGGACCGCGCATCCTGCGCGCCGACACGGCGGCGGTGGCCGCGCTTGCCGTGATGCAGGCTACCATTGGAGACTGGTAGAGGTCTTCCCTTCTCCCCTTGCGGGAGAAGGAAGAGCGGTCGTCATCTTCAATTCCTCTTGACCTGTGGCTCAGGATTTTTCGCTTGATCGGCTGCTGACATTTCGTCCATTTACCGCCCGGCGGTCGCTCGACCGTCCTACAGCGCCGCGCGTCCTTTCGGAGGCGCAAAGGACGCTGTAGCATTTTTATTTGGCCCATGATCCCTTCCGAAAATCGAAGATCGATTTTCGGGGTCATGTGCGGAGGGCACAGGCATGGCGCGCGATACAACCGATTTCCGGCCGATCGAAGACTTCGACGAACTCGTCGCGCACCTGGCCGAGGGCAACAAGCCACGCGACAAGTGGCGCATCGGCACCGAGCACGAGAAGTTCCCCTTTTATGTCGATGGCAACGAGCCGGTGCCCTATGGCGGCGAACGCGGCATCCGCGCCATCCTCGAAGGCATGCAGCACAAGCTCGGCTGGGATCCGATCGTCGATGACGGCCGCATCATCGGTCTGGTCGAGCCGACCGGCCAGGGCGCGATCTCGCTGGAACCCGGCGGTCAGTTCGAACTTTCCGGCGCTCCGCTGGAGACGATCCACCAGACCTGCCGCGAGGGCAACGCGCATCTGGCGCAGGTGCGCGAGATCGCCGAACCTTTGGGAATCCGCTTCCTCGGTCTCGGCGGCAGCCCGAAATGGTCTTTGGCCGAGACGCCGAAAATGCCGAAGTCGCGCTACGAGATCATGACGCGCTACATGCCCAAGGTCGGCACCAAGGGCCTCGACATGATGTACCGCACCTGCACGATCCAGGTTAATCTCGACTTCGAGAGCGAGGCGGACATGCGCCGCAAGATGCAGGTGTCGCTGAAGCTGCAGCCGCTGTCGACGGCGCTGTTTGCCAATTCGCCCTTCACCGAGGCCCGGCCGAACGGCCTGCAAAGCTGGCGCGGCGACATCTGGCGCGACACCGACAACCAGCGCTCGGGCCTGCTGGAGTTCTGCTTCTCGCCCGATTTCGGTTTTGCCGACTATGTCGAATGGGCGCTCGACGTGCCGATGTATTTCGTCATTCGCGACGGCCAGTATCACGACATGACGCACCACACCTTCCGCCAGTTCATGGCCGGTGCCGCCCGCAACGAAGTGCCCGACGGGCTGCCGACGATGGGCGACTGGGCGAACCATCTTTCGACGCTGTTCCCCGATGTGCGGCTGAAGCGTTTCCTCGAAATGCGCGGCGCCGATGGGGGCCCCTGGCGGCGCATCTGCGCGCTGCCGGCCTTCTGGGTCGGCCTGCTCTATGACGAGGCGGCACTCGACGCGGCCGAGGCGCTGACCTCGAGCTGGACCTATGGGGAAGTGCTGGCCATGCGCAATGCCGTGCCTGAGCTCGGCATTTCCGCCCCCTTCCGCAACACCACGCTGCGCGAGATCGCGCGCGACGTCCTGGCCATCTCGCGCACAGGGCTGAAGAACCGCGGCAGGAAGAACCGCGACGGCTATGACGAGACCTCCTTCCTCAACACTTTGGACGAAGTCGTGGCGCGCGGCACGACCAGCGCCGAGGAGATGCTTTCGGCCTACCATACGCGCTGGGGCGGTTCGATCGAGCCGGTGTTCATGGAATACGCCTATTGAGCGACCCAGATCGTCGCGGCCGCTCGCATGAGAAAGCCGCTTCAATCGGCGATTGAAAGGAACTAGGTTTCTCCGAAGAGGATACTTCCGGAGGAGAAGCCGATGCCCACCCTGTTCGACATGCTGGCGCAGGCCCAGAACGGCAATGGCATGCAGGCGCTTGCCCAACAATACGGGCTTTCGATGCAGCAGACGCAGGCAGCGGTCCAGGCGCTTCTACCCGCCTTCTCGCAGGGACTGCAGCGCAACACCGCCGATCCCTACGGGCTCGGCGCTTTCATGACGGCGATGGCGAGCGGCCAGCACGCCAAATACTTCGACGACGCGACCCGGGCCTTTTCGCCGCAAGGCATCGATGAGGGCAATGGCATTCTGGGCCATCTGTTCGGCTCGAAAGACCTGTCGCGCGCCGTGGCCGCGCAAGCCGCGCAGGCGACGGGCTTGAACCAGCAAATCCTGCAGCAGATGTTGCCGGCCATGGCCTCGATGATGATGGGCGGGCTGTTCCAGCAGACAAACAACCAGATGCAGGCCGCGGGCGGCTTCGGCGGCGGCAACAATCCGCTGGGCGAAATCATCGAACAGATGATGCGCCAAGGCGGAGGCATGCAGGCGCCGCAACAGCGCCAGGCGCCGCCTCAGCAGAACCCGATGGACAATCCACTGGGCAAGGTCCTGCAGGACATGTTCGGGGGTGGAACGTCGCAGCCGCAAAGCCAGCCGCAGCAGGCTCCCAATCCCTATGGCGACAATCCGCTCGGCAAGGTGCTGCAGGATATGTTCGGCGGTGGCGCGCAACAGCAGCCGCAAGGCCGTGCACAGCCGCAACCGCAGCAGACACAGAGCCCCTATGGCGACAATCCGCTGGGAAAGATCTTCGAGGACATGCTGCGCCAGGGCGGCGGCTTCGGCCTGCCCGGCGGCCAGCCGGCGCCACAGCCATCACAACAACGCCAGGCGCCGCAGCCGCAAACCAATCCGAGCGGGAGGCCCCGTAACCCGTTCGACGACCTGTTCGGCAGGATGTTCGAAACCGGCGCGCAACAACGCGACGAGTACCAGAAGGGCGTCGAAACCATCTTCGACCAGTTCAAGCGGGATATGGACCGGCGGTAGTTCCAGCAATGACTTTAGGTGAAATAGTCGTCAACGGCTTGATGGGTGCATCATTGCTCGGAGCTGTCTACTCAGTTTTTCGATATGACTTCCTTAATCCACGCGATGCTCCAGGCTACAGGGACATTCGCGACGCCTTGAAATATGGCAAACCGCTTCCGTCACAATGGAAGCGCTTAGACGAGAGCAATCGCGCCGGCTATGGAATATTTGCCGTATGCTCGTTGGCTTTCGGGATTGTCATTTTCGCCGATAAATGGCTGGCAGAGTTAATCGATCAGTTCTAAGTCAAAAAAGAAAAGCCCGGTCCTGGAGAGGGACCGGGCAATGTGCAGGCTGGCCGGCGGGGAACCGGCAGGGAGTGGGGAGCCTGCATGAACCTTGGTCGCGCTGAATCCTGAAAAGGTTCAACGGCACCCAAAATCCAGACGATCAGGCTACCTTGCGGGCAAAATCCTCGATCGTTTCGACGCGATCGCTGGCGATCTCACGCAGCATCGCCGTCGGATCGCGGCCGAAGGGCACATCGATGGCGACATGCAGGTCGGCACGCGTCAGGCCGATATCGGCCAGTTCGGCATCCGACATTTCGCCCAGGCGATAGAAGGCGCGGCGATTTTTCCAGGCGCGGTAGAAATTGACGGCGGTGTTGGCCACGCGCGTCGCGACGGCCGGACGCGAGGTGATGCGCGAGGTCTCGGAGGCGAATTCGATCGTGGTCATGGCAATCTCTCCTTCGGAGCAGAGCGGACGCAACCAGGCAATCGGCGCCTGGGAGAAGCGCCGTTCCGGTTCCGATTCACATGCCTTCATGTGGATGCTGCCAATCTGCCATCGGCCGATTGATTAATCCAACGAATGTTTCTAATCTTTAGCATCAACATCAATGATGGATCATTCCGATGAAAGCGCCGCTCGATCTCGATCAGTTGCAGACCTTCATCTCGATCGCCGACACCGGCAGCTTCACCCGCGCGGCGGAAGAAGTGCACCGCACCCAGTCGGCGGTGTCGATGCAGATGCGCCGGCTGGAGGAGCGGATCGGCAAGCCGCTGTTCGAGAAAGACGGGCGCAGCAACAAGCTGACCGAGGAAGGCGACAAGCTGCTTTCCTACGCAAGGCGGCTGCTCTATCTCAACCGCGAGACGCTGGCGGCCTTCGACGACCAGCGGCTCGAAGGCACCATCCGCATCGGCACGCCGGATGATTACGCCGACCGGTTCCTGCCCGAGATCATGGCCCGCTTCACGCGCTCCAATCCGCGCGTCGAACTGACCGTCATCTGCGAGCCGACGCCCGGACTGGTCGAGCACATCAAACGCGGCAATCTCGACCTGGCGCTGGTGACGCACAATGATGTGCGTGGCCAGTCGGAAGTGGTGCGGCGTGAGCCGCTGCTTTGGGTCTCCTCAGCCAACCACGCGACGCATGAGCAGGAAATCCTGCCCATGGCCTTCGGCCGGCCGAACTGCATCTGGCGGCGCGCCGCCGTCGACGTGCTGGACCAGCAGAACCGCGACTACCGCATCCTGTTCACCAGTTTCTCGGCGACCGTCATTACCGCGGCCGTGCTGTCCGGCCTGGCGATCTCGGTGCTGCCAGAATGCGCGCTGAGGCCCGGCATGCGGGTGCTGGGCGAAGCCGACGGTTTTGGAACGCTGCCCGACTGCCGCATCGGCATCATGCGCGGCCAGACCTCGCGGCCCGAGATCGTCGACGCGCTGGCCCGCCATATCTCGGAAAGCCTCGACAACATCTCGGTGCCGCTCGGCGAGGAGACGGGAACATTCGACTTCGCCGCACTCGCCTTTGCCAAGATGAAACGGACGAGGCCGAACCAGATCCTGCCTGGCTGGTAGGACAGATCGGGGGGCAGACCCGACAGAGCGCCTTGACGCGAGGCGCCAACCGGCCCCCAATCGACCGATGAGCGAAGCAGCATCCGAATCACGCACCAACGCCACCGAATACACGGTGAGCGAGATCTCAGGCGCGCTGAAGCGCACGGTCGAGGACGTCTTCGGCAATGTGCGGGTGCGCGGCGAAATATCGGGCTATCGCGGCCCGCATTCGTCCGGCCACGCCTATTTCGCGCTGAAGGACGACCGCGCGCGGCTCGACGCCGTGGTGTGGAAAGGCACGATGAGCCGGCTGAAGTTCCGTCCCGAGGAAGGGATGGAGGTTATCGCCACCGGCAAGCTCACCACCTATCCCGGCAAGTCCAATTACCAGATCGTCATCGACAATCTGGAGCCGGCCGGCGCTGGCGCGCTGATGGCGTTGCTGGAGGAGCGCAAGCGCCGGCTGCAGGCGGAAGGGCTTTTCGATGCGGGCCGCAAACGCCGGCTGCCGTTCATGCCGCGCGTCATCGGGGTGGTCACCTCACCGACCGGGTCAGTCATCCGCGACATCATCCATCGCATCAAGGACCGCTTCCCGCTGCACGTCCTGGTCTGGCCGGTGCGCGTGCAGGGCGAGACGGCGGGGGCGGAAGTGACCAATGCCGTCAGCGGGTTCAACGCGCTGACCTGGGACGGCCCCATCGCGCGCCCGGACCTGCTGATCGTGGCGCGCGGCGGCGGCAGTCTCGAGGATCTCTGGGGTTTCAACGACGAGGCGCTGGCCCGCGCCGTCGCCGCCTCCGGCATCCCGGTAATCTCGGCCGTCGGCCACGAGACCGACTGGACGCTGATCGACCTCGTCGCCGATGTGCGGGCGCCGACACCGACGGGGGCGGCCGAATTCGCCGTGCCGGTTAAGGCAGACTTGGAGGCGACGCTGGCCAGCCTCGGCGCACGGCTCAAGGCCGCGGTGCTGCGCAACTTCGAACGCAAGCGGCAGGCGGCCCGTGCGGCGGCGCGCGCATTGCCCTCGCCCGATCAGTTGCTGGCGCTGCCGCGCCGGCGTCTCGACGAGGCGACATCCAGGCTCGGCCGGGCGCTCTCGGTCAGTGTCGATCGCAAGCGGGCGCGCCTCCAGGGACAAAGGCTGACGCCGGCCACGCTGTCGCGGCGCATGAACGAGGCCCGCACCTTGACCGGACGCGACCTCGCACGCGCGCAGGCAGCGTTCTTCGCCATCGTGCGCGAACGGCGGGCGCGCTTTTCGCGCACGGCGACGCGGCTGTCGCCGGCGCCGATCTCCCGCCGGCAGAAACTGCAGGCCGACACGCTGGCCACATTGGCAAGGCGGCAAGACAGGGTGATCTCGCTGCGGCTCGAACGCCTGCGCGGCCAGTTGAGCCAGGCCGAACGCCTGCTGACCACGCTTTCGCACAAGGCCGTTCTGGCGCGCGGTTTCGCCCTGGTGAAGGATGCCGACGGGGCGGTCATCAAGCAGGCGGCCGACGTGGCATCGGGGATGGCGCTTACGCTGGAGTTCGCCGACGGGACGGTGGATGCGGTGGCAACGAGCGGCGCGGGAGAGCCTAGGCCGGCCATCAGGCCCGCTGCCAAGGCGCCAGCAGCCAAGACCCCAGTCGCCAAGACCCCAGTTACCAAGACAAGGGAACCAGGCAATCAGGGATCGCTGTTCTGATCATGACCGACAATCCGCACCATCTGGCGACACCATCGGGCAAGCCCCGCGCCCGAAGCTTCGGCATCGGCTTCGACGGCACGCCGGGCCCGTTCAACGCGATCACCGACGTGGGCGGCGTCGCAGTCGGCTATAAGACGTTGATCTCGGGCGATGGTGCCCTTGTCGTCGGCAAGGGGCCTGTGCGCACCGGCGTCACCGCGATCCTGCCCAGGCCGCTCACCGACCTTGCGACGCCGGTCTTTGCCGGGGTTTTCAGCCAGAACGGCAATGGCGAGTTGACCGGCACCCATATCATCGAGGAAACCGGCGCCTTCAATTTCCCGATCACCATCACCAACACCCACTCCTGCGGTGTATCGCGTGACGGCACGCTGCGCTGGATGAGCAAGGTGCTGCCGGAAGCCGTCGACAGCGCCTGGGGCCTGCCCGTGGCGGCGGAGACCTATGACGGGTTTCTCAATGACATCAACGGCCATCATCTGACGTTTGGGCACGTCGCGGACGCTCTCGATGCCGCCGCCGGCGGTGCGCTCGAGGAAGGCAGCGTCGGCGGCGGCACCGGCATGATCACCTTCGGCTTCAAGGCCGGCTCCGGCACCGCGTCAAGGGTCGTCGCATGGCAAGGGCGCACCTACACGGTCGGCGCCTTCGTGCAGTCGAATTTCGGCAAGCGGCACAATTTCACCATCCGTGGCCTGCGCGCCGAATCCGAACTCACCGAACCGGCAATCCGCGAAGCCACGTCGCGCGCGGAAAAGGGCTCGATCATCGCCGTCATCGCCACCGACGCGCCGTTCCTGCCGCACCAGATGAAGCGGCTCGCGCGCCGCGTGCCACTCGGCGTCGCCATGACCGGCGGCTTCGGTTACCATAGCTCGGGCGATATCTTCCTCGCCTTCTCGACCGCCAATCCCGCCGCCGCGCTGGCCCAGCCAGGCCGCATGGCCAATGCCGATTTCATCCCAGACAGCGACATCGATCCGTTTTTCGACGCCGTGATCCAGACCGTCGAGGAATCGATCCTCAATGCCCTGGTCGCCAATGACGACATGACCGGGCGCGACGGCAATTTCGTGCCGGCATTGCCGAAGGCGTGGTTGAGAGAAAAATTCGGCTGAACAAGGCCGGTCGCAGGCAGTAACGAAAAAGCGGGCCGAACAGCCCGCTTTTTCGTATCAGATGGGTTGGCCGGCCGCTATTTCGTCGCGCCGCCTGATGCCTGCTGTTCATCGGCCTCGGCTGCTTCCTCTAGCCGGGAAGCGATCAGTTCCTGGATGTCGCCGACCTCTTCCTGGATGTCTTCCAGCGGAATGCCGACCTCGGCCGCCTTGGCGGCGCATTCGCGGGCCAGTGTCTCGGCCTGCTTTTCGATCCTGGCGTGCGACTGGCAGTGAACCTTCTCGCCAATCCATCCGCGCAAGAACTCGATCGCATGTTCACTCATACTTTTGTTCCCTGGCGGCAAAGCCGGTTGGTAATCATAAACGTCGACATCCCGCGAAGGATGCATGTTCCCATTCCAGCCGAGTCGTCACCGGCTCGCAAGCCGACGCCGTCCAAGGTCCACAGAGCCGAAGGAAATCGAGGATGAGAGAACATTTTCTGATTCTAAGAGACTGATACCGTTGCGGGAATCCTATCCCGCGGAGAGAGGCTGCTTCTAATTGCTTCTTACGGCTTTCAGTCCGTTTGCATCTCACTGGCTGTTACGACAGCTGCCTGACGACGTCACCGTTCGCGGACATCCGCCATCGAGGCCGCCGCTATATAGTGATATCCTCATGCAATGTCGACTCTCCTCGCTGTCGCGCCCACAGGGCTGTGTGAAAGCCGCCAAAATCAGAAGTTCTCGACCCAGGGCCTGAGCTCCAGTTCCCATGTCCAGGCGCTGCGATGCTGGCGATGGATATCGAGATAGGCCTGCGCGATCGCATCCGGCGACAGGCGGCGATCCGGCGGCTCGGACGGCTGTCCGGACGCGGCCGAGGCAATCGCTCCATCAATGATGAAATGCGCAACGTGGATGTTTTTCGGCGCCAGTTCCCGAGCCATGGACTGGGCCAGCCCGCGCAAGCCGAACTTGGGCATGGCGAAACCGGCGGAGCCCGCGAACCCCTTCACGCTTGCCGTCGCGCCGGTGAAGAAGATCGACCCCGAACCCTGGGCGAGAAGCCGATGGGTTGCCTGCTGGCCGACCAGGAAACCGCCATAGGCGCCGACCAGCAGCGCCTGCCGCACCGCCTCCGGATCGAGCTCGGCGATCGGACCGCGGGCGCGGCCGCTGGCGTTGAAAACCACCAGCGAAAGCGGGCCGGCCTTGTCGGCAGCCTCGAACAGACGCTCGACCGAAGCGGGGTCGGAAACATCCGTCGTCACGGCCCGAGCGCCGGTCTCGGCCTGCAGATCGCCCAGTTTTTCGATGTTGCGGGCAGCCAGGATAACCTGGAAGCCCTCGCTGGCGAGAAGGCGCGCCAGCGAGGCGCTCAGGCCGGAACCGGCGCCGGCAATGACGGCGACATTGGATGTCATGGGATTTTCCTTCTCTCCGTTGGCTGTGGGCCATGGCTGAGCATGTGTCGAAGCTTGCCGGATCGGCAAGGTGCGGACAACGCACTGGGCGAAAAGAAAAATGGCCGGGCGCGAAAACGGCCCGGCCAAAAGAAGGTCATAACCTTCAGAGGGGAACACCGTTCAGCGAAATGGGAGGAGAACACCGAACGGGTTTTTCTCTTTTGAACCGATTTCTGTCTGAATACGACGAATGACATTCTAAAGATCGGGGTAAGAGAGCAAAAATCCTGTCATTTCCCGCCCGCAACACTCAGCCGACCCGGCTTTCCCTTTCGAGCAGGTCCGCATAGTGGCGCCGTGCGACATCGGGATGCGAGCGCAGCCGGCTTTTGAGCACATTGGCTCCGACATCGCGAAACAGCGGATTGTCCGGATCGCTGGCGGGCCCGCGCGCCTGCGCGGCCAGTTCCTCGGAAAGGCCGAGCAGCGGGATCGTCGCATCGAGCCTGGCGCTGAAGAAGAACGGCACCGAGATGCGTTCGACGCCGGCGGGTGGCGTGACGACGCGATGCACGGTCGCGCGCAGATAGCCGTTCGAGGCGAGCTCGAGCAGTTCGCCGATATTGACGACGAGCGTGCCGGGTATCGGGTCCACATCGACCCAGCTGCCGTCATAGTCGACCTGCAGCCCCTTATTGTCATCCTGGAGCAGCAACGTCAGGAAGCCGCCATCCTTGTGCGCGCCGACACCCTGGTCGCTGCTGGTCGCGTCCCGGCCGGGATAGCGCACGATTTTCATGCGATGGTTGGGCTCGCCGCGATAGATCGCATCGAACGCGTCTTCCGGCTGGTCGAGCGACTGGGCGAAGGCCTTCAGCAGGCGGATCGCCACGGCAGTGACCTTCTCCTGCCATGCAATGAGCACCGATTTCAGATCAGGCAATGCCGCCGGCCACTGGTTCGGTCCCTGCAGCCTTGTCCACGGCGGAATGCCCGGCCCCTGCGCTATGGGCTGGCGCTCGACACCGATGTCGAGCTGTTCGCGCCAGTCCTCCTTGCCCTTGGTCAGTTCACCGCCGGCGCGCGTATAGCCGCGAAACTGCGAGGACTTGACCATCTCGATCGCGAGCTTGTCGGCCTCCGGCAAGGCAAAGAAGCGGCGTGAGGCGGTGAGCACCTCGCTGATCTCGGCCCAGGAAATGCCATGCCCGGCAAGATAGAAAAAGCCGATATCGCGCGAAGCCGAACGCAAATCCGCCAGAAACGTCCGGCGCTCCGACGCACCTTGCTCAAGACGGCTGAGATCAAGCACTGGCACTATTCTGGGCATATCAAGCTCCTTTCCTGGGCCTTTCCGGATATTGCTTGAAATCGCCACCGGAAAACCCAGCCGATTGACCATGCAGGCACCGTGAACGACCGGAGTCGCTATCGATGCTTGCAAGTCTCATCGACTTCGGATCATCGGAAAAGGAACGATCGGCCCTTCGTCGCGGCCACGACGAACAATTTTTCCACGCACGCGGGAAAGCGGATGATGACCGCGATCATGCCCGGGCAGTGGCTAATGTCCGCCGGCGCCCTCAGCCCTGCTTGGCGGCCCTCAACAGCATGCCGAACAGGTCCCGCGGCTCGTCGGGGTCGGCCAGCATGTCGAGTTCCTGATAGAGGCCGGTCGATTGGAGCTGGTCCCTGACATAGCGCAGGGCCGAGAAGTCCTCGATGGCGAAGCCGACGGAATCGAACAGCGTGATCTGGCCGGCATCGCGCCGGCCTCGCACCGCGCCCGACATGACCTGCCAAAGCTCGGTCACGGCATGGTCCGGCGCGAGCTGCTGGATCTCGCCCTCGATCCGCGTCTGGGGCGGATATTCGACGAAGATGTCGGAGCGCAGCAGGATGTCGCGGTGGAGTTCGGTCTTCCCCGGACAATCGCCGCCCACCGCGTTGATGTGCACGCCCGACCCGACCATGTTGTCGGTCAGGATGGTGGCATACTGCTTGTCGGCGGTGACGGTGGTGATGATCTCGGCGCCCTCGACCGCCTCCTGCGCGGTGGCACAGGCTGTCATGTCGAAGCCCAGGCCGGCGAGATTGCGCATGCATTTGCGGGTTGCCGACGGGTCGATGTCATGGAGCCTCAATTTGTCGACGCCGAGCAGGGCCTTGAAGGCCAGCGCCTGGAATTCGGCCTGGGCACCGTTGCCGATCAGCGCCATGCAGGTGCTGCCCCTTGGCGCCAGGTATTTGGCCGCGAGCGCCGACATGGAGGCCGTGCGCAGCGCGGTCAGGATGGTCATCTCGGACAGCAGGACAGGATAGCCGTTGTGCACGTCGGCGAGCATGCCGAAAGCGGTGACCGTCTGGCGGCCCTCGCGCATGTTCTTGGGATGGCCGTTGACATATTTGAAGCCGTAGACCTCGCCGTCGCTGGTCGGCATCAGTTCGATGACGCCTTCGGCGCTGTGCGAGGCAACGCGCGGTGTCTTGTCGAACAGCTCCCAACGTCCGAAATCGTCCTCAATATAGGCTGCGAGTTCGACCAGGAAACGCTCGACGCCGATGGTCAGCACCAGCTTCATCATGTGGTCGACACTGACGAAGGGCACGATGTTGAGATTGGGTATCATTCCGTTTCCTTGCGCCGTCAGTCCTTGCGATGCGCGTTGTGCGCCTTCATCATCGCGGCGAGCGCCGGATCGCTTTCCTCCAACGCCTCGATCGCGCCTGATGTGTCGTAGAGGCGTTCGTCCTGCCCCATCTTGAACTTGGCCTCCAGGCGCTCGATCGGCATGTCGAAGCTGACGACGTGCGGTATCCGCCGCTCCATGCCGCCGGGGCCGAGTTCGCGCATGCGCCAGCGGTCAGGCCGATCCTTTTCCAGGACGTCGACCAGTTGCAGAAGATGCCGCGCAGTGCCGTGGTCGTCGAGCGGCACGGGATGGCCGTGGCAATGCACGACGGCGAAGTTCCATGTCGGGGCGCTGTCGCGCACCGGATTGCGGGGATACCAGGAGGACGAGATATAGCCGTGCGGTCCCTGAAAGACCGCAACCGTCTCGCGGCCCTGCGCAATCAGGTCGCTGTGCGGGTTGGCCCTGGCGAGATGCGACACCAGCGTGCCGTTCTTCCCCCTTCCCCGATCGAGCACGAACGGCAGATGCGAAACGGCCAGCCCTTGCGGCCCCGCCGTCACCACCGTTGCGAAAGCTGCTGCCTCGATCAGGCCGAAGACGTCGTCACGCGACAGCGGTTCAAACTCTGGCTTGCTGTACATGGCAGTCGCGGATCAGCTTCGCTGGACGCGGACGGCCGGGATCAGGCCTTGCGGGCGCAACAGCAGCACGGCGATGACGCCCGACAAGACGATCGCGTCGCGATAAGGCGCGATCGCCGCCGGGAGCGTCGCCTGCAGAAGCACCTCGATGATGCCGAGCAGGAAGCCGCCGGCGACAGCGCCCGGCAGGCTGCCGAGACCACCGACGACCGCGGCGATGAAGGCCTTCAACACGGGCGTGAAGCCCATCAGCGGATCGACGGAAGCGCGCTGCGCCACCCACAGCATCGCCGCAAGACCGGCGAGCAGTCCCGAGAGCAGGAAAGCTGTGGCGATGATGCGGCTGGCCGGAATGCCCATCAGCCGCACGACGTTGAAATCCTCCGCGGCGGCGCGCATCGCCGTGCCGGTGACGGACCGGCGCAGAAAGACTTCCAGCGCAATCAGCGCCAGCGCCGAGACGACGATGGAGATGCTGGGGCCGACGCCGATGGTGAAATCGCCAAAGGAGAAGGCGCCTGTCATCCAGCCCGGCATGGCGACAGCCTGCGGCCGGGCCGAGATGCCGTTCTGGAAGACGACTTTCAAAAGGCTGGACACGGCGAAGCTGGTCAGCAGCAGGCTTGTAACGCTGGCGCCCCGCATCGGGCGGAAGGCAACGCGTTCCATGGCCACGGCGGCGAGCGCGCCGCAGGAAACGGCGACCAGCACCGCCACCGGGAACGGCAGGCCGAAGACCAGCGCGGCCAGCAGCGCATAGCCCGACAGGGTCATCAACTCGCCATGGGCGAAATTGATCAATCCGACGATGGAAAAGACGATCGCCAGCCCGAGCGCCAGCAGCGCATAGACGCCACCGAGGCTCACCGCATTGATGATCTGCTGCGCGATCATGCTTCTCAAGCTCCCAGATAGGCCTGGCGGACGAGGTCCGAGGAGGCAAGTTCTTTTGCCGTGCCCGACAGCACAACCTCGCCATTGGCGAGCACGACGGCGCGGTCTGCGATTTCCAGCGCCAGCGCGACATTCTGCTCGACCAGCAGGATTGTCAGGCCCTTGCGGCGCAGCTCAGCGATCAGGTCGAAGACGGTATCGATCAGCTGCGGAGCAAGGCCCAGCGAGGGCTCGTCGAGCAGGATCATGCGCGGCTTGCTCATCAGCGCGCGGGCGATCGCCAGCATCTGCTGCTCGCCACCCGACAGGTTGCCGCCCTTGACGCGATGATAGCGGCGCAGGATCGGGAACAGCTCGAGCATCTCCTCCTCGCGCAGCTTCGCCTCGGCGGCTGGCTGGTGCACGGCACCGCCCAGGCGCAGATTGTCTGCCACAGTGAGGCTGGCGAAGATGCGCCGGCCCTCGGGAACCAGCGCGACGCCCTTGCGGGCGATCGCTTCTGGCGCCAGGCCGGTAATGGCGACGCCGTCGAAAACCACCTTGCCGGAGGCCGCCGGCACCAGCCCGGCGATGGCGCCGAGCGTCGAGCTCTTGCCGGCGCCATTGGCGCCGACCAGGGCGATGATCTCGCCGCTGTCCACGGTAAGGTCGACGCGGCGGACCGCCTCGACCTCGCCGTAGCGTATCTTGAGGGCCTCGACGCTCAGCATGACATCACGGCGCCGGAACGTCTGATGCGTCGGGGATCAGGGTCTCGACATGCTTGCCCTCACCGCCTTCGTAGCGCATCAGCGCCACCGGCCGCAGCGGCATCCGGTTGGTGCCGGCATAGGTGATCTTGCCGGTGATGCCTTTGAAATCCTTGAGGTTGGCGATGGCGTCGCGGATGGCCTTGGGATCGTCCGAGCCGGCGGTCTTCACCGCCTGGTCGAGGATCAGCCCGATCTCGTAGCCATTGACCTCGTAGGTCGATTCCGGCGCGTGGCCGGCATATTTGGTGAAGGCGGCGTTGAAGGCCTCCAGCTTGCTGCCCGGCTCGGCGTAGCCGGCGGCCGTGTAGACGACGCCGTCGACGAGCTTGCCGAGCGCCTTGATGGTCGGCGTGCCGATGGCGTCGGCGCCATAGACCGGAATGGTGACGCCGGCGCCGCGCAATTGCTGGATGAAGGCCGGGAAATCGGGCTCATAGGCCGCCGTCATGATCAGGTCCGGCTTGTCGGCCAGGCCCTTGATGTTGGTGATCTCGGCCGAAAAGTCAGGCTGGCCCATGGTGAAGGTGCCGCGTCCGACGATCGCGCCACCCTTCTTTTCGAACACCTTGCCGAAATACTCCGGCAGGTTGGCGGTGTAGGTGGTGTCAGGCGAGGTCAGCAGGAAGACCTTCTTCTTGCCTTCGGAGACGGCGAAGTCGGCAACCGCCGTCGCCTGGACATTGTCGGCCGGATAGGTGCCGAACATCACGTCGCCGACCGCACCGGTCAGCACGGGCGCGGAGCCGCACAGCGTCAGGGTCGGGATGCCGAGCGGCTGGGTCAGCTGGCCGGCGGAAATCGAGGGATCGGCGTCGCAGGGCGTGATCATGATCTTGGCGCCGGCATCGATCAGTTCCTGGGCGACGGTGGCGGTCTGCGCCGTGTCGGAGCGCGTATCCTTGATCATCAGCTTGACGGTGTACTTGCCCGCGAGCCCGCCCTTGGCGTTGAGTTCGTCGAGCGCCATGCGCAGGCCGGCAAGGGCCGGCTGGTCATAGGGCGCGAGCACGCCGGTCTGCGCGGTGGCTGCGCCGATGATGATCTCCTCGGCGGAAGCGGTCGAGATGGCGACGATCGTCGTGCCGAACACCGCGGCGTACAGAGCGGCGCGATGAAGGCGATGAAGGCTTGGCATGTCGGTTCTCCTTCTGGATCTTTATCGTTGGTCGTTGCGGGCTATGCGGTCTGATCTTGCGTGTTCGGGTGCGCTGTCTTGGCGCGGGCGGTGCGGCTGCCGAGATAGGCGGCGATGACGGCCGGGTTGTTCTGGACATCGGCCGGCGTGCCGTCGGCGATGACGCGGCCATGGTCGATGACGACGATGCGCTCGCAAAGGTTCATCACCAGCCGCATGTCGTGTTCGATCAACACCACGCCGATGCGGCGCTCGGTACGCACCGCCGAGAGGATCGAAACCAGTTCGGCCGTTTCGACGGCGTTCATGCCAGCCGCCGGCTCGTCGAGCAGCAGGAAGCGCGGCTTCAGCGCCAGCGCACGCGCGACTTCCAGACGCCGGCGCTGGCCGTAGGCCAGCCGGGCCGCAGGCTGGTCGGCGAACTTGTCGAGACCCATGCGCGACAGTTCGCGCATCGCCGCGGCCTCGGCGTGCGTAAGGTCTGGTTCGACCTGCCTTGCCGCGACCACGACATTCTCCAGGACGGTCATGCTGGGGAAGACGCGGATGTTCTGGAACGTGCGGGCGATGCCGGACCGGGCGAAGGCGAACGCGGAGGCCTGCCGCTGCACGCCGCCGAGGGACACCGTCCCCGCGCTTGGCTGGACATCGCCAGCCAGCATGTTGAGCAGGGTCGTCTTGCCGGCGCCGTTGGGGCCGATAATGCCTGATATGCTGTCAGTCTCGAAAGTCAGGCTGACGTCGTCCACCGCGACCACACCGGCATAGCGGCGCGACAGATGATCGGCCACCAGCCGGTCGGCGCCGACCTGCTGGGGCGGCGGGGCCGAAGCCATTTCCGGTGCCCGCCCGGACCGGCGCAGAAGATTGAGCTCGCGCTCGCCGAAAAGCCCGGTTGGCCGGCGCCAGATGACGAGGATCATGGCGATGGCGAGCACGCCCTGGGTCAGGCCGAACAGCACAGGCAGATGCAGGCCGAGCATTTCGCCGCCGCCCTCGAAACGGCGCACGATCTCGATCACCACGATGGTGACGATGACGCCGGCAAAGGCGCCGAGCGACGAGGTCATGCCGCCGACGATCAGCATGGCGAGCATGGTGAAGCCCAGGTCGAAATAGAAATCGCGTGGCGAGAACGCGCCGAGGAACTGCGCCATCATGGCGCCGGCGGCCATCGCCGCGACCACGCCCACCACCCAGGCGGCGAGCCGCGCCGTGCGCTGGTCGACGCCGACGGCGGCGGCGCCGCGCTCGTCATTTGCCGCCGCGCGGCTGGCGAGACCGAAAGAGGTTTCACGAAACAGTCTTGCCGCGACCAGCGCAACCGAGGCGACGATGGCCGCCGTCCACAGCCCGACCTCGCGCGGCACGCCGTAGAATGGCTGGCTGCCGCGCGTAATCTCGCGGCCCGCGACCAGCAGCGTATAGACGATGATCAACATGGCGAGTGTCGCGATCGAAGCGCTCGACCCCGTGAGCCTGAGCAGGGGCGTGCCGGTCAACAGCCCGATGACAACAGCCAGCGCGAGCACCACCGCGAGTGCCGCGAAGAAGGAGAGTTCATGCCCGGCAAGGAACTGCGGCAGGTCGCGCAGCGCCGTCCGCTGCAGAGCGGCGGGCATGGTGAGAATGCCGGTGGCGTAGGCGCCGAGGCCGACAAAGGCGGCCTGGCCGAAGGAGACGATACCGCTGTTGCCGGAGAATATCTGCAGGCCAAGCACCGCCGTCAGCATGATCGCGGCATAGGTGACGACGCGCTGCATGGCGACGCCGCCGAAGAGGAAGGCGGCAAGCGCCACCAGCAGCAGTACGGCCACCATGCACAAGGCGTCGGCGGTGGCGTTGCGGAAGGCGGTTGGCATGAAGCCGCGCGGCTTGCTCTCGGTCATCGCCACGGACGCCATCACGCGGCCCTGAAACGGTCGGGCGAAAACGGCGCCAGGATCGGTTGAGCGCCCTCGGTAACGAGTTTGGCGATCGCCTCGCCAACCGCCGGCCCGGTCTTGAAGCCGTGGCCGGAGGAGCCGGCCGACACCACAAGGCCGTCAACCCCAGGCATGGCGCCGATCACCGGCAGGTCGTCGGGGCTCATATCGTAGAGCCCCGCATAGCCGGGGCGGATGCCGAGTTCGGCCATGGCCGGCACGCGGGTGGCGAAGGTTTCCAGGATTTCGACGGATTCGGACTCTTCGACGCCCTCCATGTAGCTGTCCGGATTCTCGACGAAACGCGGGCGGCCGGCATGTTCGTGACGCAAGCCGGTGCCGCCGCCGGCCCAGGTGCCGGCCAGGATGACACCGTCATTGTCAGGCCGCGCGTAGTTGCAGGAGATGTCGTCGCACCAGGCGAAGGGCATGACCTTGCGCGCCTGGCCGGCGGCATCGAGAACGGCCATCGGATGACGCTCGACATGCAGGGGCAGATCGAGATTCACCGTCGCCAGCAGGCGGCGCGTCCATGGCCCTGCGGCCAGCACGACCGTATCGGCCTCCAGCACCGTCCCATCGGTCAGGGTGACGCCGGTGATGCGGTCTCCCTGTCGCCGAAGCCCCTCGACAAGCGTGTTCTGCAGGATTTTCGCGCCATGCGCCCGCGCGGCCCGGGCAATGGCGTTGGTGGCGCCGAAGGCGTCGGCATAGCCGTATTCGGGCTCCCACAGCGCCAGCGCCACATTGTCCAGCGCGAAGTCCGGCGCCGCGTCGGCGAAGGCCTGCGGCGACAAGGTCTCGATGCGCGCGCCTTCGCCGCGGATGCGTTCGGCCGCCGCCTTCCAGCTGGCCTCGTTATCCCTGCCACAGACCCACATCATGCCGATTTCGGTGACGAAGGACCCCTCGCCCGCGATCTCCGGCAACGACACCAGTATCTCGCGGCCGCGGATGGAAAGCTGCGAAAGTTCCGGCATCAGGTAGAAAGCGTGCAGCAGCGCCGACGACTTGCCCGAAGGCCCGCCGGCGGGATGGGTCTGCTCGATCAGCGTGACGTTCGCACCGGCCTTGGCCAGATGGTAGGCGGTGCTCGACCCAACAATACCGGCACCAACGACGAGGACGTCGTTTCCGTTTCGCATGGTTGTTCCCCACAGTCTCTTGGCTGCTTTCCGACAAGCTAAGGCTACTCTTCCAGCTATGTCAACATCTCTTCATTGTTGACCTGAATTAAAATCCCTGTAATAAACTCAACACAACGAGGCTGAGAGCCCAACACGCATTTTCGGGGAGGCCAATGGCGATACGCGATGTTCTGATGCGCGGGGATCTGGCGCTGACGCCGTCGGAAGAGAAGATCGTCCGGCTGCTCCTGACCGACTATCCGACCTCCGGCCTCGGCACCGCCTCCTCGCTTGCCCGGCGCGCCGGCGTCAGCGACCCGACCGTGGTCAGATTGGTCGTCAAGCTCGGCTATGAGGGCTTTCCCGATTTCCAGGCGAAGCTGCTGGCCGAGGTAGAAGCCAGGCTGCATTCGCCGCTGTTGATGATGGAGGCCAAGCGTCAGAGCGGCTCCAGCGACAGCGCCGTGCTGACCTATCTCGATTCCGTCACCGCGGCGCTGCAGAAGGCCACCGCCGCGACCCCGGTCCAGACCTATGAGCGGGCCGCCCGCCTGCTTATGGAGGCCAAGGGCGAGATCGTGCTGCTCGGCGGCCGGTTCAGCCGCCACATCGCCGGCATGCTGGCCGGATACCTCGTGCAGTTCCGTTCGGGGGTGCGCGATCTCGGCGTACTCTCGCCGCAGACATTCGACACGCTGGCCGATCTCGGCCGCCGCGACGTGCTGGTCGTGTTCGACTATCGCCGCTACCAGCTCGACGTCATGGCCTATGCGAGGCAGGCGGCCGCGCTCGATGTGCGCATCCTGCTTTTCACCGACCAATGGCTGTCGCCGATATCGGATCTCGCCGAGGTCACCATCGTCAGTCCGCTCGAGGTCGCCTCGCCCTATGACACGCTGGCGCCGGCCATCGCGCAGATGGAAGCGCTGACCGCCCATATCGTTTCGACGCTGGGCGACGACGCCCGCGCCCGCATCGAGAGGATCGAGAAGGTGCGGCACGCCAATTCGGTGACGCTGGACAGCGATCCGCAAGACGACAGCGGACGTCCTGTCTCCGGACCCCGCAAGATACCTGGACCCAAATCAGCAAAGCAGGACGACAAAGCATGACCCAGCCTCTACCCAAGCGAGACGAAGCCTTCCGTGCCGGCGAGACGGCATTGCTGCTGGTAGACATGCAGCGCATCTGGCTGGAACCGGGTGCGGATCCCTCGCATCCGGAGCGTGGTCCCGACCATTATTTCTACCGTCAGACATCCTCGCAGACGATCCCCAACCAGGAGCGCCTGCTGGCTGCGGCGCGCGCCAATGGCGTGGAAGTGCTGCATACCATCATCCAGAGCCTGACCGAGGACGGACGCGACCGTTCGCTCGACCACAAGCTGACGCCGATCCATGTCGCGCCAAGCCTTCCCGAGGGCCTGCCGGTTGCATCGCTGGCGCCGGTCGGCGACGAGATCATGCTGCCGAAGACATCGTCTGGCCTCTTCAACTCGACCAATGTCGATTATCTCCTGAAGAATCTCGGCATCCGCTATCTCGTCGTGGTCGGCGTGCTTACCGACCAATGCGTCGACATGACGGTGCGCGACGGCGCCGACCGCGGCTATCTCGTCACTTGCGTCTCGGATGCCTGCGCCACCATTACCCAGGAACGCCATGACATCGCGCTGAAGGCCTTCGGCGGTTATTGCTGGGTCGCGGATACCGACACTGTTGTCGACCGCTTCAACGCCTTGGGAAAAACGGCATGACATCTGCTGTCGAGTCTCTCGTCGCCGTCGTCACGACGGATCTCTCCGCCGTCACGCGCGGACGCTTCGTCGTCGAAAGCAGGCTGCAGAAAACCGCCGCGACCGGTGTCGGCTGGCTGCAGGCCAATCTGTCGATGACGCCGTTCAACTCCATCGTCGATCCCAATCCATGGGGCTCGTCGGGCGACCTGCGGCTGATCCCTGATCCCAAGGCGCGGTTCCGTACCACGCAAACCGGAACGGCGACGCCCTTCGACATGGTGGCCGGCGACATCGTCGAACTCGACGGCAGCCCCTGGCTCGGCTGCACGCGCACGATGCTCAAGGACGCGCTGGCGGAACTGAAAGCCGCGACCGGCCTCTCCGTCATCGCCGCCTTCGAGCATGAATTCCACATCGCCGACGGCAGCTTCGCGCCGGCGCACTCGATGTCCTTCGCTGCCTTGCGCCGCACCGACCCGTTCGCCCCCAATCTGATGGCGGCGCTCGAGGAAGCTGGCGTCGGACCCGAAGTGGTCATAGCGGAATTCGGCAACGAGCAGTTCGAGGTGACGCACGAGCCGGCCGATGCGCTGACGGCGGCCGACCGCGCCGTCGCCATCCGCGAAATAACGCGCGAGGTGGCGCGCAACGCGGGCTGGCGCGCGAGCTTCGCGCCCAAGATCGCCCCCGATGCCGTCGGCAATGGCGTGCACATTCATTTTAGCTTCGTCGACCAGGACGGCAAGCCGGTGACCTACGACGCGGCAAAGCCCGGCGGGCTGTCCGCCAAGGCCGGCGCCTTCTGTGCCGGCGTGCTTCGCCACCTGCCCGCGATCACCGCCATGACGGCGTCGAGCGTGTCGTCCTTCTACCGGCTGAAGCCGCACAGCTGGAGCTCGTCCTACACCTGGCTCGCCGACCGTGACCGCGAGGCATCGCTGCGCATCTGTCCGACAGTGACCATCGGCGGTCGCGACCCTGCACGCCAGTACAATGTCGAATACCGCGCCGCCGACGCCACCGGCAATCCCTACCTGTCGCTGGCGGCGATCATCCGCGCGGGACTGGAAGGGCTGAAGGCGGACATGCCATCGCCGCCGCTGGTGACCGGCGACCCGACGCTGATGAGCGACGAAGAACGGGCAAAGCTTGGCCTTGTGCGGCTGCCGGAAACCTTGCCGGCGGCGCTGGACGCGCTTCTCGCCGACAAGACCGTCACGGGATGGTTCGCGCCTGTCTTCATCGAGACCTTCGTCGGCCTGAAGCGCCATGAAGCCGGGCGTCTGGCCGGCCTCGATCCAGCCGCCATCTGCGATCTCTACCGGACGCTCTATTGATGACCGCCCAGCCTGAAAAAGACTTGCCTCCTGAAAAGGACTGGCCGGACGCGGTCGAGGCCCTCAACGAGCATGGCCGTTCCGATATCGTCCTGTTGTGTGAGCATGCGTCCAACCACATGCCGGCCGAGTATGGCCGGCTCGGCCTGGATGCTGCTCATCTGCAGCGCCACATCGCCTGGGATATCGGCGCCGCCGAGGTGACACGGCTTCTGTCGGCACGGCTCGACGCGGCCGCCTTTCTCAGCGGCTACTCTCGGCTGCTGATCGACCTCAACCGGCCTCTGGGCAGCGCGGGCAGCATTCCGGTGCTGTCGGAAGCAACCGAGATTCCCGGCAATTCCGGCATCGACCCGGCGGAGCGCAACCGGCGCGCCGAAATCATGTTTTCGCCATTCCATGACCGCGTGGCGGCGCATCTCGATCGCCGCATCGCCGAGAACAGGCCGACGCGGATCGTAACGATCCACTCCTTCACGCCGGTTTTCCTGGGTGTGGCCAGGCCGTGGCATGCGGGCATTCTGCATGACCATGCTGTCGGTCTTGCCGAGGCGATCCTGTCGGGCCTGCGCACGGATCCCGAGCTCAACGTCGCGGCCAACGTGCCCTATGTGATCAGCCGCGACGCCGATTACGCCGTACCGATCCACGGCGATGATCGCGGCATCCCCGCCGTCCTCATCGAGATAAGGCAGGACCTGCTGGCGAACCGGGCGGGCATCGAGGAATGGGCGGACCGGCTGGCGGCCGCGCTGCCGGTGCACGACACGGAGGCGGTCAGGTGAGCAACCTCAGCCTGCGCGAACGCGATGCGGCGGCGATCGCGCAGATCGGCAAGCTGCGCTTCTCGCCGCTCAGCGTCGTCGGCGGCAAGGGCAACCGGCTGATCGAGGAAGGCGGCCGTTCGCTGCTCGACCTGTCGGGCTCGGCTGGCCCGGCGGTGCTCGGCTACGGCCACCCGGCCATCGTCGAGGCGGTGGAAGCCTCGGTCCGCGACATGGCAGGCGCCAGCCTGCTGCTCTATCCGAACGAACCCGCCGTGTCGCTGGCCGAGCGGCTGCTCGCGATCACGCCGGGAGACGGCGAACGGCGCGTCTGGTTCGGCCATTCCGGCTCGGACGCCAATGATTGCGCGGTGCGTGTGCTTCAGGCCTCGACCGGCCGCTCGCGCTTCATCTCCTTCATCGGCTCCTATCACGGCAACCTTTCGGGCTCGATGGGCATAAGCGGCCACACGGCAATGACGCATACGCTGCCGCGCGCGGGCGTGGTGCTGCTGCCCTACCCCGATCCGTTCCGTCCGACCTTCAGCGGCGAGGACGTGCTCGCGCTGCTCGATTACCAGTTCGAGACCACCTGTCCGCCGCATCAGGTCGCCGCCATATTCATCGAGCCATTGATGTCGGACGGCGGGCTGATCGTGCCGCCGCCGGGTTTCCTGAAAGCCTTGCAGGAGCGTTGCCGCAAGCATGGCATCAAGATCGTCGTCGATGAGGTCAAGGTCGGGCTCGCTCGCAGCGGCATGATGCACTGCTTTCAGCATGAAGGGCTGGCACCGGACCTCGTCGTGTTCGGCAAGGGCATTGGCGGCGGGCTGCCGCTGTCGGCCGTTGTCGGTCCGCGGGAGATCATGGACCACGCGCCCGCCTTCGCCCTGCAGACCACGGCAGGCAACCCGGTGGCGACATCGGCCGGCAATGCGGTGCTGAAGACGATCGAGAGCGAAGGCCTTGTCGAACGTTCGGCGCGGACCGGCGCGTTGTTCTCCAACGCACTGCGGGCGCTCGGTGAAAAACACGAGATCATCGGCGATGTGCGCGGGCGCGGGCTCGCCATCGGCGTCGACCTGGTCAAGGACCGCGCGACGCGTGAGCCGGTGCCGGCCACGACGACGGCCAAGATCATCTATCGCGGCTATGAACTCGGCGCGGCCTTTTCCTATGTCGGGCTGAAAGCCAACGTGCTCGAATTCATGCCGCCGCTGACGCTGACCGAAGACGAAGTGGCCGAGGGCATCGCGATCGTCGACCAGGCGATCGCCGACGTGAATGCCGGCAAGGTTTCAGACGCGGATGTCGCCTCGTTCATGATGTGGTGACGGGGCGACTTGCCGCCTTGGAAGCACCGACTTCGGCCTACAAGAATGGCCCTGGCTTTGTCGGGTTTCCATCGCCGGATTGGCGGGCGGACAGCGGCGGAAGACCATGAGAACCCCGAGACCCACCATTCGGATTGCCTCGGCGATCTCCTCATGCCAATCCAAACTGCTCCACGGCGCGCATGATGCCGCGCAGTTCGGCGAGGCCCTTCAGCCGCCCGATAAGCGAATAGCCCGGATTGATCTTCTTCTTGCCGATGTCGTCGGCCAGCAGATGCCCGTGATCCGGACGCATCGGAATGCGCCAATCCCCGCGCCCTTCGCCACGGCGTCGCGCCTCCTCCTGCATCAAGGCCAGGATGACATGCGCCATGTCGGTGCCGCCTTCGAGATGCTCGGCTTCATAGAAAGAACCGTCGTCCTCGATGGTGATGTTGCGCAGGTGGACGAAATGGATCCGGCTGGCGAATTCCTTGACCATGGCGACGATGTCGTTGTCGGCGCGCGTGCCGTAGGAGCCGGTGCAGAAGGTTAGCCCGTTGGCCTGGCTGTCGACAGCACTCAGGATGAAACGCGCATCCTCGGCTGTCGAAACGACTCGCGGCAGGCCGTAAAGCGAAAAAGGCGGATCGTCGGGATGGATGCACATGCGCACGCCGGCCTCTTCGGCAGCCGGGATGATCTCTCGCAAGAACCACGCAAGGTTGTCGCGCAACTCCTTCGGTCCGATCGCGTCATAGTCGGCCAACGCATCGCGAAAGCCGTCCCTGTCATAAGTGCGTTCGGTCGCCGGCAGGCCGGCGATCAGATTGCGCTCGATCCGCTCGACCTGCTCTGACGTCAATTCCTTGAAGCGTTGCTCGGCCTCGGCAACGCGTGCGGGTGTATAGCTCGCCTCGCCGTTCCTGCGCTTCAACACGAAGAGATCGTAGGCGGCAAAATCGACGGCATCGAAGCGCAACGCATAGCCGGTGGTCGGGAGGCGATACATCAGGTCGGTGCGCGTCCAGTCCACGACCGGCATGAAATTGTAGCAGACCGTGTGGATGCCCGCTTTGGCAAGCGTGCGGATGCTGTCGCGGTAATAGCCGGCGTAGCGTTCGCGGTCCGGCGTTCCGATCTTGAATGAATTGTGCACCGGTATGCTTTCGACGACGGACCATGTCAGGCCGGCGTCTTCAATGACCCGCTTGCGCTCGAGCACGTCGGCCTCCGGCCAGGCCCTGCCGTCGTAGATGTGGTGGAGAGCCGAGACCACGCCCGTGGCGCCGGCCTGCCTGACATGATCGAGGGTGACCGGATCATCCGGACCATACCAGCGCCAACACTGTTCCATTACCACTTTCCTTTTTGCGTAAGACCGGCAACTTATTGGTCGAGCAAGACGAGTGTCAAACAAAGAGCAGGCCCGCGATGGCGAATGAAGGAGATGCCGCGATGAAGGATTTCGAAGGCAAGGTGGCATTGGTGACGGGAACCACGGGCATTGGCCTGGCAACCGCGAGCCGCCTTGCGGCCGGAGGCGCCGCGATCATCGCCTGCGGCATCGACAAGGGGGCGAACGCCGCGATGCAGGAAAGCCTGGCCAGAGCGGGAGCAGACGCTTTGGTGCGCACGGTCGACGTCTCGGTTTCGGATCAGGTGCGTGATGCGGTCGCGGCGGGTGTCGCGCGTTTCGGCGGCATCGACGTCATCGTCAATTCGGCGGCCGTCCATCCCTACGGAACAGCAACGACGACGGATTGGCAGACCTGGAATCGGGCAATGACCGTGAATGTCGGGTCGATCTACCTCACCGCGCATTTCGGCATCCCGGAAATGATCAAGCGCGGCGGCGGAGCCATCGTCAACGTCGCTTCGGTGCAAGGTTTCGCCTGCCAGCAGAACGTCGCGGCCTATGCGACGACCAAGGGCGCGATCCACACGCTCACGCGCTCCCTGGCTCTCGATTACGCGGCGTCGGGCATCCGCGTCAATTCGGTCAGTCCGGGTTCGATCCGCACGCCGATCCTCGAAAGGGCAGCACGTGGCGACGGGGGCAGTGAAGTCGATATCGAGGAGGCATACAGGCGCTTCGGCGCGGCGCATCCGCTGGGACGCATCGGCGAACCGGAGGAAGTTGCCGAACTGATCGCGTTCCTCTGCTCGTCGAAGGCCAGCTTCTGCACCGGCGCGGACTACAGGATCGATGGTGGCCTGACCGCCGGTATCGGCGTGAAGTAGAGCGTGAAGACCGGGCTCCGGCTTGAGCGAACTCTCAGGCCTTCTTGCCTTGCGCGCCCGCCGCCTGATCCGGCGGCGGCTCCCAACCGAAGACGCTGCGGCCGCCGAGCAGATGCGACTGGTCGAATTCGCCGGCGACGATTTCCTTCAGGCTCGGGCCGGTGACGTATTTCTCGACCTGCCGCGATTGATCGTCGAGGCGTTTCAAGGCGCCGATTTCCTCCTCGCGGCCAAGCTTTGCCTTCCGCACGGCCGACTTCATGACGCCGATTGTCTCGTCATAGACCTTGAGCGGCACCGGAAAGGGATGCCTGTCCTTGCCGCCATGGGCGATCGAGAAACGGCCGGGATCGGAGAACCGGCAAGGCGCGCCATGGACGACCTCGGCGACGAGCGCCAGCGCCCGCACGGTCCGAGCGCCAACCCCTGGCACCAGCAGCAGGTCCGAGAAATCCTCCGGACCGCGTTCGGCGGCAGCCGCCATGTTTCCGTGCAGGCGGCGCATGACGATATCGCTTTCGCGCACATCATGGTGAGCCGGCATGACGAGATGCGGCAGCAAGGGCTGCGCGGGCGCCGGTGCGGCTCCATCGGCATCCAGCGCGGCGAACTCCCGCAGGATGCGGTCGGGGCCAAGGTCCTGCAGCAGGCTCAACTGTCCCTGTCTCGAAGCCTCGGCGCGGTGATCGGTCAGGTTGACGATCTCGCCCTGGTTGGCGCCCTCGATCGCGGCGTGAGGCTGGTCGACGAAGCTCTTCAGGCCTTCGGACAGCCAGTGGTAGCGGCGGGCCACCTTGCTGTCACCGTTCATGCCCTGCTGCACCACGACCCAGTCGCCGTCGTCGGTAACGATGAAGCCATGCAGATAGAGGTCGAACCCGTCCTGCACGGCGGCGCTGTCGACCTTGGCGACAAGCCTGCTGACGGTCGCCAGCCGCGCTCCGTCGAAGCCGATGCGCTCGCCGATCGCCGTCAGTTCGTGCGGCGTCCGGCGCGAATGCGCGCCACGGCCGCCGCAGACATGGATGCCGAGTTCGCCGGAGAGCGGCGTCAGCCCGCGCTTCAGAGCGCCGATGACGCTGGTGGTGATGCCGGAAGAATGCCAGTCCATACCCATGACGGAGCCGAAGGACTGGAACCAGAACGGATGCGCCAGCCGCCGCAGCAATTCGTCGCGGCCATAGTGGTGGATAACAGCCTCGCACATGACGGCGCCAAGACGCGTCATGCGTTCGCCCAGCCATTTCGGCACGCGCCCGCCATGAAGGGGGAGATCAGCACTGCCCGATCGTTGCGCCACGCCTGTTTCCTGTTCCCGTGCCTGCCCAGACAGATAGGCATCCGGGGCCGCCTGGGAAAGCCTTCGAATGCTCAGGTGCCGAGCCAGCAAGCGGCAAGGCCGATCCGATAGGTTCGCGATGCCGCCGGCTACCTGATCACGCGCTTCTCGAGCTTGCGCGCCAAGGTGCGCCGGTGCAGCCCGAGCCGGCGCGCGGTTTCGGAAATGTTGAAGCCGGTCTCGACCAGGGTTTCGTGGATACGCTCCCATTCGAGGTTCTTGATCGAGGTCGGACGGCTGGAGACCGGCACGGAAACATCGCCCTCGCTGCGGCCGAAGGCGGCTTCGATGTCGTCTGTGTTGGCGGGCTTCGCCAGATAATGGCTCGCGCCGAGCTTGATCGCCTCGACGGCGGTGGCGATGCTGGCGAAGCCGGTCAGCACGACGATCTTCACGGACGCATCGCGGGCGCTGAGCAACTTGACGCATTCCAGCCCGGATCCGCCGGCGCCAAGTTTGAGATCGACCACAGCATAGGCCGGAACGGCTCTCTCGAGGGCACTGAGCAGTTCTTCCCGGCCGTGACAGACCACAACGTCATAGTCGCGCTTCTCGAACGAACGTTTGAGCGTTCGGGCGAAAGTGTCGTCGTCCTCGACGATGAACAGGGATCGATCAGGTCTCATGATCATCTCCATCGGTCAGTGCCGCCAAAGGCAGCGAAAGGGTAACACGGGCGCCCTGCTCCATGTTGCGTGCCGAAAAATCTCCTCCCAGTTTCCGCACGACGTTGACAACGAGGAACAGGCCGAGGCCACCGCCCGGCCGTCCCTTGCTCGACATATAGGGCTGGCCAAGCGCGGCCAGAACACCCGCATCAAAACCCGGCCCGCGGTCGCGCACCGAAATCACCAGTTTCTCGCCCTGCCTTTCGGCTGACACGCCGACCCAGTGCTGCGATGCTTCAAGCGCATTGTCGAAGACGTTGAAGATGACCTGCTTCAGCGCCGTGTCGGACACGATCTGTTCGTCGGGATCGAAACCGTTCCTGTAGTCCAGATTGGCCGGCTGGCGGCTGACACGCCACTCCTGGACAAGATCGTCGAGGAAATGGCGAATGCTGGTGCGGATCGTGCCTTCGCCCCTTGCCTGGCCCGAAGACATGAGAATGCCCGAAACGATGCTCTTGCAGCGCTCGATCTGCGCCTGCATTTCGGCCATGTCGCCGGCCAGTTCGCGGTTGCGGGTGACGGAGCGCATCTGGCGCCAGTCGGACAGGATGACGGAGATGGTCGAAAGCGGTGTGCCCAGCTCATGCGCGGCGCCCGACGCCAGAAGGCCCATGCGCACGATATGGTCCTCCTCGGCGGAGCGCTGTCGCAAATCGGCGAGATAGGCATCGCGCTCGCGCAGATTGCGGTTGATGCGCGTCATGAAGATCACGATCAGGCCCGCCGCCAGCACGAAGCAGATGAACATGCCCTGGATATGCAGGGCCAGAAGATCGCTGCCGCCGTGGTGCGGAATGGCGATCGGCAGGGACTGGAAGATGAGGAAGACAAAGCAGGCCGACGCGGCCACCACCAGGATCCAGGTGGACCACGGCGTCAGCAGCGCGGCGCCCAGTGTGATCTGCAGGAGATAGAGCGACACGAAGGGGTTGGAAGCGCCGCCGCTGAGGTAAAGCTGCGTCGTCAGCGCCGCCATGTCGAAGATGAGCGCGACGAACAACTGCGCATTGCTGATCGGGCGCTGGCCGCGCAAGGCCAGCAGGCTGAAGATGTTCAGCCCTACGAGGAAAATCACGACGCCGGCCATTTCCGCCAGCGGCAGCGGAATTTCGAACCAGTACTCCGTCGCCAGGATGGTGAACACCTGGCCGGCCACCGCTAGCCAGCGCAGCTGGATGAGCAGGAGCAGGTTCTTGCGGTTCGCCGCGTCCGGGTCAGCCGCCGCGCCGCCCTTGGCCGCAAGGGATGCCGCGACGAAGGATTTCTCGTTGTGAAGCGTTGGCGTCGAGACGCTCATCCTGCCGGTCCTTGCCGCCTGGGGCCACCGATCGCCGGCCGGGCCAGGGCGATGGCGAGCATGGCAGCGAGCGTGAACCAGGTCAAAGCATAGACGAGGTGGCTGTTGCGGAAAGTCACGACGGTCAGGCCTCCGCGCGGCCAATTGTCCACACCGGCGGCCTCGGCATCGACAAAGTAAGGCGCGATATCAGTCAGGCCACGCGCTGCCGCGATGGCGGCAACGTCGCGCGAATACCAGCGATTGCCCGCGGCGTAGTTGTTGCGCAGGAAGCCACCGCCGGGCTCGCTGATCCGCAACAGGCCGTCGATGACGACCGGCACGGCGGGAGTGCCGTTCCCGCGCTCGAACTCCGCCTTGCGCTCCTGGGGAATGAAGCCGCGATTGACCAGCACGATAAAGCCGCGGTCGGTTCGCATCGGCGTCAGCACCCAATAGCCGCCGCCGAGCTCGGTCACCGCCTGCACCAGAGTGTCGGCGCCGCCCATGAACTGCCCGGCCAATCGTACATGGCTGTATTCGTAACCGGCGGCGGTGATGCCCGACCAGTCCCGCGGACCCGGCGCATCGACGACCGGAGCATGGATGCGTTGGTCGACACGGGCGATCAGGTCGAGTTTCCAGATCCGCCTTTCCAACTGCCAGATACCGAGCCCGACAAAGACCAGCACGCCGAAGAGCCCGAGCAGGACGAAAGCAAGGCGCGTTGCCGGTGATCTGCCGGCATCCTTGGGCGACGCGGAAGCACCCTGCGCGATCTCTCCCGCGACAATCCTCCCGGTGCCCGGCGCGGGGCTCATGGCATTTCGCGCATGTCGTGAAGGCCCGGCATCATGTTGGCGTTGAGGTGGTACATCACCCAGAGCGAGCCGGTCAGCACGATGACCACCAGGATCAGCGTGAAGATCAGCGCCAGCATCGACCATCCGCCTTCCGAGGCGGTGTTCATGTGCAGGAAGAAGACCATGTGAACGACGATCTGCACCGCCGCGAAGGCCATGACGACGATCGCCGTGGCCTGCTTGTTGTCGATGGCGCCGGTCATGACCAGCCAGAATGGAATGGCGGTCAGGATTACCGACAGGACGAAACCGATCAGATAGGTTTTCAGCGATCCGTGCGCGGCGCCGCCATGCGCGTGGCCGTGATCGGCGGCATGATCGTGAGTGCTCATCGCAACATTCCCATCAGATAGACGAAGGTGAAGACGCCGATCCAGATGACGTCGAGGAAGTGCCAGAACATCGAGAGGCACATCAGCCGGCGGCGGTTCGCTTCGATCAGGCCGAATCTCGCGACCTGCACCATCAGCGTCACCAGCCAGACGATGCCGAAGGTGACGTGCAGGCCGTGCGTGCCGACCAGGGTGAAGAAGGACGACAGGAAGGCGCTGCGCTGTGGCGTGGCGCCCTCATGGATCATGTGCGCGAATTCGTAGAGCTCGATGGACAGGAACGCCAGGCCGAACAGGCCGGTCACGGCAAGCCAGGCCTGCGTTGCCGCCACGCGGCCCTTGTCCATGGTCAGCATGGCAAAGCCATAGGTAATCGAGGAGAACAGCAGCATGGCGGTGTTGACCGCCACCAGATTGAGGTCGAACAGGTCCTTGGGCGCGGGGCCGGCCGCGTAATTGCCGCCGAGCACGCCATAGGCGGCGAACAGCATCGCGAAGATCAGGCAGTCGCTCATCAGGTAGAGCCAGAAGCCGAGCATGGTGCTGCTGCCCTCGGCATGCGCATGCTCTTCTTCCAGGTGGAAGACCGGTTCGGTGCCGGCCATTGTTGCCGTCGATGCCATGCTCAACCCCTAACCCTGAGCGGCGAGGAGCGCGGTCCTGGCCTCTTCGGTGCGCGTGACTTCAGCCGCCGGAATGTGGAAGTCCCTGTTATAGTTGAAGGTGTGGCCGATGGCGGTGGCGATGAGGCAGACGAAGCTCAGCGCCGCCAGCCACCAGATGTACCAGATCATGGCGAAGCCGAGCGCGACGCTGAAGCCCGCCAGGATGATGCCGGTGCCGGTGTTGCTGGGCATATGGATCGGCTTGAAGCCGGAGAGCGGCCTGACGTAGCCGGCCTTCTTCATGTCCCACCAGGCGTCGTTGTCGCGCACGACCGGCGTGAAGGCGAAGTTGTAGGCGGGCGGCGGCGAAGAGGTGGCCCATTCGAGCGTGCGGCCATCCCAGGGATCGCCGGTCGGATCGGTCAGGGCCTCGCGCTTGCGGATGGAGACGAAGATCTGGATCAGGAAGGCGGCGATGCCGGCGGCGATCAGCACCGCGCCGAAGGCGGCGATGACGAACCATATCTGCAGCGAGGGATCGTCGAAGACACGCATGCGGCGCGTCACACCCATCAGGCCGAGGATATAGAGCGGCATGAAGGCGAACCAGAAGCCGACCACCCAGCACCAGAAGGAGACCTTGCCCCAGAACGGATCGAGCTTGAAGCCGAAGGCTTTCGGCCACCAGTAGGCTATGCCGGCGAACAGGCCGAACAGCACGCCGCCGATGATCACATTGTGGAAATGCGCGATCAGGAACAGGCTGTTGTGCAGCACGAAATCGGCCGGCGGCACCGCAAGCAGCACGCCGGTCATGCCGCCGACGGTGAAGGTCAGCATGAATGCCACCGTCCACATCATCGGCAGTTCGAAGCGGATGCGACCGCGATACATCGTGAACAGCCAGTTGAATATCTTCGCCCCTGTCGGGATCGAGATGATCATCGTGGTAATGCCGAAGAAGGAATTGACGCTGGCGCCGGAGCCCATGGTGAAGAAATGGTGCAGCCAGACCAGATACGACAGGATGGTGATGACCACCGTGGCGTAGACCATCGAGGTGTAGCCGAACAGGCGCTTGCCGGAGAAGGTCGAGGTGACCTCGGAAAAGACGCCGAACAGCGGCAGGATGAGGATGTAGACTTCCGGGTGACCCCATATCCAGATGAGGTTCACATACATCATCGGGTTGCCGCCGAAGTCGTTGGTGAAGAAGTTGGTGCCGACATAGCGGTCGAGCGACAGCATGGCGAGCACGGCCGTCAGCACCGGGAAGGACGCCACGATCAGCACGTTGGTGCAGAGCGATGTCCAGGTGAAGACGGGCATGCGCATCATCGTCATGCCGGGCGCGCGCATCTTGATGATGGTACAGATCAGGTTGATGCCGGACAGCGTCGTGCCGACGCCCGCCACCTGCAGCGCCCAGATGTAATAATCGACACCGACGTCAGGACTGTAGCCGATGCCGGAGAGCGGCGGATAGGCGAGCCAGCCGGTGCGGGCGAACTCGCCCACGAACAGCGAGGCCATGACCAGAACGGCGCCGCCGACCGTCATCCAGAAGGAGAAATTGTTGAGGAAGGGGAACGACACGTCGCGCGCCCCGATCTGCAGCGGCACGACGAAGTTCATCAAGCCGGTGACGAAAGGCATCGCCACGAAGAAGATCATGATCACGCCATGCGCGGTGAAGATCTGGTCGTAATGGTGCGAGTTGAGATAACCCTCGGAGCCGTTGAAGGCGATCGCCTGCTGGAGCCGCATCATGATGGCGTCGGAGAAGCCGCGCAAAAGCATGACGAGGCCCAGCACCATGTACATGATGCCGATCTTCTTATGGTCGACGCTGGTGAACCACTCGCGCCAGAGATAGGTCCAGAGCTTGAAATAGGTGATCGCGGCAAGCAGGGCGATGCCGCCGAGCGCCACCGCGATGAAGGTGGCCACCACGATCGGCTCGTGCAGCGGCAGCGACTCGAGCGTGAGGCGGCCGAAAATGAACTTGGTCAGCGTATCGGGCATCGGCTATCTCTCACAATTCACGCCGCAGCATGCCGAGCGGCGACGTATCCGCCTCGGCGCTCCGGCTGTCTGTTCCCGGCCGCAGCAAACCCGCCCCGCGCAGCGGCGACAGGTTCTTGGCCGGCCAGTATGTCGGCCAGTCCTCGCGCGACGCGCGAGAAACGGCGGCGGCCTCTTCCGCCGTGCAGATGCTGGCGACATAGGACGGGTCGTTTCCGAAGATGGCGCCGCGTCGGGCGACCTTGTCATATTGCAGCGGCAGCGTGTTGCGCACACCCGCCAGGCCGAGGCCGCCTTTGGCGTCGATCGACATCATCTCGCTCATGCACATCTTGCCGCGCTCGACGCACAGATTGAGGATGGCGCCGTAGAGGTCGGGATCGACGGAGGCATAGTGGCGGACGGGTTCGTTCTCGCTCGGTTTTTCCAGGTCGAGATAGCTGTCGCGATCAAGCTTGGCCGAGGCGGTCCTGGTCTGCGCCACCCACTGGCCGAAGGCATCATCGGACATGCCATGGAAGGCGAAGCGCATGCCGGAAAAACCGGCGCCGCTGTAGTTGGCCGAGAAGCCACTATAGGTGCCAGCCTGATTGATGACGGCGTGCAGCTTCGTTTCCATGCCGGGCATGGCGTAGATCTGCCCGGCAAGGGCGGGAATGTAGAAGGAATTCATCACCGCCGACGAGGTGATGCGGAAATCGATCGGCTGGTTGACCGGAGCGGCGAGCTCGTTGACGGACGCAATGCCGTAGTCGGGATAGATGAAGAGCCATTTCCAGTCGAGCGCCACGACCTCGACCCTGAGCGGCTTATGGTTCTGGGTGACGGGCTGGCCGGGCTCGATGCGGTCGATGCGGCGATAGGGATCGAGCAGGTGCGTGCCGAGCCAGGTCAGCGCGCCAAGGCAGATGATGATGAGCAGGGGGGCAGCCCAGATCACCAGTTCCAGTTTCGTCGAATGGTCCCAGTCCGGCGCATAGGTCGCGGAGGCATTGGACTGCCGGTAGCGCCAGGCGAAGAAGACGGTCAGCGCCATCACCGGCACGATGATGATCAGCATCAAGAGGGTCGAGACCACGAGCAGGTCACGCTGCTGGGCCGCGACGTCGCCCGCCGGCGCGAGCACGACCAGGTCGCAACCGCTCAGCAGCCCGGCCAGGGGGAACAGAAGCAAGGCTCCAAATCGTTTCATCAGACGCTGCCCTCGGTCGACCGCGGCAACCCTATGGTGAATGTTGCAGTGCGGTATCGATCAAAGGGCTACTGCCGCCGGCGGCGCGGTGACATTGGACAATTTGTCCAATGCCCAGTCGGCCTGGCTTTGGCGCAGTGTGCAGCGCACAATGGGATGGCTGGAATTGCGTCCCGGAGATTTCATTCCACGCGTTGGCAACGGACAAGATGGCTCAGACTTCGACTGCCGAAACGAACAGCGAGCTGATCGGCTCGCATCATGGCCAGGTCAGCGCGGGCGACATCGCGGTCGGCGTGATCGTCGGCAGGACGTCGGAGTTCTTCGACTTCTTCGTCTACGCGATCGCGTCCGTCATCGTTTTCCCCAAGCTGGTGTTTCCCACCCACGACCCGCTGGCCGGCACGCTTTACTCATTCGCCATCTTCGCGCTGGCCTTCATCGCGCGCCCGTTCGGCACGGTTCTGTTCATGGCGGTCGACCGTGCCTATGGCCGTGGGGCGAAGCTGACGATCGCCCTGTTCCTGCTCGGCACATCGACGGTCGCCATCGCGTTTCTTCCCGCCTCCGGAGAAATCGGCGCCGTAGCGGTCTGGCTTCTGGCGCTTGCCCGTATCGGACAGGGCCTGGCGCTCGGCGGCACCTGGGACGGCCTGCCCTCGCTGCTGGCGCTCAACGCACCGCATAACCGGCGCGGCATCTACGCCATGATCCCGCAGCTCGGCGCCCCGATCGGCCTCATCGTGGCCAGCCTGCTCTTTGCCTTCTTCGTCGCCAACCTGTCGGCCGACGACTTCTTCTCGTGGGGCTGGCGCTATCCCTTCTTTGTCGCCTTCGCCATCAATGTGGTGGCCCTGTTCGCCAGGCTGCGCATCGTGGTGACGCCGGAATTCTCGAAATTGTACGAGAGCGGCGACCTGCAGCCGACGCGCATCCGCGAAACTGTCAAGACCGAGGGCCGCAACGTCGTCATCGGCGCCTTCGCGCCGCTGGCAAGCTTCGCCCTGTTCCACATGGTGACGGTGTTTCCGCTCTCCTGGGTGTTCCTGTTCACCAATGAGGGGCCGGCGCGCTTCCTGCTGATCGAGGCGGTGAGCGCCCTGTTCGGCATCGCGGCCATCGTCGCATCCGGCCCGCTGGCCGATCGCGTTGGACGCCGCGCCCTGCTCGGCGGTTCGGCCATTGCCATCGCTACATTCAGCGGCTTCGCCCCGCAGCTTCTGAACGGCGGCACGGTGGGCGAAGCGTTGTTCATGGTGCTGGGCTTCATCCTGCTGGGGCTGAGCTTCGGCCAATCGTCAGGCGTTGTGGCGTCGAGCTTCTCGCGGCACCATCGCTATACGGGCTCGGCGATAACCTCGGACCTGGCCTGGATGTTCGGCGCCGGCTTCGCGCCGCTCGCGGCACTCCTGCTGGCAGGCAATTTCGGCCTGATCGCCGCCGGCGCCTATCTGCTGTCGGGCGCTGCCTGCACCTTGCTTGCGCTCTGGATCGACGGAAAGCGTTCCGTGGGCGATCGGGCAGCCGACTGAGCAGCGATCGCGGCCGCGGTCAAGCCGCGCTGCCGCTGTGCGGATTGCGCAGCGCGATCTGCGCGGGATCGAACAGGGCTTCCGCGGCGACGGACGTGCTGGAAAGCCGCGCGTCGAAGGCAAGCGCTTCATGCCTGGGAAGCGCGGCGGAGAAGAGAAAGCCCTGGGCGACCGTGCAGCCGAGCGATCGCAGGATCATGCGATCGGCGTCCGTCTCGACGCCCTCCGCCATGACTTCTATGCCCAGCGTGCGCCCGAGATCGATCACGGCCTTGACCAGCGCCTGATCCTCCACGGACTTGGCGAGGTCGCGCACGAAGTCCTTGTCGATCTTGATCTTGCGGATGCGGCTGTCCTTCAGCGAGACCAGGGTCGAGAAGCCGGTGCCGAAATCATCGAGCACGATCGATATGCCCGCATCCGCGAGACGCCCGACCTTCTCGTCGACCCTGTCGCGATCGACCGGTGCTTCCTCGGTGATCTCGATCTCGAGCATTGCCGTGGGAACGTTCCTGGCCTTGACGATGTCCAGTATCATGTCGTCGACATTGCCGGCCTCGAGCTCGCGGGGCGACAGGTTCATGGCGACCCGGACATCGTTACGTCCGGCCTTCGCCAGATCCTCGATCATGGCGCAGCTATTGCGGAACACCGTCTCGGTCAGCAGCGACAGCAGACCGGTCTCGCGTGCGGCGGTGACGATCTCGGGCGGGGAGATGGCTCCGTGGATCGCGTGCCGCCAGCGCAGCAGGGCCTCGAATCCTACCACCGCATAATTGTCCAGCCGAACCAGGGGCTGGAACCATGAGCAAAGCGTGCCGGCTTCGATAGCGCTGCGCAGATCCCGTTCGATGCAGTGCTTGCGTTCGAGCGCTTCGTCGAGTTCTGCATCGAAGAGACAGTATTCGTTCCTGCCGCTGCGCTTGGCCGCGTAAAGCGCGAAGTCCGCCCGGAGCAGCATGTCGGTCAGTTTCGGCTTGTCCGACTGGTAGATTCCGATCGATGCGCCGACACGCACCGAAGCCAGGTCCGGGTCGGGGTTCGCAATGGCCGCGATGATGGCGGCTGCAAGTGCCTCGGGTGAATGCAGAGAGGCGCCGGCTGGAAAAAGCAGGACGAACTCGTCGCCGCCGATACGCGCGATGACGGCTCCCTTCGGCGCATGGTCCTCTATTCTGAGCGCGACCTTGACCAGCAGGCCATCGCCAATGTTGTGGCCATAGGTATCGTTGACGGATTTGAAGCCGTCGAGGTCGATGAGCATGGCCACGAACGGGCCGTCGGAAGAGCCCAGCCGGGATATTGCGTGTTCGAGCCCGTGCCTGTTGAGCAGGTTCGTCAGCGGATCGCGCCTGGAGTTTTGTTCCATCTCGGCGGCGAAGGCCCTCGCCTCGTATTTGAGGCGGCTCGTTTCCCTGAAACGGGATTGCCCGAGCATCGCGCTTCTCACCATACCGGCAAGAAAGAGGAGTACGGTGAAGGCCAGGACGTAGTTCTCAATGCCGCCCTTCGCCGCGATGCATCCGACCGCGATCAGAAGCGGCAGCGTTATGAAGTTTATCGAAGCCGGTGCGTAGGAGGTTCCGTATGTCACCGAACCCGCCGACGTGCCGGCAAGCACGATCAGGTAAAGCGATGCCTGGGGCGTGGTGTAGCCGTTCGTCAGCAGGGCCAGGCAAGACCAGGCGATGCCCGAGCCAAAGGCCAGCATTCCATAAAGAGAAAGCCGGTTGCGGACTGCCTTCGGCCTGCTGTCGGGCGCGCCCAATCGGGCAAGGGCCAACGCAATGCGCGCGCAATTCAGCGTGCTGACCGCCGCGAACCATAACACCGCCGCGATACCGCCACCCGACAGCATCTGCACGGCCAGGATCAGCGCCGACAGCACCGTGCCGATCGGCATGGAGATGAAGACACCCTTCCTCAGATCGGCCAGTTGATCGCGCAGAATACCGGCTTCGACGGCTCCGCCCTGCCCCTCGAGAATGGAGCCTGCCACCCGCAGCTCGAAATGCCGTGCCATGGCATAGTGGTTAGGGCAGCGAGATAAAAATCGCGTTAAGGATTTGCGCTCGTGCGTGACGTTACTTGCGTGCCGGCGCGCAGCTTTCGCGTTCGACAAGCGCGGGCGCCAGGATCTCGCGGCGCGAGGGCGCTTCCGGCTCTCCGAGACGCTGCATGAGCAGGCTCACCGCAAGCGTACCGATCTTCTCCACCGGCTGTGCGATCGTCGTCAATGGCGGCCACGTCGTCACGGCATAGGGTATGTCGTCGAAGCCGACGATAGACATCTCATCGGGAACGCGCAGCCCGCGGCCGCGCAGCACCGTCAGCGCGCCCATCGCCATCAGGTCGTTGCAGGCAAAAAGCGCAGTGATATCGGGCGCCTGCGCCATCAACTGCTCCATCGCGACACGGCCGCCGACGAAATGATAGTCGGAATCGACCACCGACGACCCTGGCAGGTCGAGGCCGGCTTCTTCGAGCGCCCGGACGAAGCCCTGCAGGCGGGCGGGGCTGGAGCTCGAATCCCGCGGTCCGCCGATGACGCCGAATTTTCTGTGGCCAAGGCCAACCAGATGCCGTCCGGCGAGATAGCCGCCATGATCGTGATCGACGAGCACCGAATCGACGTTGACCGAGTGGATCTCACGGTCGAGCAGCACCGCCGGCACGTTGGGCAACAGGCTCGAGAACACGCGAGCGTGATCGGACGAACCGGCGAAGATCAGCCCATCGATCTGCTTGGCCATCAGCACCTGGAGATAACGTTCCTCCTTCTCGGCGCTGCCGTCGGAGTTGCACAGGATCACCGTGTAGCCGGCGACGAAGCCCGCATCCTCGATCTGGCGCGCCACGCTGGCGAAGAAGGGATTGGCGTTGTCGGGCACGAGCAGGCCGATGGTCTTGGTCTCTCCGCGCCGCAGGCTGCGCGCCAGGGAGTTCGGGCTGTAGCGCAATGCGGCGATCGCGCCGCGCACGCGCTCGGCCGTTTCCGGCTCGACATGGCGCGTGCGGTTCATCACATGCGAGACGGTGGCGACGGATACACCGGCATAGCGCGCGACATCGGCAATCGTCGTCATGGTCCTTTGTCCACTTTCCCTGCAAACGTCCCTTAGCGGATTCTGCGCAACAACCTCTCCCGGTATGCGTCTAGGATGACGGCGAGCACAATGACAAGGCCGATCACGATCGGTTTGAAATTATCGCCGACGCCGAGCAGTTGCAGGCCGGTCGAGAGCACCTGCAGGATGCAGGCGCCGACCAGCGTGCCGATGATCGAGCCCTTGCCGCCGCTGAGGCTGGTGCCACCGATGATGACGGCGGCGATCGCGTTGAGTTCGTAACCGACGCCCGCGATCGGACTGCCGATGTTGAGACGCAGGAGATAGACCATGGCCGCGATGCCGGCCGTCAGCCCGCTGATGGTGAAAGCGGCGACCTTGTAGAAATCCGGATTGTGGCCGGACAGCCGCACCGCCTCGTCATTGGTGCCGACGGCGAAGATCATGCGGCCGAAGACGGTGAAGCGCAGCACGAACCAGCCGGCGGCGATCACCAGCACCGCGACCAGGAAGATCGAGGGCAGGAAGCCGCCGATGATGAGATTGCCGAAATCGACGAAGCTCTGCGGCAGGCCGGTGATGGTCGAATTATCGCTGACGACGCGGGCCGCGCCCGCGGCCATGTTCAGCATGCCGAGCGTGACGATGAAGGAGGGAATCTTCCAGCGCGTCGAGATCCAGCCGTTGAGGAAGCCGCAGACCGCGCCGGTCGCCATGCAGGTCAGCAGCGCCAGCGTGATGGCGACGGCCGGCGACAGGTTTTCGTCGATCATGACCGTTGCCCCGACGACGGTGCACAGCGCCAGCACCGAGCCGACCGAAAGGTCGATGCCGCCGGTGAGGATGACGAAGGTCATGCCGGCGGCGAGCACCGTGTTGATGGCGATCTGCACGAAGATCTTCAGCGCATTGCCCGAGGTGGCGAAATAGGGCGCGGTGGCCGAGAAGAACAAAGTGATCAGCACCAGCGCCAGAAGCACGCCGGCATCGCGCACAAGAAAGCGCAGGAATTTGGCCCGGGCCAGTGACACGGGCGCCGCCGCGACGGGTTGGGACGTCTCGCTCATGGTCGCACATACTCCTGATAGGCGAGCGACAGGATGTGTTCCTGGTCGAACGCGGCGCGCGGCACTTCGCCGACGATCCTGTTTTTGGAAAAGACGATGATGCGATGGCACATGCCCATCAACTCGGGCAGGTCCGACGAGACCATGATGATGCCTTTTTGCGCCGCCGCCAGCATCCATAGCAGCTGGTAGATTTCGCGCCGCGCGCCGATATCGACGCCGCGCGTCGGCTCGTCGAGGATCAGGGTCGAGGTGCCCCGGAAAAGCCATTTGGCCAGTACCACCTTCTGCTGGTTGCCGCCGGAGAGGTTGCGCACCGCCTGTTCGATGGAGCTTGCCTTGACGCGCAGCTGCCCGACCAGATCGTTGGCGGCAGCGGCCTCCGCCCGGCGGCGGATCAGCCCGTTGCGCGAAACCTTGCCGAGATCGGTGATGGTGATGTTCTTGTCGACTGGCATGTCGAGCAGCAGGCCCTGCCCCTTGCGGTCTTCGGTGAGAAGGCTCAGCCCATGGCGCACCGCATCCTTGGGCGCGGTGATCGCCACCGGCTTGCCGTCTATCTCGACAACGCCGTCGAGCTTGGGATCGGCGCCGAACAGCGCGCGCATGGCTTCCGTGCGGCCGCTGCCGACCAAACCGGCGACACCCAGGATCTCACCATGCCGCACATCGAAGGAAATGGCGGGCGTCGCGGCGTCCCGCTTCAGATTGGCGACGCTGAGCGCCACCGGGCCTAGCACGATCGAGGCATCGAAACCGTATTCGTCGGCGATGTCGCGGCCGATCATCATGCGCACCAGGTCGGGCACGGTGAGGCCCTGGAGGTCGCGGGTCGAGACCAGCCTGCCGTTACGAAGCACCGTCACCCTGTCGCCGATCTCGAACACCTCATGCAACCGGTGCGAGATGTAGATGATGGTGACGCCTTTGGCCTTCAGCCGCTTGATGATGGCGAACAGCCGTTCGATCTCCGGGGGGGTCAGCGTCGCCGTCGGTTCGTCGAGCACCAACAGCTTGCTGTCGTAGCTCAGTGCCTTGGCGATCTCGACCAGCTGCATCTGTGCCACGCCGAGCGCTTCGACACGGGTTCTGGGGTCGATGTCGAGCCCTACCTCTTTCAACAGCGCCACGGCGCGGCTGTTCAGCGCCTTGCCGTCGACAATACCGAAGGCACGCCGCGGCAGGCTTTCCAGCATCAGGTTCTCGGCGATGCTGAGATAGGGCAGAAGGTTCAGTTCCTGATGCACGATGCGGATGCCGCTTTGCTGCGCGTCGTGCGGGGTCCTGGGCTGGTAGGGCGCGCCGTTGAAGGCGATCGACCCGCTGTCGGGCTGATAGATACCGGCGAGAAGCTTGATCAGCGTCGACTTGCCGGCGCCGTTCTCACCCAGGATGATGTGGGTCTCGCCGCGCGCGACCGATAGCGACACGTCGCTCAACGCCACGGCGCCGGGAAATATCTTTCCGACCCTTTCCAGGGAGAGGATGGCATCGTCCATGCAGCGGAATCCTGAATTGCGCTCTTCACCGGACGGCCGAGCGTGCCGCCATCGCCGCCGGAGATGCCGGCGGCGATGATAAGACAAGCGGACGCCGGAGGGAGAGCCGGCGTTCCCCCTCGCCTCAGGCGGTGATCAGCTTGATGTCGGTCTTGACCCAGCCGGAGAATTTCTCGCCGGCGAGCTCACGCAGGCCGTAATCGATGCCCATGGCGGCCATCTGCGCGCCATACTGCTCGACTGTGGCCAGCATCTTGCCCGCCTTGAGCAGCGGCCCGACCGCCGGGATGTTGTCGAAACCGACGACCTTGATCTGGCCGGACTTGCCGGCCGCGTCGATCGCCTTGACGACACCAAGCGCCATCGAATCGTTGGCCGCCATGACACCCTGGATGTCGGGGTGCTGGGTGAGGAAGTTGGTCATCAGCGTGTTGGCTTCCTCGGTCTCCCAATGCGCCGTCTTGGAATCGAGGAGGTCGAGGCCGTTTTCCTTGACCGCGTCATCGAAGCCGAGCTTGCGTTCCTTGGCGTTGTCGGCCTCCGGATTGCCTTCGAGGATGACGACCTTGCCACCCTTGCCCAGCGCCTTGCCGAGAGCATCGCCGGAAAGCTTGGCGCCGGCGCGGTTGTCCGGGCCGAAGAAGGCGAGATCGATGCCGGCCTTCTTCTTGGCTTCGTCGTCGAGCGAGACGTCGATGTTGATGATCTTGATGCCGGCCTTCAGCGCCTTGGCGATGGGGGTGACCATGGCTTTCGAATCGGCGGGCGCCACGACGATGATGTTGTAGTTCTGGGTGATGAAGTTCTCGATCGCGTCGACCTGGGCGGCGAAGTCGCGCTCGTCCTTCATGCCGACGGCGGCGAAATCGAACTTGTCCTTGTTCTTGGCCGCATAGTCCTCGGCGCCGGCCTGCATCTGCTTGAAGAACTCGTTTGCGAGCGACTTCATGACCAGTCCGACCTTCGGCTTGTCGGCGGCAAATGCCGGACCGAGCGGCAGCGCCAGCGCGCCCGCGGCCAAGGCGCTGGTCTTGAGAAACTGACGACGCGAGAAGCGGCCTAGATCGAGACCGGACGCGTTTGAACCCTTGCTCATGCTCTCCTCCACTTGTTTGATCCGTAATCGGTTACGTAACCGATTACGCCACAGGCTAGAGCGCGAGTTCCGGAGATGTCAAGATCGATGTGAGGACTTCATCCGCCAAAGCCTGGATTTGATCGGAGAGGCGGCGGCTCCGGCCGTAAAGGAGCCGGAAACCCGACAAGGTTCGTCTCGTTCCCGCCAACCGGGCAAGATTGCCCCTTTAAAGGGAAGGCCCGGGGCGGATCGGACTGCCGTCGCTGAAGCGGGCATGGCGGAACCTGTGGAGATTGTGCCCCGTCTCGTTGCCCTGGATCAGATCGGACAGCACGCGGCCCATGCCGGGCCCGATGCCGAAGCCATGGCCGCTCATTCCGGTGGCGACGACCAGTCCCGGGACCGCCGCGACGCGATCGACGATCGGCACCACGTCTGGCATCGCATCGATCATGCCCGCCCAGCTTGCCTTCAGCGGCACAGTCTTGAACTGCGGAAAGAGCCGCCTGAATTCCCTGTCGATGGCGCGAAGGGCACTGGCCTCCGGGGCTGGATTGAGAACACGCATCCGCTCGAACGGGCTTTCCTTGTCCGCATCCCATCTGCGCGGGGTCGTCCAACTGTCTGGATAGGCGCGAGGCGCCGCCGGCGAATAGCGCGTGCCAAAGGGATTTAGTTTCAAGGCAGGCAGATATTTCAGAGCATGGCGGAACGCGTCCGGCCCGACATAAAGCAGGTGACTGCCGCCTGCGGCCAGCGTGTATCCGCCATCCTGCCGGCGCCGGAACGCGATATGTTCGTCCGCGGCGGCGCCCGCGTGGATTTCCGGCATCGGCGCGGTCGCCGCGACGGTTGTCCGCACACTGAGCTGCGGGATCGAAACGCCGTGCACGCGCAGGAAGAGCGAGGTCCATGCCCCACTGGCGACGAGGACGTTCGACGTGGCTATACGGCCTTTCTCTGTCCAGACACCACTGATACGCCCCGCCGCGATGTCGAGCATGCGGGCCGCGCAATTCTCGATGATGGTGACGCCTTGCCTGGCGGCCAGGCGGGCGAGCGCGGGTACGGCGACCCAGGGTTCGGCCCGCATGTCCGACGGCGTGGTCATGGCGCCCTTGAAGGCGTGCGACATGGCCGGGATCAGTCTGGCTGCCTCACCGCTGTCGAGCAGACGCGTATCGACGCCATGGGCCTCGGCGATCTTCAGGAATGCCGCGAAGTCGGCCATCTCCTTGTCGGTGCGTGCAAGATAGGTAACGCCGGTCTGCCTCAACCCGATGTCCTCGCCGCACTCTTCGGCCAATTGCCGCCACAGCCGGCGCGCCTCGATGACGATCGGCAGTTCGTCGGCATCGCGGCCCTGTTGCCGGATCCAGCCCCAGTTGCGCGAGGACTGCTCGGCCGCGATGCGCCCCTTCTCCAGCAAGGTCGCCGAGATGTTGCGCCGCGCCAGGAACAGCGCCGTGGTCACGCCGATGACGCCACCGCCGATGATCACGACGTCCGAGGTCTTCGGCAGCGGGTCTTGAAACTGGACGGGAGTGGCTTCGGTGAACGGAAAAGTCGTCAAGGAGTAATGTCCCTTCGAGGCGCGCGGCCCGGTTGGCCGCTTCGACGCCGGCAACGCATGAAGTGCCGGTCAGCACTACACGGTCGACCTGGAAAGTCTGCGAGCCAGCGCGATGAAATTGTTGACCACGCTCGAGGCATCTCCGCCGGAACGCCACGGCGAGTTCGGCCTTTGGAGCCACATCCGACAGGGGCGATAGACGACGTTCGGCAACCGGATGCAGCGCACGGATCGCGAGACGAACGCCGCGCCAAGCCCGACCGATACCATGCTGGCGATGATCATGGCGTCGCGCGAAGCGGTCATGACATCGCGCGGCCCGCTCGTCCCGGGACAATGGGAAGACGCCAGAGGTTTGTCCTTGCGGGCATAGACCGCATTCTTGCCCGGTTTCAGCCTCGTCGGCGGCACTCCGACTGCTCCAGGCCAGGGTCGCCTCCCACCGACACAGCTAGCTAGCGAACGGACTTCAGGAACGCGCCGAGCCGGGGACTGCGCGGTTGGCGCAGGACTTCAGCCGGGGGACCTTCTTCCTCTATGCGCCCGTCATGGAAGAACACGACCTTGTCGGATACCTCGCGGGCAAAGCTCATTTCATGCGTGACAACCAGCATGGTGCGGCCCTCCTTGGCGAGCGCGCGGATCACGGCCAGCACCTCGCCGACCAGTTCGGGATCCAGCGCCGAGGTTGGTTCATCGAACAGCAGGAGTTCCGGCTCGACGGCAAGCGCTCGCGCGATGGCGACGCGCTGCTGCTGGCCTCCTGACAGCGATGCCGGATAGGCGTTGACCTTCTCCCGCAGGCCAACCTTGGCCAGCAGATCCATCGCCCGTTGAACGGCCTGCTGGCGTGGCACGCCGTGCACGTGGATGGGAACCTTGATAATGTTCTCCAGCACGGTCCAGTGCGACCACAGATTGAACTGCTGGAACACCATTCCGGTGCGGCGGCGCAGCCCCTCGATCTCGATCCGCGTCGGCGCTCTACCGCCACCAATCTCCAGACTTCGGCCCTTGAAGTCTATCTCACCGGAACTCGGTGCCTCAAGGAAGTTCAGGCAGCGCAGGAACGTGCTTTTGCCCGACCCGCTGGCGCCGATGATCGAAATCACCTGATGCTCGTAAGCCTTGAAGGAAACACCCTTGAGTACCTCCACGGCGCCGAAGCTCTTGCGCAAATCCCGTGACTCGATCGTCGGCACCGCGAGCCCGGGCTGGCTTGCAGGCAGTTCTGTCTTATTCATCGGTTTCCTCCTGTATGGCTGGCTGGGCGGCGCGGCACGCCATTGCTGGAACAGGCCTTGTTTGTCTGTTGGACCGGGCGGCTTCGCCGGCTGGGCTTCAGCGCGGCTGGAATGGCAAGGCAGTTCGCCTCAGCCTTCCATGGCGAAGCCCCCGCTGCGCTGCACCCGGCCTTCGAGCAGCCGCACCCCGAAACTGAGCACGACGTTGAGGCCGAGATAGATGGCGCCCGCCGCCAGGAAGACCTCGATGGGAGCGTAGGTCTCCGAGGCCAGGATGCGCGCCTGGCCGGTCAGCTCGATGATGGTGATGGTGCTGGCGAGCGACGTGCCTTTGAGCATGAGGATCAGCTCATTGCCGTAAGCTGGCAGCATCGCCCGCAAGGCCTGCGGGAACACCACGTGGCGAAACCTCTGCGTGGGGCTGAGGCCGAACGCCTTGGCGGCCTCGATCTGCCCACGCGGGACCGAGAGCAATCCACCGCGGATGATCTCACTGCCATACGCCGCCGTGTTCAGCGACAAGGCGATGAGCGCGCATGCATAGGCCTCCCGAAAGACAGGCCACAGGATGGAGTTGCGCATCGCGTCGAGTTGGCCAAGCCCGTAATAGACGAAGAAGACCTGCGCCAGGAGCGGCGTACCGCGAATGACGTAGACATAGGCATAGGCGAGCGCCGCAAGAGCGCGCAGCCCCGAAAGCCGTGCCGCCGCCAGCAGCACCGCCAGCAGGAACCCAAGCGTGATCGAGATCACAGCCAGTTCCAGCGTCACCGGAAGCGCCGAAAGCAAGGTCGGAAACGATCCGAAGAAGACGTCCCATCTCATTTGCCGTAGCCCCCGATGACAGAGCGGCTGAAATGGCGTTCAGCACCTTCGAAAGCCTTGTTCGAGACGGCGGTGAAGGCGAGAAAGATAAGGATGGCGGTCATGTAGAACAGAAACGGGCTGCGGGTGGAGCCGGCGGCGACATCGATGGTGCGCATCAGCTCGACCAGCCCCGTCACCGAGACCAGCGCGGTGTCCTTCAAAACCAGCTGCCAGACATTGGCGATGGATGGCAGGGCATAGCGCAGCATCTGCGGCAGCTTGATGCGGCAAAACAATGTGGAGCGCGTCATGCCGAAAGCGTTGGCGGCCTCGATCTGTCCTTTCGGAATGGCCTGGAACGCGCCGCGAAACACCTCGGCGCTGTAGGCCGCGCAGATCAGGATGACGGCCAGAACACCAGCGCTGAAGGCGTCGGCGGCGACCGCGCCGGAATAGCCCAGTGCATCGGCGACATAGCGGTAGAACTGGCCACCGCCGAAAAACAGGAGGTAGATCACCAGGAGTTCGGGCACGCCGCGCACGACGGTGACATAGACCCCCGAAATCGCCCGCAGCACAACGTTCGACGATAGCCGCGCCGCCGCGATCGGCAGGCCCAGGACGAGCCCGCCGGCGAAGCCCAATGCCGCGATGACCAGGGTCATCGCGGCACCATAGGCCAGTTCATCGCCCCAGCCGGTCGGGCCGAAGGCGAGAAGGTGCAGAGGATTCATTTTGCGGCGTTTTCCGGAATCGAGCCGTCAACGCCGATCCATTTGACACTCATCTTCGAGATGCTGCCATCGGCCGTCGCCTCACGGATCGCCTTGTTGAACTCTTCGCGCAATTCCGTCTCTTCGCCCTTGCGGAAGGCCAGGGCCACACCCTTGCCGAGAGCGCCTCCTTTGAGGGCTGGGCCGAAGGCGACGAACTTCTTGCCGGCCTTTTCCTGCTCGCTGATGAAATTGAGAGTGGAGCCGGCTCCGTCGACGGCGGCGTCGATGCGGCCGGCGACGAGGTCGAGCATCATGTTCTCGCCCTTGTCGTAGATCTTCACCTTGACGCCTGGAAAGGTCTCCTCGAAGAACTTCGCATGGGTGGATGCCCGCTCGACGCCGACGGTCGCATCCTTGAGCGCGGCCGCCACGTCGCCGATGACGGCCTTGTCCTTGTCGCTCATCGAGCCGAGCAGGATGGTCGAACCTTCACCGCTCTTGAACTGGCCGAGCTTGCCGTCGCCGGACGCGATCAGACGCGTCGGGCCGGCATAATAGGGGATGGAGAAATCAACCGCCTTGGCGCGTTCGTCGGTGATCGAAAGCGAAGCGAGGATGGCGTCGAACCGCTTTTCGTTGAGAGCGGGGATCATGCCGTCGAAATTCTGGATGACCCATTCGCATTTGACGTTCATGCGCTTGCAGATGTCATCGACCAGATCGGGCTCGAACCCGACGAGCTTGCCCGACGGATCGGTGTAGTTGAATGGCGCGTAGGTGCCGTCGGTCGCGAGCTTCACCACACGCTGGTCGGCCGCAAGGACCGTGCTGGCCCCGGCGACAAGCATCGCGGCGGAGACAAGCAGCATTCGTCTCTTCATGTTCATCTTCGTTCACCCTCTCGTTTTTGTCGCGCCTCGCATTGCCGCCCGGACGGGCATCTTGCGTGGAACCCTTGCGAGAGTAGGCCGAAAGCCAGCCACGTTCGGTCAAACGAACATTGGCGGGCGGCAAAAAATGTCTGCTTTCCCGGTCTGGCCGGCAGTTTATTTTACCAACTCCGCGCCGCGCCCCTGGCTCTTGAGCCATGCCACGAACGCATCGGCCACCCGTCCGGACGTATGGACCACGGCATAATAGGCTCCGAGCAAAACCTCGATCTGCGGGCAAAGCCGCGTGATGCTGCCCGACCGTAGCAAGGGATCGACGAAGGCCGTGTTGGCCTGGGCGACACCCAGTCCGGAAAGACAGGCGTCGATCGCGGCTTCGTCCGTGTCGAAGACCATGCTTCGGCCAAGCGGTTCGAAGGGGATCGCCGCGCCCTTGCACCACTGACGCCACGACCAGGCATCCGCCGTGTCTTGCAGGATCGGCAGGGACAGGACCTGGATGGGATCGGTCAGGATGCCAAGGCGGCTCAGGAGTTCAGGCCGGCAGATGGGTGCCGTGTTGTCGGCCAGAAACATCTCGCCCTCGACCTCTGTCGCCGGCGGCGAGCCGCGCGCATACTTGATCTCGACATCGATCCTGTCGCTGCCGGCCGTTCCTATGGTGCGAAAGCGCAGGTCAACTCCGGGGTGGTCATGATGATAGTGCTCTAGCCTGGGGATCAGCCAGCGCTGCGTCAGCGTCAGCGGCGCCCGGATAGTGAGCTTGGCGGCCTGTCCCGAAACCTCGCGCGCGCCCTTGCGGATTTCGGCCAGCGCGTTCTTGACGTGGCCGAGAAAGGCCCGGCCCGCGTCGGTCAGTTCGATGGCGTTGTGACTGCGCTGGAACAGCGTCACGTCGAGCGACTGTTCGAGCAGCTTGATCTGCCGGCTCACCGCGCCGGGCGTCAGGTTCAACTCCGAGGCCGCAAGCGTCAGACTGCCGAGGCGCGATGCCGCTTCGAACGCCACCAGCGTGTTGAGCCAAGGCAGCCTGACGGTGTCTGCATGTCTGGCGCTCATTCAGGCGTTACCTTTTTTCGATTGCAAGCCTTGGGCGTCCTCTCATTCTGGCACGGCCCAGCAGACCGACTGGCTGGCAGGCGTGAAAGCCTGCAGCAATTGAGCCTCGTCAGGAGAAAAAGACAATGAACATGGTGCCTATGAAACCGGAATTCGCAGGCCTTCCCGGCAAGATCGACCGCATCGATCTGCGCATCCTCACGGAATTGCAGAAAAATGGCCGGATCACGAATTTCAAACTGTCCTCGCTGGTCGGCATTTCCGCCAGCCCCTGCCATAAACGCTTGCGCCGGCTGGAAAAAATGGGGCTGATCACCGGCTACCGCGCCCAGATCTACTGGTCCCGCCTCTTTCCCAACGTCACGGTCTTTGCCGCGGTGTCGCTGAAAAACCATGGCTCGGCCGACTTCCAGACCTTCGAGCGCCGGATCAAGCACCATCCGGAAATCACCAACTGCTTCGGACTGTGCGGCCCGTACGACTACATGCTGCGCTTTGATTGCAGGGATGTCGCCGCCTATGAAGTCATCTCGCGCGAGCTGCTCGATGGCGAGGTATCCTTCTCGCGCTTCGACAGTTTCGTGGTGTTGCGCGAGATCAAGAACGAGCCTTCGTCCCCGGCAACGGCGTCCTTGCAGGCGCCTGCGGAAGAGTTGCGGCGGGTTGCCTGATCGCGTCTTCGTCGCGGCAGGCTTTCAGCCGGTCTGGATCAGCGGTGCGTTGCCCATGGCACCGGAATGCTTGGCAAACCGATAGGGGTCGAAACCCTCGATCTGGGTGGAGGTGCGGCCGTTGAGCGCCAGTTCGGCGACCACCTCGCCGATACCGGGACCGAGCTGGAAGCCATGCCCGGAAAAGCCGAAGGCATGAATCAATCCATCGATGGCGCGGCTCTTGCCCAGGAATGGAAGCGAATCCGGTGACTTGCCCTCGACACCGGCCCAGGTGCGGATGAAATTGCGCCCGCGCAGAAAGGGCAGCACGTCGACGGCGATGCGCGAAGCATCGAACAGGTTCTGCGGAACGTATCTGGCGCGACCCAGATCGAGATCGGCGCGGCCGGGGCCCCGGCCAAACAGCAAATTGCCCCTGCCGATCTGCCTTGCGTAGAAGAAGCGTCCGTTGACAGGGTAATCGACGGTCGACGTCACCACGCGCGCGAATGGCTCACTGACCACCATTTGCGGCGCCATCACGTCGAGTGGAAAGACCTCCGAAAACTGCGCGGCAAGACGCGCCCCCCAGGCGCCGGCGGCATTGACCAGGATCGGCGCGCGCACCCCGGTCCCGGATTCGCTTTCGATCTGGAAGCATCCCCCATCATGGCGAATGGTCCGGACAGCATCATGTTCGCGGATGTCGACGCCCAGCTTGCACGCGGCGATGGCGAAGACCGGCGTGACGAGCCGCGGGTTCGCCGCGCCGTCGCCGGCGACGAAACATCCGCCCAACACCTTGGTGCCGATCCAGGGGAAGCGCCGCGCAACGTCCGCGGCACTCAGCAATTGCGCCCCGACGCCATGGGTCTCGGCCATGCCAGCCCATTGTTCCACGGCCGCCATGTGCTCTGGCCGGTCGCAGATTTCGACATGTCCGGTGATCTCCGTCTCGCAGTTGTCGCCGACGAGTGTTTCGATCTTCTGCCATTGAGCGCGCGCACGCAGGCTGAGCGGCAGTTCAGGCTCGGCGCGGCCATTGGTGCGCAGGCCGCCGAAATTCACGCCGCTGGCCTGAGCGCCGACCGCGCCGCGTTCGAACAGGACGACCCGCGCGCCGCGCCTTGCGAGATAGTAGGCCGAACAGACGCCGGCTATGCCACCGCCAATGACGACGACTTCCGTTTCAAAGGCTTTGGTCATCTGCGTCACTTTTTTCACCGGCAAGCATCCAGGCGTGGACCTGCGGATCGGCCTGGCCGCACGTGCTCCCATAGGAGATCGGTTTGACGGGCCCCTGCCCGCGCAGCTTGCCGACCTGCTCGAGCGGCCGTCCGGTCACCGCCGAAAGCAGTTCGGCCAGCACCGGCCCGCAGACGCGGCCCTGACAGCGTCCCATGCCTGGCCGTGCAAGGGCCTTAAGCCGATTGACCTCGCGCGGTTCGAACCGGGCAATCGCGGCCCGGACCTCACCAAAGCTCACGTTTTCGCAGCGGCACAGGATCGTTTCGTCCGGTGCCTCGTCGATCCAGGCGGCCGGGAACGGGAAGCTCGTTTCAACACCCTTTCGAAAGCCGGCCAGGCGGCCGGAAGCGCGCTCGATCTGGCGCAGCCGCGTTTTCGAAGCTGGCAAGCCGATATCGGCCAGCAACGCCAGCGCCGCGCGCTCGCCGGCGAGTTCGGCGACATCGGCGCCACCGATCGCGCTGCCGTCGCCCGCGACATAGATGCCATTGCCTGCGCGACCCTGGCCGTCATGCGCAATCACCCATTGCCGGTTGTCCGCATCGAAGCGGGTGCGGCACCCCGCGATTTCCGCGAGCTGCATTTCGGGGGTCAGGCCGAAGCCGAGACCGACGGCGTCGCATTGGACAAACTCGTCCCGGCCGCCGGTCGTGAAACGAATGCCCTCGACATTGTCGGCGCCCTCGACCGCGCGCAGGCGTACCCCTTCGCGCAACATGACGCGCTTGCGCGCCAGATAGCGGCGATAGGCAAGGCCGCGCAGCAGCATCTTTGGCGACCGCGCCATCCACGCCGCGCCACGAACCTTGTCGAAATAGGAAGCGGAATCGAGCACCGCCACGACATTGGCGCCGGCCTTGGCGTATTGATAGGCGACGAGATAGAGCAACGGCCCGGTGCCGGCGAAGACCACGGCGCGGCCGATAGAGCAGGCCTGGTTCTTGAGCGCGATCTGTGAGCCGCCGAGGGTGAATACGCCAGGCAAGGTCCATCCCGGGATCGGGATGACCCGGTCCATCGCGCCGGTGCTCAGCACCAGCCGGTCGAATTCCAGCCTGTCCGTGCTGGCGCCATCATGCGTATGCACGGCACCGTCGAAAATGTTCCAGACCAGCGTGTTGGGCCGATAATCGATCTTGCCGGCAAGGGCATCGAACATGCCGTGCAGGCGCACGGCCTTCGGCGCATCCTCACCATAGAGACTGGACGGCGGACGCTCGAAGCCAACGGGCTGTCGCCGGTAGATCTGGCCACCGCTCGCCGGCGCCTCGCTGATGACCGTAAGATTGCGGCATCCGGCCCCGTAGAGGGTTTGCGCTGCCCGTGAACCTGCCGGGCCGGTGCCCACCACGACGATCCGATCGCTGCCGGCCATCATAATGTCGCCTCGCGCGTCAGTACATCCATGCCGTCCCGGACCTGCGTGGTGCAGGCACGAACCCTTTCGCCCGAGCCGAGCGACAGCCAGCAATCCTGGCAGGCGCCCATGTTGCAGAAGCCGGCACGTGGCCCGTCGCCGAATTCGGAATGACGCAGAAGCCGGCCGTGCAGCAGCAAGGCGGTCAGCAGCGTGTCGCCTCGGAGGCAAGCGACACTTTCACCGTCGATGCGGATCGCGACCGGCGTCCTGCCGGTCTCGCCCAAGCGTATGAACTGTCCTGCGCTGTTGCCTGTCATCGGATCATAACTCGAAATTGCCTGGAACCAAGCTAGCGGCCGTTCTGTCGAAGACTTTTCCAAATGACGTGTCGGAACGAACCGATTCTTCCAAAGGTCGACCGCTTGCCGCCTCAGTCTGGCGAAGGGCCACTGGCTTGCCGAAGCGTGTCGAGTTGTTCGTTCAACTGTTTGCGCGCCGATGCGAGATGCTGGTGAAGCGCGTCGAGCCTGGCTTGATCACGATCGACCTCAGCGGAGGCCGCCGCGATCATGCGCCGCGTCTCGGCTGGTGAGGCCGCGCCGGTCGATCGCCGGACCTCGACCGAGCGGCGTGGATCGAGCGCCCAGATGACGGCCTCATGCGACATCTCGACGGTCTGGCCGAGCACTCTTGTGAGCGCGGCAAGCACGTCCTCGTGACCCATCTCGTGGGGTTGCAGGTTACGCTCCAGCGCATCCCTCACCAGGTCCGCCACGACATGATGCGCCTGGCGGAACGACAGGTGCCCCTCACGCACCAGGCAGTCGGCAAGATCGGTGGCGGTCGAGAAGCCGGCAGCGGCGCGCCGCCGCATCGTCTCGACGTCGGGCTCGATCTTTTCGGCGACCAGACGGCTGATCGCCAGCGCATTGCCGGCGAGGCGCAGCGACGGCCAGAGCGGCGCCAGGGAGGAGCGGCCGGTGTCGCCGGCATGGCTGAAATGCCCACCCTTCAAAATTGCGAATGTGGCGTTGAGCCCGCCGATCACCTCGCCGGAACTCGCCTTCAGATATTCAAGCGCGACCGGGTTCTTCTTCTGCGGCATGATGCTCGACGTGCCGGCGATGCTGTCGGGTATGCGGACGAGGCCGAATTCCTGCGTGCCCCAGATGTACATGTCCTGCGCGAACCGCCCCCAATTGGCCGCCATGCCGAGGACGGCGGCGGCTGCCTCCCAGGCATAGTCGCGTGAAGCCACCGCGTCCTGGGCATGGACATGGACGGCGCTGAAACCAAGCAGGTCGGCGACCAGCTGCCTGTCGATCGGGAAGGAGGTGCCCGCGAAGGCGCACGCTCCGAGAGGACACGTATCGGCGGCCAGATAGGCATTGAACAGGCGCGATGCGTCGCGAGCCAGGGCCTGCGCTATGCCCGTCAGATAGAACCCGAACGTGATCGGCTGCGCCGGCTGCATATGTGTGTAGCCGGGCATGAGAACGTCGGCAAAGCTCTGTCCCCGATGCAGCAGAGCGCGACGCAGCGCGATGACTTTGCCCAGGAGATCCAGGACTATCCGCCGCATCGCCAGCCGATCGAGCGTTGCGTTGATGTCGTTGCGGCTGCGCGCGAGATGCAGGCGCCCACCAGCATCCGAGCCAGCGCGCTTCATCAGAACCGCTTCAAAGTTGAAGTAACCGTCCTCCCGCGCCGGATCGCGCGGGATCGCCCCGTCGCCATCACTGCGGATTGCGGACAGCGTCCCGGCCAGACCGCGCGCCACCGCCGGTTCGATCAGACCCATCCTGGCGAGCATCACGAGATGCGCCTCGTTGACCGCGCACAGATCGTCGATGCCGAGAGCAAGCTCCCGTTCGATGCGCGGCCGGAAGACGAGATCGAGGATCTCGGGAGCCAGCGGCTCGGCAAGGCGCGGAGAAACCTTGGATTGCATGATACCGGCCTCAGTAAGGAGTGCCGTCCTTGCGCACGAACCGGCGGCCGCGGCCGTCCGGTATCTGCAGCAGGTCGTCGTCCGGATAGGTCGATACGTTGGCTTCGGCAAAACTCGCCACTTCGACGAAGACGACCGGGGTTTCGCCACGGTTGACGATCTGATGGCCATTGGCTTCGCCCGCGGGAAAGCCGATGGCCTGTCCGGCACGAACGAGTTGCTCCCCCTGGTCCGTGATCAGTGTCGCCTCGCCTTTCAACACAAGGATGAGTTCGTCCTCGTGGCTGTGCCAGACCCTGAGCGATGATGCACAGCCGCTGGGCAACTCGACATGGACAGCCGACAGGCTGGCGAGGCCCGCAAGCGAACCAAGCCGCCGCTTGCGACGTCCTTTGACCGGCTCCTGCAGATGCTGCGGATATGTCGATCTTGTATCCGGCTCGATGGTTTCCGGATCGATCACGCGCGGCGAATTGGACATCATGGCTCCTTCTATGTGCCGGCCTTTGGGCTGGTATCGAAACCGACGATAGGCCACCGGCGGGAGCACAAGTTTCCGTTTCCGTCGCCGCCGAAACTGGTTTCTGTCGCCTTGTCCGGACTCACGACAGAACGTGTCGCGAGGCAAAGCAACCCGGACCTAGTCCGCGACATAGGCGGTCTTGGTCTGGGTGAAGAATTCGATCGCACCGAGCCCCATCTCCTTGGGGCCATAGGCAGAGGCGCCGCGTCCACCGAACGGCACGTGGTAGTCGGAGCCTACGGTCGGCAGGTTGACCATCACCATGCCGCTGTTGCTGGCTCGGATGAAGGCGCGGGCCTTGGCGTGCGATGCGGTGAAAATGCCGGCGCTGAGGCCGAATTCGGTGTCGTTGGCGATCCGCACCGCATCATCGAAATCGATGGCTTCGAACACTGAAAGAACGGGCCCGAACACCTCTTCGCGATTGATGGCCTGTCGCATGTCGCCGTCCAGAAAGATCGCCGGCTCGAAATAGTAGCCGTTCGCCGGCGCCTCGAGCACGCGGCCGCCAAAGGCATGGCGGGCTCCGTCGGAAGGGGCGGCTTCAGCGTAGCGGGAAACGCGACTGAGTTGATCCGCGCTGACCAGCGGGCCGATATCGGAGGCGGCGTCCAACGCGTTGCCGACGCGCAACCTGCTCGCGCGCTCCACCAGCCGCTCGACAAAGGCGTCGTGGACGGCGGCGTCGACGATGACGCGGCTCGACGCCGTGCAGCGCTGCCCGGTCGAATAGAAGGCGCTGCGCACGGCGGCATCCACGGCTTTGTCGAGGTCGGCGTCATCGGCGACCACAAGCGGGTTCTTGCCGCCCAGTTCGAGTTGCAGCCTGGCGCCGCGCGCCACCGCTTGCCCCGCGATCATGCGGCCAACCGCGCCCGAGCCGGTAAAGCTGATGGCATCGACGGCTGGATCGGTGACCAGCGCCGAACCGACCTCGCCGCCACCCATGACCATCTGGAAGACGCCGCGCGGCACGCCGGCTTCGTGCAGGATGCTGGCCAGTTCCCAGGCGATCGCGTTGGTCAGTTCGGATGGTTTGAGGATCACGCAATTGCCATAGGCCAAAGCCGGGGCGGTTTTCCACGCGGGGATCGAGAAGGGAAAATTCCACGGGGTGATCAGCCCCACGATGCCGACCGCTTCGCGCCGGACATCGACATCGACGCCGTTTCGCACGGAGCGCAGGCTTGCGCCGGACAGACGCACCGCCTCACCGGCGAAATACTTGAAAGTATGGGCCGCCTTGGCCACTTCGGCGGCGGCCTCGGGCAAGGTCTTGCCCTCCTCGCGCGACAGCAGCGTCGCCAGTTCCTGCTTGCGCCGGGCAATGGCGTCGCCGGCCCGGTCGAGAATGTCGAAACGCTGTTGCGGGGAGGTCTCTTTCCAATCGGCCAGTGCCTTGCGCGCCGCGGTCACCGCATCGCGAACGTCGGTGGTACTGGCGATGGCAAAGCTGCCGATCAGTTCATTCGTGTCCGACGGATTGCGGCTCTCGCTGCTGTGTTCGGCCGAGCGCCACGCTCCATCGATGTAGTTGTTCCTGACCTGCGGCATGCAAAACCCTCGCTATGGACAGCGGCACGCCGGGATGCGAAGCCGCGCGCCCCTGTATGGCGCCGGCGCGGAAGAATATGCTGTCATTGGCGTGGCGGACCCGAACATCTTCTGCCACGTCATCGGAGGGTTCGGGCGAACCTTGCGTCGGCCGGCGCTAGCGTCACCCCGACACATCGCGCCGATCCGTGCCGATGACGCACTCTCGATAGGAACCGACATGCGCATTGACCTCTTCGAACTCGAACGCAGCCAGTCGATCTGGGAAAATACGGTCGACTACAATCTGACCGAGAGCGGCCTGCATCCGTTCACGATGCGCGAACTGCTCGACGCGCATGAGACCGAAGCGCTGCTCGACCTGCCGCTCGGCTATGGCCATACCGAAGGCGAGCCGGCCCTGCGCGAGGCGATCGCCTCGCTCTATCCCGGTGCGGTCGCCGACAACGTTCTCGTCACCACCGGTTCGTCCGAAGCCAACATGCTGGCGGTGATGAGCCTGCTGGACAGCGGCGACGAAGCCATCATCGTCACGCCCAATTTCATGCAATTGCCCGGGCTGGCGAAGGCGCTCGGGGCAAAGGTCCATGAGGTACCCCTGCGGTTGTCGGGCAATCGCTGGGCCCTCGATCTCGACGAGGTGGCGAACAGGATCACGACACGCACCAGGCTGATTTCGGTCTGCAATCCCAACAACCCGACGGGCGGTGTGCTTTCGGCCGAAGAACGAACGGGCCTGGCAACGCTTGCCGCAAATCATGGCATCGCCCTGCATGCCGATGAAATCTATCGCGGCGCGGAACTCGCCGGCGCGGAAACCGGGACGCTTTTCGCGACCGCGCCAATGACGGTGGTGACAGGCGGCACGGCGAAGGCGATGGCGCTCGCCGGCTTGCGCATCGGCTGGATCGTCTCGTCGCAGGAGATCATCCAGAAGGCGATGCAGCGGCAGGACTACACGACGATCGGCAGCAACGCGCTCGGGCAGCGGATTGCCCTGTTTGCCCTGCAGCCGGAAAAGCGCGCGCGCATCGTGGCCCGCAACCGCCACCTACTCGCGCGCAATCTCGACCAGCTTTCGCAATGGATAGCGCAGCGTAGCGGGATCTTCAGCTGGGTCCCGCCGCAGGCCGGCGCCATGGCCTTCCTGCGCTACGACCTTCCGATTTCATCGGACGATTTCTGCCGCAGGCTGCGCGAGACGCAAAGCGTGTTCGCGGTCGCCGGCAGCTGGTTCGGAATGGAGGGGCATCTTCGCCTCGGCATCGGCGGCGAGCCCGATCATTTCAAGGAAGCGCTGCAGCGGCTCGACCGCTTCCTTCAGGACGAGTTCGGCAAACAGGCCGAGGCGGCGCTGTAAAGCCAGCCGCGCTCACCTCTAAAGCGCGTCGCGTGAAAACGGATTCACACGACGCGCTAGGTCATTGTTTGATGCATGCCGTCGCAAAACCGAGGTCACTTTTGCGCGACATGCATTAGACGACAAGACCCAGTTTCGCGCACACCGCCTTGGCCAGCACGATATCCTGAACGGCAACGCCTGTGAGGTCGACGACGGTGATCGCGTCGTTGGCCCGCCTTTCCAGTCCTTGCGCCGCGATGATCTCCCCCAGTTCCACAATACGCTCCGGCGAAATCAGGCCCTGGGCGATCGCGTGATGGATTTCGCCGCGCTCGAAACATTGCGAGCGGCTGTCGGCGACGACACATGTCGCTCGGCCGAGCACGGCAGCATCGATTTCGGACTTCTCGGGTGTGTCGGTCCCCATCGCGACGATATGGGTTCCGGGACGGATGTAGGGCGCCATCAGGAATGGATCCCTGGAGGCTGTCGTCGTGACGATGAGACCGGCAAGAGCCGCGAGTTCCCGAGGCGACGCAACGGCTCGCGCATCGTAGCCGAGGGCGGCGATGTCGGCGGCACAACGCGCCGCCTTTTCGGCGTTGCGCGCCCACACGACCAATGTTCTGCACGACGTCACCTCACGCAGGTATTGCGCCTGCAGCCGAGCCTGGCTGCCCGAACCGCAAATGCCGATGCATTGGAGATCGTCCGGCATCAGCCACTTGGCGGCGACCGCACCGGCGGCGGCGGTGCGGATGTCGGTGAGATGACCTTCGTCTTGCAATATGGCCACAAGCGCGCCGGTGCGGGCGCTGAAAACCAACACGACCCCTCCTGACGAAGGCAGGCCGATTGTCGTGTTCTCATAGAAGCCGGTCGCTATCTTGATGACGAAGACACTATCGCCCCCGATAGCGCCATATTTGATATGCATCTCGCCCGGCGGCTGTTCGAACAGCAACTCGCCGACGGGCGGGACCGCCACCAGCCCCCGGGAATAGAGATCGAACGCTGTCTCCATCTCGGCTACGACATCGATGCCGCAGAGCGCGCTCATGATCTGGGAAGATTGAAAACAGCCGTCATCGCAGCCTCAGCGTCTACAGGATGGAACCCGGCTGAGGATTGTAACCGCCTGTCGCGGGATCTTCTGTCGAATATCTCCAAGCCATGGAATATCCCTGCGAAGGCGACAGCGCCGACAAGGCAGCTCGACAGGTCGTTATCCTGTGCCGTGGTGACTGCCAACAACGTTGCTAACTAGTCACGGCCGCGCGGCGGCTTCCGTGACCGGGCCTGGATAGCAAGCCCAACGGCACCCAACAGAAAGCCGAACCCGATCAAAGCGGGTGCACCGTCGATGTCATAGTGGACCGATAAGCCCAAGGCGAACAGCGTGGCAACGAGAAGCAGCGCAAGCTGCGGGAGGTGACGATTCACGGTGGAACTCCGGCGGTCTAACCGCCGGGCCGTCCCGGACATTTTCACTCGCACAGAGTGGAGGACGTGGCCTCTGGTGAAAGGCTACGTTCTATAGTCCTTCTGGTCAATATTCAGCGCAGGTCTCGCGATCACGGTCCGCCGCTTGGTCTGGCTTCCGCCATATGACCACTTGGAGCAGGCAATCGTGGACCACAGGGCAAGGAAGAACGCCTCGCTATCCGTGCCCTCTCCACGCGCTGATTGTTCCCAGCGGCTGCATATTAATCACAACGATTTACAGGAAGGGCCAATGGTACCGTTGGCTGGGATCGTCTTCGGCCCTATGCCACTGTTTCTATTTTCTTTTTCCCGGTGTTCATGACCGATTTTGTATCACAATAGGTATCACAATACGTAACACATTTATCGCTGCGTCGTGAGCGCAACCAGAGGTACGCAGTCGAAGCGCCGAGCTAAATGCACTCTTATCGTCTGGCGAACTGCGAGTCGCCAGGAACTAGTGAATGACCGAAATGAGCCATGTATGGACGGCTCGCGTTGGCAAGGGTTCTATTTAAGCTCCCTGCAGTTGCTGGTTGGTGCTGCCATATATCGACCTGTAGGTGCGGCTTTTCATATGCCGCTAGCCACAATGCCATTCGCGCGGCTCGGGTCCCAATCGAAAGCAGACTCAAGTCCATGCCCTAAGACCTCCGGATGGCTATGGCAGTCCGCATATGTCGATGGCAACCTTTCCAAATTGACGTCCAGATTCGAGGCGATCCAGGGCGGAATGAACGTCCGAAAGGTCGTAGGTACTATCGATGACCGGTTTGATCTGGTGATGGTCGACAAATTGCAACAAATCATGGAACTCGCCAAGGGTTCCCAGTGTTGAGCCGAGAATCCGCAACTGCCTGATAAATATCCTGCGAAGGTCAGCGCCGGGCTGGTCACCTGACGTCGCGCCACAGGTTACCAGTCTCCCTCCCCGGACCAGTGATCGCAGAGCGTGCGACCAAACTGCCTCGCCGACATTCTCAATCACTACGTCGACCCCGCGCTTGTCCGTAATTTCGAGCACTTTTCGGCTCACATCCTCCCGTTCGCCGTTGATTCCGTAGTCTGCGCCGAGGTCTGCTGCCCTTGCGAGTTTCGCCTCGTCTCGCGATGTCACAATTACTTGCCCGCCCATTGCCTTTATCAACTGCAGCGCCGCTAATGACACTCCTCCGCCAATTCCGAAGATCAAGGCGGTTTCCCAGGGTTTCATTTCCGCCTTCGAAAAGACCATGCGCCATGCAGTCAGGAAGTTAACGCCCAGTGCCGCTGATTGAACAAAATTCCACCCCTCTGGCATAGGGAAGACATTGCGGGCGGGAACGCTCACAAACTCAGCGAAGACGCCGTCGCGGTGTTCCCCAAGATAGGATGCGCTGGTGCACAAGACCTGATCTCCAGCGACGCAAAACTCGCAGCGCCCGCAGAAAATTAGCGGATGAACGATCACACGTTGGCCAACACAGATCCGCTTCTCGTTATTCTCAATGGCGATTGCCGTCCCTGCACCGTCGAGCCCCATTACCTGCGGCAACCGATGCGTAATTCCAGCGCCACTGTCGCGCATGTACAAATCAACTCGGTTTACAGTGGCTGCATGCAAGCGGATCAAAACCTCGTCCGCACCCCGGACCGGATCGGGAAAATCGCCGACCTTCACCACCTCATTCCCACCATGACCAGCGATGTAGGCCGCTTGCATTGATGTTCCCTTCGGATCGGAAATTGAACTCCACTCTATAACCGCCCCGGTAAACGGCAGTCGCTCAGTGCAGCTTCAACCTCGGTCGGACGACTTGGTTGACGTGTCCGACCAGTATCAGCGCCAAGCCCTTTATCCACCCATGAATAGCCAGCAAATGCATGCGATAGAGCGACATGTAGACCATTCTGGCCAGCCTCCCTTCAACCGCCATACGACCACCGACCAAACTCCCCATCAGATTGCCAACCGTCGAGAACCGGCTCAGCGAGACCAGAGACCCCCTGTCACGGTAGACAAACTGTTCAAGGGGTTCCTTCGCGAGCAGGCTGAGGATATTGCGATACACGGTCGATGCCATCTGATGTGCCGCCTGAGCTCTTGGCGGCACTGGCCGCTCTTGACCCACCTGCCTTAAGAAGCAGCAGTCTCCGAGTGCGAAAACCCGCTCGTCGTATGTCGTCTGGAGTGTTGGAAGGACAGCGAGCTGACCACTGGGGACCACCTCCAGTCCATCCATGTGACGCAAGATATCCGGTCCCCGCACCCCTGCGGCCCAAACGCTGATGTCCGATCTGATCTCTTCCCCGCTTCCGGTCCTCATCCCTGTCGCGGTCGCCTCTTTGACAACCGTGTTGGGAAGGACCCTGACCCCAAGGATCTCGAGTTCCTTGTGAGCTGCGGCCGCGACGGCATCCGGCAGCGCTGGCAGAATTCGCGGACCAGCTTCGATCAGCGAAACCCTGAGACGGCTCTCATCAAAGACTTCGAGACCATAATGCTTGAGCGCCGATGCGGAGTTGTAAAGCTCGGCGGCCAGCTCGACGCCCGTGGCGCCGGCTCCCACGATGGCGATATCGACGAAAGCTTCCGACGATGGGGCAGCCGACATCGTTCTGGAAACCCGAAGGCAGTGGTTGAGCAACTTGAGCCGGAAGCGATCCGCCTGGATGCGGTTCTCGAGGAAGAGACAATTCTCCTTGACGCCCGGAGTGCCAAAGTCGTTCGAGACGGATCCTATCGCGATAACGAGATAGTCGTAGCGAACGCAGTGCCGGCCGATCAATTCTGACCCATCCTCATCGAGGATCGGAGCGATGACGACCTGGCGCGCCGCCCTATCTACGGATTCCAGCGAGCCGTAGAAGAACCGGTAGCCCCATCGAGGGCCGTGGCTGCGATAGCCGATTTCATCCAGGTTAGCGTCCAGCGAACCTGCCGCGACCTCATGGAGCAAAGGCTTCCAGATGTGCGTGTGGTTTTGTTCGATGAGTATGACATCGAATGCCTCGCGCCCGAGCTTTGCCCTAAGCCGTCGCACCAGTGCGAGGCCGCCGGCCCCACCGCCAACCACCACAATTTGGGTCTTCATTCCATCCCCCACTGGACGCTTCGCCGCTCGCTGACCTTGGCCAGGCGCCCAAGGCACATTTCACCCGCTCGGGTCCCGTGCAGGTCTTGCCTAGGACCCGGCTCTCACTTCGGAAAGGATCGGCAGCAGGTATTGGCGGAACTTGGTATAGTCCTCGGTGACCGGGAAATGCCCCAGGTCCTTCATCGCCCAGAATTTCGATCCCTTGACGAGGTCGGCCAGCGCTTGCGTCTCCTTCGGAGAAGTGTTGGGATCATACTCACCGGTAAGCATGTAGAGCATGCATTTCGACGTATCGATGGCTCTGGCTTCATCGTCGGACATGTTGTGATCATAATAATAGTAGTAGAGGTCCCCGGCGAAAATGCCCGGACCGCCGCAGCTATATTCCCACTGGATTTCGCGAACATTCGCCTCTGGGGAATAGGGCGAAATATTGAGCATCATGGCTGCGCCAATGGAGGTGCGATTGACATTCGGATTGTCGAATTCGTTGCGGATGCCAGCCATGCCGACATCGACATATTCCGTTGCCGAGCGTAGCGCGCCTTCTACCGCGATCGTGGCGCGGTAGCGCTCCGGGAAATTGGATGCCAGATCAACGGCAAGGTGACCACCCATCGAACTGCCCAAATACACCGGCCGCTCGAGCCCGAGTGCGTCCGACAAGGCGTTGGGGAAGGCCATCATCCTGGCCTTGGTCATGTTGTATTCCTGCTCCCACCAGCGCGCACCATGTGGCGGCAGGGACTTGCCGTGATAAGGCAGGTCCATCGCAATAACGCGATAGTTGCTCGTGACGTCCCCATCGCACAGCATGTGGCGGTACTGGCGCCCATCGGAGCCGGCGGTGTGACCGACGATCAGGGGAATGCCCTGGCCGGCTTCCTCGTAATAGACGCGGTATTCGATGCCCTCCACCGTCAGATAAACGTAGCGGCCCGTGATCGGATCATGCCTGGTCATGTCCGGCCCTCCCGTTTCTCAGATCGCGCAGAAGCGTAGTCATGCGGTTGAGCCCCGGCAGGTACGCGAACGTCTCATTGCTGACGCTGAGCTTCATCCCGTGCTTTACGGCCGCGGATTGAATGCATTGATAGAATGGGCGCGGCTTGGGCTTGAGGAGTTCATCCCATTGATCGGGGGTACCCTCAACGACGATCTTGCATTCCTGATCGGAGAGACCTCGACCGTCAGCAATCCCGGCAAGGGCACCATCGGCGAAGTTGAGCGCCCAAGTCTCATCGCCGAAGGCCAACTTTACTATCCCTGTCAGATACCGGGTCTCCCGGGTAAATTCGAAATCCCGTCTTGCAGTCTCGATGAACGCCTTCTGGTCCGGCAGCATTCTCGTTCTCCATTGTTATGTTTGGGAGTTCGGCGCGCTGACAGCTGGCGAACCAGCCTGTGGCGCCGTCCCTGATCGCTGCCCTATGGAGCCGGTGGCGGACCCTCTTGGTATCGCGGCACGGTCGGGTCGTCCGCGAGCCATGGCAGATCGTGCGACATCCATACGTTCATCGTGACGCGGACGCCTGGATCATCGTCCAGCGTGGCGGCGCGCAGCACCACAAAGGGGCGGTCCGGGTATTCAGCGTAGATATGTGAGCCGCAGCCTGAGCAGAAGTGCCTGAATTTTCCGGGCATGGATTGATAGGAAGTCAGCCTGTCGGCGCCCGCTGTCAGCTGGAAATTCTCACGATTCACACGCGCGGCGGTATTGCGCTGGGCGGCATGGGTCTTGCGACAGGTCCGGCAATGACAGTGCCACAAGCCGCCTTCGATTGCCGAGACCTCATACTGTACTTGCCCGCAATGGCATTTGCCTTTCAGCATATCGTCACCTCCTTGGCCTCGGCTGCCGCCGTGCCTGTCCAGTTTGTCACGCGTCAGGCGATTGCGCCGAGGCAGACGTATTTCATCGTCAGATAGTCATCGAGCCCGTGACGGGACCCTTCGCGTCCGAAGCCCGATTGTTTGACCCCGCCGAAGGGTGCGACCTCGGTCGAAATCAGCCCGGTGTTGACGCCGACCATGCCGTATTCGAGCGCTTCCGCGATCTTCCAGATCTGGCTGAGATCTCTGGCGAAGAAGTAGGCGGCCAATCCAAACTCGGTGTCGTTGGCAAGCCTGACGACCTCCTCGGTCGTCTCGAACCGGAAAATGGGCGCAAGCGGAGCGAACGTCTCCTCGCGCGCCACAAGCATGGTCGAAGTCACCCCGGTCAAAACTGTCGGCTCGACAAACGTGCCACCCAGCGAATGGCGCTGTCCGCCGGCAACGACCCTGGCTCCTTTGCCGACGGCATCGTCGAGATGTTCCTGCCATTTGCCGACGGCCTTTTCGTTGATGAGCGGACCGATCGCCACGGATGGAGCGAAACCGTCACCGACTTCAAGAGAGGCGACCCTCTCGGTCAGGCGTGCCACGAATGCATCGTGGATGCCGGCCTGCACATAGATGCGATTGGCGCAGACACATGTCTGGCCGGCATTGCGGTATTTCGACTGCATGGCCCCTTCGACCGCTGCTTCAAGATCCGCATCGTCGAAGACGATGAAGGGCGCATTGCCTCCCAATTCCATCGACAATCTGAGCACCTTCTCGGCGGCCTGGGCGATCAGCTTGCGGCCGACCTGCGTCGAGCCGGTGAAGGTGAGCTTGCGCACGAGGTCGTTGGCGCAGACCTCGCGGCCGAAGGTGGCGGCGCCTGTTGTCGGCACGACGCTGAACAATGCCAGCGGTATGCCGGCCCGCTCCGCGAGGGCCGCCAATGCCAGGGCGGAGAGCGGCGTCTCGGCGGCGGGCTGCCTGAGTACGACAATGCGCTTGTCCGGCTGGTGACCCGGAATGACGTCGCCATAGACGCGCTTCGCTTCCTCGGCATACCACTCAATGTAGCCGGCACCGTAGGCAATCTCGCCCTTGGCCTCAGTCAGCGGCTTGCCCATCTCCGCCGTCAGGATCGCGGCAAGATCGGACTGGTTGGTCATGATCAAATCATGGAGCCGTCGCAACTTGCCAGCGCGATCCCTCGCGGCAAGCGCTGCCCAAGTTTTCTGTGCGGCGTGGGCGGTCTCGATTGCGCGGCGTATCTCGCCAACGCCACAATCCGGTAAGGTGGCCAGCCTTTCACCGGTCGCCGGATTGTGGACATCGAAGGTGGCGCTGCTGTCAGCTGCGCCCAGCCATGCGCCGGCGACCGCTCCCGCCTCCCGGATGAGTGTTTTGTCGGCGAGCCTGTCGAGCAGCGATGATGCTACGGCCATGACGATCTCTCGATACCGATTCAGATCTGGTTGCGGATTTGCGGAATGCGGGCGTAGATCGCTACCATCGGCACGATGATGAGGCCGATCACCGCCTGCTGCCCGGCATAGCCAAGGCCAAATCCCACCAGCAGCGAGGTCAGCACCGTCAGCACCAGCGCGCCAAGCACCGTCGCGCCATATCCGCCGGAGCCACCGAGCAGCGACGTGCCACCGATGACCACCGCCGCCACCGTGCTGAAGAGGTAGGGATCGCCGACGCCGACGAAGCCACCGCCTGAGAAGCCCAAAAGCAGGACGCCGGTGAGGGCCGCCATGCCACCTGATATGCCATGGACCGTGACCCAGGTGCGCAGTTCAGAAATGCGCAACCGGGCGGCGGCAATGCGGCTGCCGCCCAGCGCATAGACGCCGCGCCCGAACCAGGTGTTGCGCATCACCCAGATTAACGTGACGGTTAGCACCAGCCAGATGACCACCACAGGCGGGATCGGTAGTCCGAAGGTCTTGCCGTTGAAGGCGGCCAGGTTCGTCAGCCATTTCGGCACCGGGGCGAAGCTGGTGCCGCCAAAGGCGGAGTTGAGAGAGGTGTAGATTTCGGCTGCCCCCTGGACCGCGAAGCCAACGCCGAGCGACATGATCAGGGCCTGACCCTGTAGCCGAAAACTCAGAAGACCGTTGGCGCAGCCCGCCGCTATGCCAAGCAGCACGATGAGAATAATGGCCAGTGACGGCGGCAGTCCGTTGTTCATCAGTTTAGGCAGCAGGATGTTCGCCGAGCCGATCACAAACGGGATCGACAGGTCCAGCCCGCCGAGCAGCGCGACCAGGGTCTGTCCCAATGCTGCCAGCCCAAGAAAAGCCGCCAGAAGAAGTATGGAGCGCGCGTTCTGGACGGACAGGAAACCGCTGACCGTCAATGCACCGAAGACAACCAGCAGGATCAGCAGACTAATGCCGACAAAGATCGATCGGTTCTCGCGAAAATTGTCCGCCAGCATGCCGCCCGTACCTTTCGAAGCTGTGGAACCGGTTGGAATCGCAACCATCATGGGTCTCCTATCGGGTGGACATCCGGTTGGCGGTCAGCGCGTTGGCCAGCAGCGAGACGACGAGGATCAGTCCGAAAGCAAGCTTGGTCGCGGCGCCCGAAATCATCTCGAAATGGAAGGTCGCGAGAAGATTGGCGACCAGGAACATGTTGAGTGCGCCGAGCACGGACCCGACAGCGCCGCCGCGTCCTCCGGAAAGGCTGGCGCCGCCCAGGACGAGAGCCGTGACCGCCTGCAGCGTATAATTTGCGCCTTGTGTCGGATCGCCCGAAGCGATCAGGCCAGTGTAGCAGACTGCGGCCAGCCCGGCGAATACGCCGCCCAGCAGATGGGCGCCGATCCGAACCTTCTCGGTCGCGACGCCTGACGTATAGGCCATACGCTCGTCAGCACCGGTGAGGCGCACATGGCCATGCAGCGTGCTGCGCCAGAAGACCGCCCACAGGAGCAGCGCCGCGATCACGACGAACGTCACCGGCGAAAGCAGGCTGCGGCCGGCACCCCAGGCCATCATCCAGTCTGGCGCAAGACCGCCGGCGCGCGGCATGATGAGCAGATTGACGCCGGTCAACACCAGGTAGCTCGACAGGCTGACGATGATGGGCGCCACCCGGACATAGAGGATTACCAGTGCCTGCAATAGTTGAAAGGCAGCCCCCAGCCCCATGGCCCAGGCGAAGATCGCCAGCGGATGCGTGAACCCGCCCTGGGTGAGCCAGGCAACGAGCGTCACGTTGACGAAGCCCATGAGCGGCCCGATGGAGAGATCGACGGAGCCGCGGCCAACCATGACAATGGGCGTAAGCGCCAGGGTGCACAGGATGAGAGGTGCCGCGACAATGACGGCGCCCGCCAAGCCTGTGCCGGTAAACAGATTGGGGCTGCGCATGGCGGCAAGTATCGTCAGCACGATGAACAGGCCGAGTGGAACCGCGAGATAGCCGTAATGCGCCAGAACGCGCCGGTTCGCTGCCCGGTTCATGATGCAACATCCTTTGCAACGAATGAAACATGCTGGCTGCGGTCTTGCCCGAACATGGCGGCGAGGATCTCATCCTCATCGAGCATATTCCCCTTCAGCGATCGGAAGATTGTGTTGCCGACGAACACATCCACGCGGTCGGCGAAACCGAGAAACTCCTCGATCTCGCTCGAGAGATAGATCACCGCGCCGCCCTGGTCGGCGAAGAGCCGCAACTCGGCATAGAGGTCGCGCTTGGTTCCAAGGTCGACGCCGCGCGCGGGATCGTTAAGCACGATCACCTTGGGCCGGCGCGCAAAAGCCCTGCCGATGAGAATCTTCTGCTGGTTGCCGCCGGACAATGAAGTGATCTTGTTGGACGGCCGGCCGATCTTGATGCGAAACCGGCTCACTTCCTGCTGGAACATCTGGCCGAGCGACGAACGGCGAATAATGCCAAGACTGGAAAGGTTCTGACTGTAGGCGCCAATGGCAAGGTTTTCGAAAATGCTCTGGTCCGGAAAGATGCCTTCGCGCTTGCGGTCCCCCGAGACATAGGCGACGCCCAATTTCTCGGCCGCGGCCAGACAGTCAAGCACTTCGACGCCTGCCGGGGTTCTGACTTTCGGCATGCCGGAGGCGGGAGCGGCAATGCCGGCGAGGACGCGAACAAACGCGTCATGTCCCTGACCGTCGAGACCCGTGATACCAACGATCTGACCTGGCTCGATAGAGAACGAGAAATCAGGAGAGCCGGCCGAAAGCCGCAGCGTATCCGCTTGGATAACCGGCGGCACGGCGCCTTTCCGCGGCAGCCGCACAACCTCCTTGGAAACAGCCACATGCCGGTCGGCTGGCGTCATCATGGCGAGCAGATTTTCCTCGGTGATATCCTGCTTTCCAATCATGCCGACCACCTCGCCATCACGAAGGATGGTGGCGCGATCGGCGATGCGGACGAGTTCGGCGATCCGGTGCGTCACGATCAGTATGGTCGACCCGGCATTGCGCAAATCGTTGATGGCCTCGTGCAGCCGTACCGTCGCGGCAAGGTCGAGCGCCGCCGACGATTCATCCAGGATGAGAATTTTGGGCCGCCGCAGGATCGCACGGGCAATGACGATCCACTGCTTCATGCTGAGTGGCAGGCTGCCGACCTGGGCACCGAGATCGACCGGCTCCCCCGCGAAGCGTTGCATCAGGGCGGCAGCTTCGCCTACCCGGTCCGCTCGCGACTGCTTTAGGCCCAACAACCGGTCACGACCGACATAGAGATTGTCGAGAATGCTGGCCTCGTCGGCGACGAGAACTTCCTGGAAGATCGTCGCGAGGCCGGCGTCACAAGCTTCGATCGGATTGCGGGGTCTGCGGCCGAGGATTTCGACATCGCCTTGATCCGGGAGCAGCACGCCCGACATGATCTTGGCCATCGTGCTCTTGCCGGAACCATTCTCGCCGACGATGGCATGGACCTCACCGGCCCTGGCCTCGAAGTCGACCGAGCGAAGGGCGCGGGTCTCGCCGAACGACTTCGACACGCCCTTGAGGCGGATCGTGATCTCATTCTGCGGTGTCATGGCGCTCTCCTCCTGCGCTCCGGGAAAACACGGCTGGCTGCATCGCAGCCAGCCGTCGTCGCATCAGCTCTTGGGCATCAGCTCTTGGGGCGCCAGGCCAGCGGATCCTCCGGCCTCAGGAAGTAACCGGGTGCGACGCTGGCCGGCCACCAGCCGTCATTGGCGGGTTCAACCCAGTCGGTCGAGTTCGTGTCGCAGTCCGGCTTCAACGCCGCGTTGACGTCCTCGATCGTGTAGGGTAGCGCGGGACGCAGGATCGACTGGATCTTCGGCCCCTGCCCCTCGAGCGTCCGCATCATCACGTCCCAGACCAGGCGCGCATCGCTCGCCGGCGGCCAGAAGTGGAAGCTCTTAGAGACGAACTTCGGATTGTTGCGCCAGTAACAGGCCGCCGATGCCTCGCCGCCAAGTACGATCGGCATCATGTCGCGGCCGGATTGCAGCACCGCGTTGAGAACGCCGTTTTCGGAAGCCGACTGGACGATCATACCGTCGATCTTGGTCGGATTGGTCGCCAGGAACTTCTGCACCTCGACCTGGGCGACCTGGTCGGTCCATTGGCCGGCAACCGTGCCGACCAGCTTGATGTCGGGAAACTCCTCAAGGGCCTTCTTCGCACCGACGTCGAAGCTGTCGGACGACGCAAAGCCGGGAATGCCGTTGACCAGCAGCACGTTGCCCTTGCCGCCGATCTCCTGCGCCAGCCACTTGCCGGACACATAGCCGCCCTGGGTGTTGTTCTCGCTGGCGGTGATCGCATAAGGTGACGTTACATAGCCGGAGACAGAAAAGACCGGGACGCCCTTCGAGTGGGCATATTCGATCGTCTGGTTGATCGCCGTGACGTTGGAGCAGCAGATGATGATGGCGTCGACGCCATCATCCACCATCTGTCGCATCTGCTGGATCTGCACGGCATCTTTGAGATCGGATTGGGTTACCACCAGGTCGGAAACCAGCCCGGCTTCCTTGTACTTGGGCAGCAGCACTTCGGTGAATTCCTTCAGGATCGCGGCGCGCCACGTATTCCCCGCATAGGTCGAGGCATAGCCGATCTTCCATGGCGGTGCTTTCTTCGGCTTGAAATCGCGATAGGCGCTTTGTCCAAGCGGAATTGCCGGGTCGACCAGCTTGTAGAGCTCCTGCTGGTCGGGCGGCAGTTCCCCGACCGCGCTTTGCGCAAAGGCCGGCCCTGTCGCCAACGCCAGGATGCAGCCTGCTGCGAGGGTCATTCGTCTTACTATATTCATCGTCTCCTCCATTGATTTGGCATGCGCCAGGGGCGACGCAAGCGATGCGCCTGCACTCCCGTGGCCTCCCCGTCGTCAAGCGGTCTGGTCTTGGTCGACCTAGAACCGTTCGAACGGCGCGAGGATTGGTTCCCGTTATGGTCGTTCGAACTCTGTCGGTCGGCGCCGCCTAGCGGCGCAGACCAGCCTGCTTGAGCAGCGGCATGACCCGCTCGTTGAAAAACGGCAGTTCCTCATTGTAGTCGACCATCGTCAGCAGAACGCCGTCGACATCGGTCTTCTTCAACTTGACCAGGCCGTCAGCCACTTGTTCAGGATTGCCGACCAAGGGATACCCACCCCAGCCGGCGATGAACCGCTCCTTGAACTTCTGGTACATTTCTGCGGAGTGGTTCTGGGACTGCACCTGGAGAACAGTGGCTATGTTTTCGCAGGCTTCCCAGTCACCCTTCTGTTTTACGTAGTAGTCGTAGTAGTCCCAAGCTTCCTTCTCCGTCTCTCGCACGACCACGGGACAGGCCGTGAAGGTGCCGAGCTTCTTCTTGTATTCCTTGAAAGCGAGATCCTTGGCCTTCTTCACCCAAGCGGCGCCGATCTCCATGTCCTGCATGAAGCCAAAGCTGAAATCCGTGTGCTTGGCGGTGAAATCCAGCCCCTTGCCGGAAGCGCCGGCGCAGATCAGCACCGGGCGGCCGGCCTTGTTGTAAGGCTTGGGCTCGCTGAAAGCGTCGTTCACCTTGAGGAAATTGCCTTCGAAATTGACCCCGTTGCGCTGCCACAGCGCCGAGATGATATCCATCCACTCGTCCGCGTAGTCGTAGCGGGTGTCGTGCTCCATCATCGGCCGGCCGAACATCTCCATCTCCGGCGTGAACCAGCCGGTCACCAGATTGAGACCAAAACGGCCCTTGGAAATATGGTCGATCGTCGTCGCCATCTTTGCCGCGACGATGGGGTGCAAGGTCGGTACATGGGTGGTCGAGAAGAACTGAAGCTTCGTGGTCACAGCGGCAAGGGCCGCGGCCCAGGTGAACGTGTCCATGTTGACGCCGTTGAAATTCGTCGGGCCGCCGAAGCCGCGCCAGCGCGCGATCGGCACCATGCATTCCCAGCCCGCCGCTTCCAGCTGGCGCGCGATTTTCACATTGTGATCGAAGGTTGGCTCGAAGGTCGTCTCGGCCATGGTGATGGCGCAGGCGCCCGAGCAATTCGTACCGAACACGCCAAGCTTCAGCGCGTTGTCGTTGAACATCGGGTTTCCCGCTTCGCGGAAATGATCTTGAATGTCCATTTCTTACTCCAAAATTATTTCAGGCAATTCGCTGTCAGGCGTCCATCTCGGCGAACACCTCTTGGGCCACGCGGAAGCTGTCGATCGCGGCGGGAACACCGCAATAGATGGATACCTGCAGGAAGACCTCGCAGATCTCATCCTTGGTAAGCCCGTTGGTCAGTGCGCCGCGAACGTGCAGCTTAAGTTCGTGCGGGCGGTTGAGGGCCGAAATCATTCCCAAATTGAGCAGCGACCTTTGCTGGCGGCTCAGGCCTGGGCGGTTCCAGACCGCGTCCCAACAATATTCCGTCACCAGTTCCTGTATCGGCCAGGTGAACGAAGTCGCCTTGGCGATCGAGGCATCGACATAGGCACCGCCCAGGACCTCGCGCCGAGTCCTCAGGCCGCTATGGAAACGTTCCGATAGCTCCAGGCCATCAGGCGATTTGATCTTCGTATTGGTCGTCATCAGGTGCTCCTTCAGAAGAATATCGATTGCCAATCATCGTACGGCACGGATTTGATTTTGTTGGGCAAATTGGTCGAACGGACGAAGCGGCCGTCTTCGTAAAGCAGCGGCGAAACCTCACGCCGAACCTCTATGCTTGTGACGCGGCCAAAAAAGACATCATGAGAGCCGATCGCCGCCATGCCGGATACATCGCAGACCAACGCGGCCTGAGCGTCGGCGAGAACCGGGATACCCTCGTCGTCCTCCCACGTTCCGTGATCGAACCGGGCTTCGTCCTTCAACTTGCCACTGAAAATAGGCACCAGATCAGCATGCGAGAGGTGCAGGAGATTGACGGCGAAACGCCTGGACTCCTGCAGCGGCACACTGATGCTGGCGTTTCTGTTGATGCAGACCAGAAGCGTTGCCGGGTCAGCTGTCACCGACTGCACCGCAGTCGCCGCCATCCCGATCCGCCGACCGGCATGTGCAGTTGTTATCAGCGATATGGTCGAAGTCAGCCGACGCATTGCCAACTTGAAATCGGCCACCAGATCGCCACTCGCGATGTCCTGCACGTCCTCCTCCCAGAGCATATTCACCTCGTGTAAAAAACAGATTGTCTGCTAATCTGTCAATTGTTTTTTCCGCAATTTGACGGATTGTCTGATAGCGTGCTCGAACCGGCTTATCGAAGGAGCAAGACATGCCGCTGGTGCTATTGGGCCACTTGAAATCCAGCAACGTCATGAAGGCCGTCTGGGCCCTCGACGAACTCGGACTTGCCTATGAACGCAAGGACATCGGCAATGTGTGGGGAGGATTGAACACGCCCGAATATCGGGCGATGAACCCGACCGGTCTCGTGCCAACGCTTCTGGATGGTGACTTCGCGATCTGGGAGAGCAATGCCGTGATCCGCTACATCTGCAACGCGCATGCGCCCGGGAGCCAACTCTATCCCAGCGATCCGGTACAACGCGGGCGGATCGACCAATGGCTCGACTGCCAGCAAACGCAGATGGCCCGTCCGCAAGCGGTGGTTTTCCTCACGCTCATCCGCACGCCACAGGACAAGCGCGATCCGGTTGCTCTTGCCGCGGCGATCAAGGATGCCGGCAAGGTGTGGGGATGGGCGGACGCCGAGTTGGCCAGACGCGAATTCCTGTGCGGCGAGCATCTCACATTGGCCGATATTGCCTGGGGCGTTCACGCTCATAGATGGCTGAATATGGACTTCGACCGGCCTGACTTGCCGAACCTGTCGGCCTGGTACCTGCGATTGCTGCGGCATGAATCGTTCCGCACGAAATGGGCCGGCCCGATAGGCTGACCATTCCGGCTTCATCACCCGGCGACGATGCTGGAACCCAAGACGTAGTCTCGTCGTCGCCATGCGGCGGGGCGGATATAGGCCCGCCAGTCAGCGGACGGGCTCGGCCCTGTCAGCGGCCAGGATGAAGTCCAGCCCTTGGACGAGATAGCGCCTGAAAAGGTCCGGATTTTCGCACATTGGAAAATGCCCGAGACCCTCCATCGTGACGAACAGGGAGCCCTTTATCAGCCTCGCCAGCCGAGCCCCATCCTCGGGCGTCGCGGAATAGTCGTATGTTCCCGACAGGAGGGCGATCGGGGTCCGGGCGCCATCGATGCGTGGCGCCACCAGTTCGCCGTCGAACTCGTCGCTGTAGAACGACAGATCGCCATTGTAGATGCCTGGCGCGGCCTGCGCGTAGATCCAGCTTGCCCTGCGCCGATCCTCTTCGGGACTGGTCGGGCTCATCAGCCCGCGCACGAAGCTCGAATTATGCAAGCTTCCATGGACCTCGACGTGGTTCTGAAACGGGTTTCGCCTTCCCTTGGAGCGGTAGGGCGGCTCCACCGCGACGATGCCGCGCACCTGGTTGGGACAATCGGCGGCAAGCACCATCGCCATCGCCGCCCCCATTGACCCGCCGACCACGATCGCGGGCTCGCCCACGAACTTCTCGAGGATAGCCGAACACCAGCTTCGATAGAGTTCGGTGGTCAGCCTATAGGGATCGCCGCGCCATGTCCGCGGAGGCAGGGACCGGCCGTGGAACGGCATATCGACGGCGATCATTCGGAAGCGTTTGGCAAGCTCCACATCAGCAAGTTGGCCGAGATACTGGCGGCCATCCGCGCCGGCCGTATGCAGGAACAGAACTGGAGTGCCCTGCCCGGCTTCTTCGCAAAACACGTCATAAGCGGTGCCATCGACAGTGATGGCCTCATAGCGGCCGGATATCTGGGTAAGGTCCCGCCGGACAGCCGGCGACTTGGCGGGCGTGGAAGTGGCCACGAGTTCGAACAGGCGCTCCAGCGCTGGACGAGCCTGCGCCCATGACTTGGGATCGCCGGAAAAGCTGAATTCCGGATTTGCAAGCTGAAAGGCGGTGAAGGCATGATAGCGCGGTGGTGGCGGCGATAAGAGCGCAAGCGCCCAAGTCTCCACCGATGCGGAAAGCCGAAGGCCGGCGGCCCCGCTGTCCTCGACAGAGCCGCGCCCGTCACGGAAGACCAGCCTGAATTCCTGCTCGCCGATGGCGATCGCAACAGCAGTATCGAGGCTGGGGGATAGGCGTACGATCTCGCCGTCCTCAAGTGCGGAAACTATCCTGCGGCGCAGTTCATCAGCCGTCGTCATCATCATAGTGTCTTCCCCGTGAATGCCTGGGAGCAACCCGCCAACGCAATAGGGCGCTCAGCCATCGACGGTGCGCGTGTGGCTTTGCAGGAAGCGCATGATCTCGGTGTGATCCGCGCCCGATCCCAGTACTTGCGCGGCCTTGCTCCAAAGCAGGGCCGCGGATGCCAGCATCGGCGTTTCAAGATCAAGCGCCCGAGAGAGCCCTGCCGCGATACCGACATCTTTTGCCATCAACGCCAGGGCGAATCCCGAGCCCCAAGTCTCGGAAAGCACGAACTGCTTCATCTTGGTTTCGGTCGTGTTGTTTCGGCCTGTCGAAACGTTCAGTATGTCGACCATGGTTTCGGCATCGAGGCCAAAACGGCACCCGACGATTACAGCCTCCATCGCGGCAACGGCACCGGCAGCGGACACAAAATTGTTCAACGCCTTCATGGCATGGCCGGAGCCCGGTCCGCCGGTACTGAATATTTTTGTTCCCATCGTTTCGAGCATCGGGCGGGCGTTGACAACGTCCGCCGCTGCTCCGCCCGCCATGATCGTGAGCGTTCCGTCGATGGCACGCCGGACACCGCCCGAAACGGGAGCATCGACCAGCCGGTAGCCACGCCCCCGCAACTCGTCATGCAGCGCAACCGTATCCGTGGGCGCGGAAGAACTCATGTCGATGACGAGACTGTTCTGGGCGAGCGTCGCCAACGCACCATTGTCACCCAGCAGCGCTGCCCGAACGGTCGCGCCGCTCGGCAGCATGGTGATGACGTCGTTTGCGCCGGCCGCCGCTGCCGCGGCTGAGGCGCATGCAAGTCCGCCCGCCTGCGTGATGGCCGCCCGGGCCTCGCTCGACAGGTCGAACCCCCGCACGGAGTAACCGGCTGCAAGCAGCCTTCGTGCCATCGGCAATCCCATATGGCCAAGGCCGATGAAGGCTATCGTTCGAACTGGCGGCTGGGACAAGATAAACTCCTCCAGCGAGCAGCGGCTCGCCGCGTCGCGAACGAGATTATGTCTCAGACAATCCTACAATTCAAGCCTCGCATTTTCGCCAGATGAATTGCGCCGAAGACCTAGGTCTCGGTCGGTGGAGGCAGTTTGCGCAGATATTCAAGCGCGGTCTTGGACGCCATTTCGATATGGTACTTGCAGGCGGCTGCGGCACGAGGGCCGTTGCGATCCTTGATGGCGGCGACGATATCCTTGATTTCCTCGATGCTGTGCTGCAGGCGACCCGGCTGCATCATGGAGGTGACCCGCAGGATGGTTACGCGGTTGTGCAGCAAGGTCAGCATCTGGCGCACGAACATATTGCCGCCGCCCTCCATGAGACAGTCGTAAAATCGTTTCTTGGCCTCGATGAGGACGGCCTGATCGCTGCCGAGCGCTGCTTGCTCAAACGCCGCGGCCGCCGCCTCCAGCTTGGCAATCTCTTCCGGAGAACCTCTCTCCGCCATTTCCTGACCCGAAAACCCTTCTAGCAGGGCGCGAACCTTGTAGAGCTGGAACGCCTCTTCGTAGGTGATCGCGCTCACGACCGGGCCGCGATGCGGATAGGTCGTGATCAGCCCTTCGGCTTCCAACTGCCTCAGGGCCTCGCGAATCGACGTCCGGCCCACGCCAATCATCTCGCAAAGCTCCCGTTCGACTAGACGCTGCCCAGGTTTGAACACGCCCGAGACGATGGCCTGCCGAAGCTTCTCCTCAACAGCCATACGAAGTGTGGCGCTTTGCTTGGGAATGTGGAGATCCATTGGCATCGTCCAGAGGGGTTTGATTGGAGACTGACGGGTCCGCAAACCGCGAATCTGTCGCAACTTGGCTTGGAGACGTACTAAGACAATCTTACAAGCACGTCCCCGCTTCATCAAGTGGCGTCTGTGATGCTTGCGCCTCCTTCCGCCGATCGTCAATGCGCAATGCCGAAGACAAAAAGCATATCAGGCACTCGGATTTTGTTCCTCGCTCGCGGCAAACAAATCCGCTCCCGGCGTTTCGCATTCTGCTCGGAAAATTTGCGAATACATACAATGGTAGGCGTTTTCCTGCGATCCCCGGCTGCAATCATCTTGTCGGACCACTGACGACCCGCAATCAGCTGGGATCCTGGATCCGGCCCAAACTCGTCAGGCACGCTGTTTCGATCACATCACGCCCAGAATGCGCATCGAAAACCTATTGCTTTCGGGTCGATAATCAGACAATCTTACCATCAGGGGAGAGAGCATGCGATCGCTTGTTGCACTGAGCGGCAATTTCAATAGACCGTCCAGGACGCGTGTCCTGGTCGAAGCGATTGCTTCCGAAGTCGTTGCGCGCGGCGGCTGGCGCAGCGAGAGCTTCGACGTGCTGGACGCCGGCCCGACACTTGGCGGCACATTTTCCAAGGAGACGGCCTCCCCCAAGCATCGATCGATGTGGGACAAGATCGCTGCATGCGATGCACTCGTCATCGGCTCTCCCGTCTACAAGGCGAGTTATACTGGCCTCTTGAAGCACTTCATCGATCTACTCGAGCCCACGCTTCTGGCGGGAAAGCCCATCATTGCCTGCGCCACGGGCAAGGCGCCACAACATGCGTTGGTCATCGAGCATCAATTCAGGCCGCTTTTTGCATTCTTCGGCTCGTGGGTTCTGCCTACCGGCATTTTCGCCACCGACGCCGATTTTCCATCACCTGATGCTCTCGGGGCCGGACTGAGAGCCAAGATCGTCAAAGCAGCCGACGAACTCGACGCCCTCGTCGGCGGGTGAACGGCCGAGCACGTCCAAGGAGGAAGACAATTGCCATCCGAACATGCCGATCCGCACGCAGCGAAGCTGCCCTATTACTATCCGTTCCAGTTCGGCGACGCGAAAGTCACCGTCGTTTCCGACGGGCCGCTGGAACTCGGCGACCCCAGCGAGAATTTCCTTGGCGTGACGTCCTCGACCGTTCGGGACATGCTTAAGCGCAATTTCCTGCGAACGGACAATGTCATCCTCGAACAGAACGCGCCGATCATCGAGATGAACGGTAAGACAATCCTGTTCGAAACCGGCATGGGCACGTCCAAGATTTTCGGCCAGACGACGGGCCGGCTGCTCAAGAGCATGCACGAGGCCGGCATCGATCCGGCAAAGATCGACGCGGTGGTCCTGTCCCATGCTCACATAGATCATTGCGGCGGCGTCTGTGCGCCTGATGGAACCCCCAATTTCCCGAACGCGCAGATCTACATCAGCCAGCGCGATTTCGAGGATTGGACTGATGGCTCCTCGCTTGGCGACGGTTTTCGGGTCCAGGTGGAAAGCGCCAGGCGCAACCTTTTGCCCGTTCGCGATCGCATCGTTTTCTACCAGGATGGCGAGGAATTCCTGCCAGGCGTCCAAGCCATCCATGCGCCCGGCCACACACTGGGCCATCACTGTTTTCTAGTCACGTCGGGTCGCGAGAGCTTCTGCTTCCTGGGTGATCTGACGCACCACCATGTGTTGCTGTTCGAGCGGCCGTGGATGGAATTCAAATACGACATGGACCCCAAACTGTCGGCCCGCTCGCGCACACGCGTGCTCGACATGCTGGCGACTGACGGCGTCCAGGTCATGTCTTACCACTTCGCCTGGCCCGGCGCGGGACATGTCGCGAAGGAAGGCGACGGCTTCCGCTACTTCCCCTCCTCGATGCAGCTGATTGCCGCCTGAGGGCGGCCTGACAAAGGTGATTTCCGTTGAAAATCCGTTCCGCGATCCTTCGCCAATCCGGCCTCCCGAAACCTTACACCGAGTCTCGCCCGATCGAGCTCGCGGAAGTCGAACTGACCGCCCCTGGGCCTGACGAGGTGCTGGTGAAAATCATGGCCGCCGGTGTCTGCCACTCGGATCTTTCTGCCATCAACGGGGACCGGCCGCGCCCACTGCCCGTTGCCCTTGGCCATGAAGCATCTGGCATTGTCGAGGAAGTCGGCCCCGGTGTGACCTCGGTCGCGCCGGGCGACCATGTCGTGATGTCCTTCCTGCCGATCTGTGGCGAATGCCCAGCCTGCGCCGAAGGCCGAGCGAGCCTGTGCGGCCCCGGTTACGCGGCAAATGCCGCCGGCACCCTGCTGTCGGGACGGCGGCATATTGTCTGCGAGGGGGTCGAGGTCAACCATCATTCCGGCGTGTCCGCTTTTGCCGAATATGCCGTCGTCTCGCGAAGATCCGTTGTGAGGATCGATGCGGATCTGGACCTTGTCCACGCCGCCCTGTTCGGCTGCGCGGTCATGACCGGCGTCGGCGCGGTGATGAACACCTGCCGGATCCGGCCGGGCGACAGCACTGTCGTGGTCGGTCTCGGCGGCGTCGGGCTGGCCTCGATACTGGGTGCCGTTGCGATCGGCGCGGACCCGATCATCGCCGTCGACATGATCCCGGCGAAGCTCGACCTGGCACGCGAACTTGGTGCCACTCATGCATTTCTCGCAAGCGATCCCGACATCGTCGACAAGGTCAAGGCCATCACCCGGGGCGGCGCGCGCTATGCGGTGGAAATGGCAGGCTCCGCCCGCGCCTTCGACCTCGCCTATCGGCTGACCGGGCGCGGTGGCACGACGGTGACGGCCGGCCTTGCCAACGTCAATTCGCGCTTCGAAATATCGCCCCTGCCATTGGTCGGAGAGGAACGCACGATCAAGGGGAGCTATATGGGCTCGTGCGTGCCTTCGCGCGATATTCCCCGCTACATCGGCATGTTCAAGGCCGGAAAGCTGCCTGTTCAAAAACTCCTGTCCGGCACCAGCCCGCTAGACGACATCAACCTCGCCTTCGACCGGCTCGACCGTGCCGAAGTCATCCGGCAGATCCTGCTTCCGCATGGCACGGCCTGACGATCGGTGGCGGCTAGCATCTGCAGCGACGGCTGCGGTAAAGGCTCAGATGACTTCGACCACATCAGGCCATTCCGGCCTGACCGGAGCAAAACGCGTCAGCACGCCTGGATCGTGGCCTGGCAAGATGAGGCCGCTATCGCCGGCGAGTTGACGCAGCCTTTGATAGCCTTCGAGAACGTTTCCGTAGTCAGCGAACATCGGGAAAACGCCACCGTCGGCCAGATAGTGCCCGAGGTGCAGCGCGTCCGAAGCAATCACCACCGGGCGGCCCCTGGCTTCGGCGCGCACGACCTGCAGCCCGCGTGAGTGGCCGCCGACCCTGTGCACGCCAAGGCCTGGCGCGAACGCGAAGTCGCCGTCATGGAACACCAGCCGGCCTTCATAGACCAGACGCACGGCCCGCGTGACATCGTCGGCGCAGAAGGGCCGGCGCATCCGTGGATGGCACATGCAGCGCCCGGTGGCGTATTCCATCTCCGCATCCTGCAGATGGAAGCGGGCATTGGTGAAGGTGCCAAGATTGCCTGCGTGATCATAATGCAGATGCGTGAGGATGACGTCGGACACCGCGTCGGGATCGATGCCTAGGAGTCTCAGGGATTCCACCGGATGTCGGATCAGTTGGCGGCCACGCCTGGCCCCCTCTTCCGGTTCAAAGCCGGTATCCACGACAATGTGCCTGTCGCCATTGCTGACGACCCAGATGAAATAGTCGAGCGTGCCTATGGCATCGTGGACATCCGCATCGAGATCGAGATGCGCCGCCGGCAACTGGGCGGTAGCGTAGCGGATCGCGAGAACACGCCAATACGGTGTCATGTCACGTCCCTCAAACAGCCGGACAACGATCGCGGCGGGTAGGAAATCGCCCGCCTGTGCGGGTCAAGAAAAAGCGCAGGCCGGGGCCTGCGCCTGAGTTGGGGAGGAGATGCTTTTGCAAGGCCGCTTCCAGCCGGTTACGCGACCAGATGATTGCCGATCGACGAGCCGCCATCCACGGTCAAAATGCTTCCGGTGGCGAAACGCGAACGATCGCTGGCGAGGAACAGAATGGCCTCGGCGACTTCCTCGGCCTGTCCCATCCGCTGCATGGCGGCGCGCGCGTCATATTGTTTCCTCAAACCTTCCGGATCGGCGGCTTGCTCGAAGATCCTGGTGAAGTAAGGCGAGTCGATCGTCCCGGGGGCTACCGCGTTGACACGGATGTTGTCCCTGGCGTGGTCGAGTGCCATCGCCCGCGTCAAGGCGGAGACACCCCCTTTTGACGCAACGTAGGCAGCGCGATTGGCGATGGCGGACACCGCGGTATAGGAGGTCGTGTTGACGATGGCGCCACCACCTTGCCGCTGCATGACCGGCACGACGAATTTGCTGCACAGGAACATGCCCTTGAGATTGACCGACATCAGGCGGTCCCAGTCTTCCTCGGCGATCGACACCACGGTGCCGGTAAAGCCGAAGCCGGCGTTGTTGATCAGGACGTCGATGCGGCCCCACCTGCCGAGCACGGCATCGACCATCGCCGACACCTGCTTCGACTGCGATACGTCGCACGCGAAAGCGGATGCGTCGCCACCGATCTGTCGCGCGGCCTTGTCGGCGGTTTCGAGGTTGACGTCGGCAATCGCGACTTTGGCGCCGTGGCTGGCAAACAGCGCCGAAGTGGCAAGACCGATACCGCTCGCGCCGCCGGTCACAATGCAAACCTTGCCTCGCAAATCCATCGGTCCTTCATCCATGCTGCTGTCCCGGCGCGGTGCGCCGCCTTCAAAATCGATGGGATAGACACATCACCTATCAGACAATCTGTCAATCTTAAATTGGCGAACGGTGATTGCTAGTGCCGGCTCATGGGAGCGGTCGTTCGCGACTCTGGTTTCGCTGGTTTCCGACACTCTCAGCCCGGTTCGACCGGGGCGTTGTGCGGAAGGATCCCCGTGGCCTTGAGATCGTCCCAGAACGCCTTTGGGGGCTTCCGGGATGCCGCGACCAAATTCTGCTGCATCTCAGCCACGCCTTGCGCGCCAAGCACAACCGTCGTTATCGCTGGATGCATGTTGACGAAATCGATCGCGGCGGAAGCTAGATCGACGCCATGCCTGTCGCAGATCACCTCGATCATCCTGACCTTGTCCAGCACCTCGATGGGCGCCTGCTGATAGTCGTAGGTGTTGCCCTTGCCCTTGGTCCCGGCGGCAAGGATTCCTGAATTGAAGACGCCGGCGGCAAGGACGGAGACGTGCCGCTCCCTCAGCTCGGCAAAATCGGCAAGCAATGGAGCCTGGTTGAGGAGCGTGTAACGGCCGGCAATGAGTGCACAGTCGATATCGAATTCGCGGGCGACCGACACAACCGACTCGGTCTCATTCACTCCCAGGCCCACGGCTGAAACGGCCCCGGTGCGGCGCAATTCCTCCAGCGCCTTGTAGCCGCTATCGCGGATCTGCCTCCAATAGATGTCCGCGTTGTCTCCATGCCAGGCTCGGCCGAGGTCGTGCACCAGCAGGATATCGATATGGTCGAGCCCCAGGCGCTGCTGGCTGTCCTCGAACGAACGCATAAAGCCATCATAGGTGTAATCATAGGTGTCGAGAAACGGCAGCGGATCGATCCATTCGATGCCGTAGACAGTGTCTAGCTTCCTGACCCGGCTGACCGGCTTCAAGATGCGGCCGACCTTGGTGCTGACGATGACATCTTTCCTGACGCCAAGCTCCCTCAAGGCATGGCCGAGATAGTATTCGGCCTTGCCGAAACCATACATCGGCGCGCAGTCGAAATAGCTGACGCCGCCCTCGAATGCCGCCGCGATGACGGCTTCGAACTCGTCATAATCCACCTTGGCCTTGAAGCCGGCCAACGGCACGGTGCCGAGGCCAAGGGAAGTGACATTGACGCCAGTCTTCCCGACCTGACGCGTCTGGATCTGGCTCATTGTGTTCTTCCCCGAGGATTTCCGCTGTGATAGAGAGCGGTGTCGTCGGATTGAACACCGCCCCACGAAAGGTCGGCTCAGGCAGGGCCGCGTTCGAACCGGTCGACGCCCGGAATTTGCGGCATCCACGGCTGTGCTTCCTCGCACCACACCTCGACTGTGGGATTGAGCATGCTGGTGTCGTTCAGCGTGCCTGCCTTGATAAAGGCCTTACCCGGAAACCCGACGCAGCGGCTGACGATCGGCGAGCCGCACGTCCCACAGAAGAAGCGATTGACGTCCAGGCCGCTGTCGGCGCGCGTGATGTACTTCTTGATGGTGTCGCCGGTGATCTTCAGGTCGCCGTCATCGACGCAGATGAAAATCGAGCCGCTACCGCCCGCCTGACGTTGGCAGGCCTTGCAATGGCAAAAGCCGACGACATCAGGCTCTCCGTCATATTGGTAATGAACGCCTTCGCAGTTGCATTGCCCTTCCAGGTGCATATCTCTCTCCCTTGTATGAATTCAGCCCGGTTGCGAAGTCGCTGACAGACGCAGCCGGCGGCCGCGGGCCTATTTGTGGATCATCACGGTCTTGCTGTTGGTATGGGAAGCGAGGCCCTCGCCGCCATGCTCGACACTGAGACCCGATTGCTTGTGGCCGCCGAATGGTGCGTTGATCGGGTGATTTTGCCCCTCATTGACCCAGACGTTGCCGGCGTCGATCCGGTCGGCGACAGCCTCCGCCTGCGCGCGATCCCGCCCCCAGATTGTCGCGCCAAGGCCGAAAGGCGTTCCGTTGGCCTTGGCTATGACCTCTTCGACGTTGTCATAGGCGATGATCGGCACGATAGGGCCGAAGGGCTCTTCGGTGACGATGCGGCTGTCCTCGGGGGGATTGTCCACCACGGTGACGGGAACAAAATTGCCCTTGGAATTGGGATCGATGTCACCGCCCAGCGCGATCTTGTAACCGTTGGCCTTCACATCCTCGAACATCTCGACCAGCTTGTTGAACTGCATGCGGTTGTTCACCGGGCCGAGCACGCTGGTCGGATCCATGCCGTCGCCGACCTTCTGCTGGCTTGCATAGTCGGCGAACGCCTTGACGAAATCGTCATGGAAGGACTTGTGCGTATAGATGCGCTTGGCGGCGATGCACCACTGGCCCGAATTGCCGAAGGCCGACCAGAACACGCTGGGCACGACCGATTTCCAATCGGCGTCGGGCAGAAGAATGGCCGGATCGTTGCCGCCAAGCTCCAGCGTGATGCGCTTCACGGTGCCCGCACCCGAAGCCATGATGCGCTTGCCGGTCGCGGTCGATCCGGTGAAGGTAATCATCCCGACATCGGGATGCTCGGTGAGCAGGCGGCCAAGGTCGTTGCCGCCGGTGACGATGTTGAAGACGCCGGCCGGGAGAACCTTGGCGACGATCTCTCCGATCTTGAGCGCGCACAAAGGAGTGTAGGGCGAAGGCTTCAACACCACCGTGTTTCCGGTGATCAAGGCCGGAACCGACTTCCAAAGCACGTGAAGGTAGGGATAGTTCCAGGGAATGATGGCACCGACGACGCCGAGCGGCGCACGACGAACCTCGACACGGTGCACATCGGTATCTTCGATGACCTCCACGCCAAGCCTGGATTTCGCTGTTTTGGGGATCCACGGATTGGCGAGATTGACCTCGAAATCCGCCTGGGAGTGACGCGGCTTGCCCTGTTCCAGCGACAGCAGCGTGATGAACTCTTCCTTCTGTGCTTCCAGCGCCTCGTAGAGTTTGACGATGAAGGCTTCACGCTCTTCCCAGCTGAGCGCGGCCCAAGCCGGGAAAGCGCGTTTGGCGGCGGCGACGGCGTCATTCAGTTGCTCGGGACTGGCGTCGGGAGCCTGGGCCAGAACCTCGTTGCTGGCCGGATTGAAGACATCGAATGTGCTGTTCGATTCAATGATCTTGCCGTCGATCAGCAAGCCATAAGGAGCATCGAAATCGGCTGCCGCCGAAGTCCGCAATGTGTCCATAGTGATTCTCCTCGTTACTCTTCAATGTGGCGGTGCTGGAGCGAATTCGCCCCGGAAAGGGGTGGCGGCATCAGATCGTGCGGCCGCCGTCTACTGGCAGAAGCACGCCCGTGATGAAGCTTGCCGTCGCGAGATAGACGGCAGCTTCGGCGACATCGCTCGGCTCGCTGAGGCGTCCCAGAGGGATGGTGTCGATAAATTTCTTTCGATTTTCGGGCGTATCCGGCGCGCCCAGAAACTGCTCGAGCATCGCGGTGGCACCAATCACCGGGCAGATGGCATTCACCCGAATTTTCCAAGGCGCCAATTCAACCGCGAGCGCCTTGGAGGCAAGGTTGGTCGCTCCCTTCGAGGCATTGTACCAGGTGGTCCCCGGTCGCGGACGGATGCCCGCGGTCGATCCGACATTGAGCATCACACCGCCGCCATTGTCACGCATCAAGGGCACGACCGCGCGAACCATATGAAAGATCGACTTCACATTGACGTCGAACACCCGGTCGAAGCTGGCTTCGTCGACATCGAGTACCGAACAGGTGCGATGGGTATATCCCGCATTGTTGACGACGATGTCGGGAACGCCGAAATGCGCGATAGCCCGGCCGATCAGCGTCTCGATCTCGGCGCTGGAGGTAACATCGACCTTCACCCCGATCGCGGCCTCGCCGATGGAGCCGGCAACTGCGCGGGCCTTGTCGCCGTTGATATCGGCGACGACGACCTTGGCTCCCAGAGTCGCGAACCTGCGGGCGATTGCCTCGCCAAAACCGCTGGCCGCGCCTGTGACCACCGCTACCTTGCCTTCCAAGCCCATCCATATCTCCTGCCAACGCCTGGCTTTTCGCGAGCAAAGCCGTCCGCGTCCGCGAAACGGCATTGAGAGCCAATTTCCGGTTCGGATTTCAGCCGGGCTGCACGAACCCTCCAAAATTCATAGCGACCGCTACATTTCATTTGTGTAGCGAACGATACTGACAGTCAAGCCTAAAATGACAGATTGTATGAGAGCTCGCGCGAAGCATCGCAGCCGGGTCGCGCTCGTGGGGGAGGAATCATCAGTCGATCGGAAGATGAAACGGGCAACGTGGGCTAAGGTAACAAGTTGGTACCTGCCGCACCGTCGATGACGCCAATCCGGGTTCTCGTCGCCGAAGCGGGCTAATGGCCAGCTGAAGCGGGCAGCATCATCATTGCAGTGGTCGCGATACGATCCAGCTCTTCTCGCGAGCCTCCATCGCGCGCCAGCAATGACATGCCCTCCAGCATCGCATTGAGGGTGGAGGCCAGTGAGTCGACATCCGTCGCGGTTGAGAACTGTCCGTCAGAGACGGCGCGTTGCAGCCGGGTCAGGAAGCAGTTTCGACCTTCCTGACGCATCGCGCGCAAGGCCTCGTTTACCTCCCTGCCCTCGGCCGACACATTTGTGGCGGCAAGAATGACAAGACAACCACACGGTACGTCCTGAGAGGTCAGAATGCCCGCCGCCTCATGAAAAAAGCCACTTAACGCCAGCTTGACGTCGGACCCCTGCTCCATCCGGTCCCAGATTGCGTCCCAGTAAACGCGCTCATAGTGGTGAACGGCCTCCATGAACAACTGCGCCTTGTTGCCGAAGGCCGCGTAGAGGCTGGGAGGATTGATTTCCATGGCCGCGCAGAGATCAGCTATTGTCGCCGGCTCATAACCCCGCTGCCAGAACACGTTCAAGGCTCGGTTGAGAGCGGCGTCCCTGTCAAAGGTACGCGGCCGTCCCTTGCTGCGGTGGGGAACAATGGTTGCCATGCAATTACACGTTTTCGTTTCCGCCAAATCTCCGATGTAGTGGAAGCGTTCCACAGCCGCAATGTTGAAACTGCCGAAGCGGCATGACCAGACCGGTCAGATCACCGCCCGGTCTTGCCCGTTTTCTAGTCTTTCGCCCATTGGGCACCGTGATTCACCCTGGCAACCGACACCGCCAACCAGAACATAGCGCCCCGGCCATTCCAATCTCTGAAACACTCGGCGGGGATCAGCCTTCGTACATATGGAAGACCTTGGCGATGATCTTCCATTCACCGTTCTCCTTGAGGAGAGTGTGAAAGTCCGTGTAGTCGGCCCCTATGGCATCCTTCTCCATGTCCACGCGCACAACCGCGGTTGAGGGCGTAATCGACAGAATATCCAGGCGAACCTTGATATCCGGCGCCTTGCCGTTCTTGTCGACAAAATCATAGAGGTTCTTGATCGGCCCGCCGAGCAGTTCACCATTGGTGAAGCCGTACATGACCGCATCCTTGTGGAAGCCTTTGGCGACATCATTCGAGCTGCCGACTTCCAGGCCGTCGACATATTTCATGACCCGAGAAACGACCTCGTCGTAATCGCTTGTCGGCACTGTCTTGATATTCTTCGTCATCACATCTCTCCATCCAGTCTTGGATCTTCGATTGAACACGCGGATTACAGCCTTGCGATCCGCGCAGGAGTCTGTAGCAATCGCTACATAACTGCAATTTGCAAGCTGCCGTGAAAGGCGTCAAGGTCTTTCTGGCGATCTATCAGACAATCTTACCAAAACTCCCTATTTCCTGGAAACGATGCGATGCCTTTCCAGGTACAGCGCGCTTGATCAAAGGCCGCCGCATTCGGATTCCTCTCCAGCCGTTGCCGGTCCTTTCGCATTCTGCGGGGCGCCAGCCTTTTGACGGTTTTGACGTTCGAGAAAGAGCTTCTTGATTTCGTCAACGAAGTCGCGGGTGCTCGATGGACGCAGTTTCGAGCGCAGTACGTTCTCGCGGACGGTTGCGGGAAGCATGGCGCCATGGGTGGCCAACAGATCAATCAGGAACCCGGGTTTGATTTCCGGGTGGCCTTGATAGGTGAGAACGGTGTCGCCATAACGCAGAATGGCGTTGCGGCAGCACTCGGAGGCGCCAACGACCCTGGCGGAATCCGGAAGCAACGTGACTTCCTCCTGATGCCAGGTGAGAGCGATCTGGCGCGTATTCAAGTCAGTCCGACAGTATTCGACCGGACCGGCCGTCCACCCCGATTTCGACTTGCCGACGTCGCCGCCCAGGGCGCTTGCGATGAGTTGATGTCCAAAACAGACGCCGAGCATCGGGATGCGCTGAAAATAAGCGTCGCGAACAAATTCCTTGAGGCGCCCGATCCACTCGTCGGGGTCCGATACCGAACTGGCTCCCCCGGTGATCACCCAGCCATCCGCCTCATCGATGCTTGACGGAAAGACCCCGTCGACCACCGGAAAAGTCGAGAATTCGAATCGTTCGTCCGCGAGTAGCCCCATGAAAAACTGGTCGTAGTCCCCGTGCCTGCCGACCAGCCCGGCGGGAACGTGATCGCATTGCAGAATGCCGATTTTCATGATTTTTGATCCATTGGCATGGGGCGATCATCTCGCACGCGCACTATTGAGCCTTCGCTCGGTGAACGTCGCATAGCGAGACATGCTGAAACAGAAAGCCCAGTAGATCAGCGCTAGAACGAGATAGCCGGTAGGCGCCGTCGTCGGTGTTGCCCACGAGGCGTCGCGAAGGCCGGTTTGAGCCATGCCGAGCAGGTCGAACAGCCCCACGACAAGAACCAGAGTCGTATCCTTGAACAGAGAAATGAAATTGCCGACGATGTTTGGAATGGCTATCTTCAACGCCTGCGGCAAAATGATCTTGATCATCGTCTGCCAGTGCGACAGGCCGAGCGACATGGCGCCTTCATATTGGCCCTTGGGGATCGCCTGCAAACCGCCACGGACCACTTCGGCCATATAGGCCGACGAGAACAACGCGACACCGATCAGCGCCCTGAGCAGCTTGTCAAAATTCACGCCTGGCGGCAGGAACAGCGGAAGCATGACGCTGGCCATGAACAGAACCGAGATCAAAGGCAGGCCGCGGACGACTTCGATGAAGCAGATCGAGACAATCCGGATAACCGGCATGGTGGATCTGCGACCCAGCGCCAACAGAATGCCAAGGGGCAGTGATGCGATGATGCCGGTCACGGAAACGACCAGCGTCAAAGTCAAGCCGCCCCACTGGGCCGTCTCGACGGTGACCAGGCCGAAATCCGCATCCAGAAATACAAGGATAGCCAGTGCCGCCAGGCAGACAGCGCCCCAATTCGCCGCTACGACGATGCCCGGGCGCCCCGCGCCCTTTATCGCGAGTCGTACAGCCAGGAATGCCGAGACCGCCAGGAGCGCCAGGATGGAGACAGGCAGCAACGGCACCGCCATACCGCCGATCGCGACAGGCTCTGGCCCCGCGAAAATCCATGCAAGCCATAGAACAAACGCCACTCCGGCGAGCCATGCGCCAATCTTATTCCTCAAGAGACCTTGCGCCAGACCGAGCAGCCAGACCGGAACAAGGCATGTGAGGAACAGCAGGAAACCGATGGTGGTTGCGTAATCCGCAATCGAAAGGTGGAAGTTGCCACCTGTCAGCATGACCAGTGTGAACAGCGGAAAGACAACCAACAGCAGCAGCGCGTTCTGCATCTTCCACGGGAAAGACGGCGTCAGCATCGGCACGATCAGCATCAGGCCGGCAAGGAAACACAGATTGACGCGCCACCGCTCGCCGATCGGGTAGAAACCATACAGCCACTGGCCAAACCTGTCGGCGACAAAAGGCCAGCATGCGCCGGCCGCTGTGCCCGCCGCAGGCAAGCAGGCGTCGCGGCTGCCGCCCGTCCAGACGGCGCGCAGTACTGCAAAATCGATGACGCGCCACGCGATCCAAACCGCGAGCGCGCCAAGCACCAACGTGACCAACCCGCTGCCCACGGAACGGAAGTAACCTTCCCTGAGCCAGTGCGCGATACCCACCATGCCTTCGGGCGGCGGCAGGCGGGGGGCCTCCTGATCGCGGACATAGGGCACCTGGAAAGACATGTCCGTCACATCATCGCTCCACGAGTTTCATGCGGGCGTTGAACCAGTTCATGAAGACGGATGTAGTCAGGCTCAGCGAGAGGTAGACTAGCATCCAGATCAGCACGATCTCGATGGCCCTGCCAGTCTGGTTCATGACGGTGCCACCGACCGCGACCAGGTCCGGATAACCGATCGCGACCGCAAGCGACGAATTCTTGATCACGCCCATGTAGATCGTGGCCAGCGGCGGAATGATCACGCGCAAGGCTTGTGGAACCACCACGTTCGACAGCGCCTGGGCGGGAGAGAGGCCAAGCGCCTGCGCGGCCTCCGTCTGCCCGCGGCTGACCGCCGAAACGCCTGCTCTGACGGCCTCGGCTATATAGGTCGCGTGGTAGATCGAGAGCGCCAGGAAAAGGGCAATGAATTCGGGGGCGATGACCAGGCCGCCAGAAAAATTGAACGTCGTCTTGACGGGAAAGTCGAGCCTTACTGGCAAACCCGCGAGCAGCAGACCCACCATCGGCAACAATGCGAGCAATGCGAGCGACACAGCGACGGTCGGAAACGAACGTCCTGTCTCTTCCAGTCTCCGTCTTGCCCAACGCCGCAGCATGACGGCGGCGGCAAGCGCTACGAGGAGCCCGATCAAGCCTGAAGACGATCCAGCACCGAAAAGCGGTCGAGGGACCATGAAGCCGCGATTGGACAGATAGGAAAGGCCGAGGAAGTCATAGGCGTCGCGCGGGGGCGGCAGGGTTTGCAGGACGATCAGCGAATACCAGACGAAGATCTGCAACAGCAGCGGGACGTTGCGAAAAAATTCGACATATATCCCCCCGATCCGCGCCGCCAACCGATTCTTCGACAACCGCATGACGCCGACGACGAAGCCCAGCATGGTTGAGGCGACGACACAGAGCGATGAGATCAAGGCCGTATTCAGCAGTCCGACCGCAAGTGCCCGGGCATAGGTCGACTCGCTCGAGTAAGGCACCAGCGCCTGGAAGATGTCGAAGCCGGATGTCTTCGTCAGGAATGCAAAACCGAAATTCTGCCCCATGCGCGACAGATTGGATATCGTGTTGCGCAGGATCACCAATCCGGCCACGGCCAGGATGGCAACGACCGCCACCTGGATGGCCAGGGCCCTCGCCTTGGGATCGTTCCACATCGGCACTTTGTCGCCTTGGATGGCCGTGACATCCTTTGTCATGATCGGCCCCTCTCCCCCGGTGCTTGCGTGGCCTCAAATCGCCTTTGAGAGCGCGGTTGGCGGGGACCAGGCCGAGAGGACCTGGTCCCGCGGAGTTTTGCCGATGCCTAACGGATAGGTGGCGCGTACTGCAGTCCGCCATCCTTCCACAACGCATTCACTCCTCGCGCGATGTTGAGCGGTGTGCCGGACCCAACATTGCGGGCGAATATCTCTCCGTAGTTGCCAACGCCTTTTACGATCTTGGCAACCCAGTCTTCCTCAAGCCCGATGCCTGGACCGAAGCCCGGCGCCGCACCGCCCGCATCGGCAACGCCAAGGACACGACGGATTTCGGGGTTATCCGATTTCTTCATGTCTTCGACATTCGACTGCTTGATGCCGAGTTCCTCGGCGTCGAGAAGCGCGAAGTAGGTCCATTTGACGACATTGAACCAGGCGTCGTCACCTTGCCTGACCAAGGGTCCCAGCGGCTCTTTCGAGATCACCTCCGGCAGTACGATATGATCGCCGGGCGCTTTCAAGGCGCTACGTTCGGAATACAGGATCGAGCTATCCGTGGTCAGCACATCGCAGCGGCCCTCGTCATAGGCCTGCCGCAGCTGGCTTTGATCCTCGATGACCACGCCCTTGAAGGTCATGCCGTGCGCTTTGAAATAGTCGTTCAGATTGAGTTCTGTAGTTGTGCCGGGCGCTACGCAGATCGCCGCGCCATCCAGTTTCAGCGCCGAATCCACTCCGAGCGCCTTGCGCACCATGAAGCCCTGACCGTCGTAGAACGTGGTGCCGGCGAAGAGAAAGCCCATGGAGGTATCGCGGCTCATGGTCCACGTCGTGGTGCGGGAAAGAATGTCGATCTCGCCCGACTGCAAGGCCGTGAAGCGGTCCTGGGCTGAGAGGGGCGAGAACTTTACCTTGGTTGGATCTCCAAAAATCGCCGAGGCAACCGCGCGACAGAAATCAACATCGAGACCGGTCCAGTTGTTCTGGGCGTCCGGCAACGAGAATCCGGTTGTGCCCTGGCTAACGCCGCATTGCACGAATCCCTTTTTCTTGACGTTGTCGAGTGTGCCGGCCGAGGCCTCGGCGGCGGTCAGTATTGCAATCGCGCCAAGGCTGAGAATTGCACCAACAAGCAGGCGTTTCATTCACGTTTCTCCCCTTTTTTGTCCAAAGCGCGATGCGCAAGGGACTCCTCACTCCCAAGGGACGGCGCTCTTTCCGTGTAGGGCGATTCCGTCTGATGGTCAGATTAACTGACAATCATAATTTCTGTAGTATACATTACAGACGGGGTCAATGGCGATCACGCCGCCCTTCCCACCAGCAGCAATGACGGCCGAGGCCGGCTGCATTGGCCGTTCAGTTCTTGGTGAAAACGCTGTTCCTTCGGAGCCCGTAGAGGACCTTGGCCTGATCACCCGGCATGATCGCGCGCCCGTCTAGCCCCGGGAGATTCAGGCGCCGGCCGCGGCCGATCGCTCCGAGGCTGTTGACGCCAGGAAAACCAGATCAGACAATCTGCCAATCGCTAGATTAGACCTCGGAAGCCAGCAGTTCCCTGAGATTGCGGTCGATCTGCTCCGTGAAAGACTGCTCTACCCCTATCAGGCCGAAGTGCCCGCACTGCGACTCGATCGGGCGAAACTCACTCCCCGGGATGAGTTTCTGTTCCGCGTGGCAATCGCTTGGCGGAAAGAACATGTCGGTGGAGATCGGCATTACGTAGGTCTTGGCCTTGATGCGTCCCAGCGCGACTGCCAAGTCGCCGCCGGCCACTCGACCGACGTCGCCGCGCTGCCACTTCCACGCCATGGAAAGCAGTGCATTGGGGTCCATCGGCAGAAAGTATCCTTCCATGAAGTTGACAACAAAATCCTCGCGCGATGAGAAGCCAATACCGCGCCAGATTTCCCGCTTGTAGAACTCTGTGCTCCAGCCCATGACTGCCCACAGGGCGGCATGGCGGCGCAGGCCGGCATGAACATCGCCGCCGTTCCTGTACCAGCCACCGTTCCAGCCTGGATCCGACGTGATCGCGTCGATGAGCGTCTGCGTGAAGATGAAATCATGGTCCGTGTTTCTGGCGGTTCCCGCGACCGGAGCTGCTCGCTTGACCATATCCGGGTAACGAACTGCCCATTCATACGCCTGCTGCGCACCCATTGAGGCGCCGAACACCAGCGCCAGGCTCTCGACCCCGTACACCTCGGTCAGAAGTTTGTGCTGCGCGCGTACATCGTCGCCGATGCGGACAAGGGGAAACCTCGCCATGTTGGAAGGTTGGGGTACGTTGTGCGGTGAAGTCGAAAGGCCGCCGCCGATCTGGTTGACGATGACGATGAAGTGCTTTTGCGGATCCAGTGCCCGGCCGGGACCTACATAGACCTGCTCCATGATCTTGTTGGTGCCGGAAAACCAGGTCGGCACGAGGATCGCGTTATCCCCGGCCTCGTTCAGTCTTCCGTGCGTGGCCACGGCGAGTTTGCAGCCCCTGATGGTACCGCCCTCTTCCAAGGCAAGGTCGCCGATATCGTGCAGTTCATACGGACCGTGATTTGCCTGCGAATAGAAGTCGTTCTCGATCATGGCGTTCCCTCGTTTTCACCTGGGTCTCAAATTGTGGAGCGGTTCGTGGCTGCAACCGGACGTTCTGGAATGCACCCGCCTTTTGCCAGCGCGTTGCTCCCGTCAGCCGGCTTACGGATGCGCTATCCTCGCCGTTGCTTGCGCGCAGGCATGCCCATCATCACCGTGACGGATCGCAATGGAGGGAGAGCGGCTCGTCACTTCGTCGGCATCGCCGCGGCCGGAATGAGGCCTCGTGGGCGAAACAGCAGGAACGCAATCAGCGTGGCAAGGACGATTGCGTCGCGGAATATCTGATAGTCGGGAGGCAGCAATATCTGCAGCACCACTTCGAAGGCGCCAAGGAAGAAGCCACCAACCACGGCGCCGGTCAGGCTTCCCATTCCGCCAACGATCGTGGCCACGAAGGCTTTGACCAATGGGTTGAACCCCATGGTAGGCTCGACCGAGCCGCGCATGGAGATCCACAGCAGAGCCGCGACGCCGGCCAGCAGACCCGAGATTGCAAAGGCAGTCGCATAGATGGCGTTGACGCGAATCCCCATGAGTTTGGCAACATCAAAGTCCTGAGCCGACGCCAAGAGAGCGAGGCCGAACCGAGTGCGATTGAGAAACATGTTCAGACCAATTGCCAGCAAGGCAACGACAATGATGGAGATAGCCTGCGCCGAACCGATATAGATCGAGCCAACGTTGAAAGCGCCTGACAGGAAGCCGGGCATTACCAGGGGTTTAGGTCGCGTGCCGAAACCGATCTGAAACATGACCTGCAACGCGCCCGAGATCGCCAGACTGGTGACCAGGAGCGTCACCGGATTGGCGCCACGAAGGGGACGAAAGGCCACGCGCTCCATCAGCACCGCGCAGGCCATTGCACACGCCAGACCCAGGATAACCGCAAAGCCGAATGGAAGGCCTGCCGAAAGTGCATAGAACAGCACGTAGCCAAACAGCGTTAGAAGCTCGCCGTGAGCAAAATTGATGAACCCGAAGATGCTAAAGACAATAGCCAACCCCAGTGCGACCAGGGCGTAGACGCCCCCCAGGCTCAAGGCATTGACGATGTACTGGATCGTGAGTTCCATGTTTACCCTGCCTCCTAGGCGGCTTCCATCGGATCGGAGACTCCGAGATAGGAGTGCCGGACCAGTTCACTGTTCAACATGTCCATCGAATTGCCGCTGGCCGCGATACGTCCATTTTCGAGCACGTAAGCGCGATCGGATATCGAGAGCGATTGGAACACGTTCTGCTCCACGAGCAAGATCGTCATTCCTTCATCCCTCAACTGCTCGATAAGTTCGAAATTCTCAGCAACGATCTTCGGGGCGATTCCCAGCGACGGCTCGTCAAGCAACAGCATTTTGGGCGAAGCCATGAGTGCACGGGCGATGGCGAGCATCTGCTGCTCGCCACCCGACAATGTCCCCGCCAGCTGGTTGCGCCTCTCCGCGAGTATCGGAAAGCGCTTGTACATGCGCTCCAGCACAGCGGGGTTGCGCCAATCCTTCCGGATCATCCCGCCCAAGAGAAGGTTCTTCTCGACGCTGAGCCGCGGAAAAACCCGTCTCCCTTCCGGGGAGAGTGTCATGCCACGCTGAACAATCCGCGCGGTCCCTTGGCCGTAGATTGTCTCACCGCTCAGCCTGACCTCTCCCGATTGTGGAGTGGTCAGGCCCATGAGCGCAGCGAGCGTCGAGGTTTTTCCCGCACCATTTGGTCCGAGCAGCGAGACGATCTCGCCTTCCCGCACCTCGAAACTGATGCCCTTTACAGCCTCGATCGGTCCGTAGCGGACAACGAGATTCTCGACGCTTAGCATGACCATGTCCTCAGAGCGGAGCCGGAATGTCAGCCGGATCGATCGTAGCTGGCTTCAGGTAGACACCCTTGCCGCCCTTGAGTTCGAGAAACGAAATCGGCACGAGCGGACGCCGGTTGAAGCCGGCGTAAGTGATCTTGCCGTTCGGAGCTTCGAAATCCTTGATCTTGTCCAGCGCGGAACGGATCGACTTGGAGTCCGTGGCGCCGGCGTTCTTGACTGCCTCGATCAGGACCACGGCGGCGTCGTAGCCGACAATCCAGCCGGAATTGCCGACCTCGTCCGGATGATCCGCGCCAAGTCGGGTTGCGAGTTCATCATATTTGCTGCCCGGCTTCGGCAGGCGGTTGGAGACGACAATCGTGCCCTCTACGAGATCGCCCATGGCGAAG